>NZ_VFVA01000026.1:0-85615 GCF_006442155.1 Mesorhizobium sp. B2-4-14 | reverse complement strand
ACTCCAGACGCTTCAGCGCATCGACGATGAGTGGCGCAACCTGTGAGTGGCCGACGATCCCAACGATACCGCACATGCAGACAGTCCCCGATTGCCCGTGGAAAACCAGCGCTATTTAGGGATGGCCGGCCTGCCGCGAAAATCACATTGCATTTCGCCCCGTGTAACGGAACGCTTCTGCACGCATGCACCATGACAGACCGCTCTTGCAAGCTGGTTACCGCTATTGTTCAGGTTTTCGCGATGTTCCTGCGGCCAGCATCGTTTTGCGCGATATTGCTGGCGACCGGCCATGCTCCGTATAGAATTCGTCCGCAAGGAGGATGCACGATGGAACGCTATTACCCGGTGGCAGCGGTCACCCTGATTTGCGGCCTCATGATATTCGGTATGGCCCTGACGGTCGCCCGCACCCATTCCACGACCGGAATACTCGCCCCGGCCATGACGGGCGACCCGCGGCTCGAACGGGCGATCCGGGCGCACTGCAACACGATCGAATGGCTGCCGATCTTCCTCCCGGCCATGTGGCTGTTCGCCATCTACTGGAGCCCTGCCTGGGCCGCCGGCCTCGGGCTCGTCTGGCTTATCGGACGCATCGCCTATTTCGTCGGATACCTTTCCGCGCCGTTGAAACGGTATCCTGGATTCTTCATCCAGTCACTGACGGCCTTCGTGCTGCTTCTCGGCGCGCTTGGGCGAATTATCTATTTATGGCTTGCGTAAAGAATTGCCTATTCCGCAGCCTTCTTCTTCGCGGCCGCTACCGAAGCAAAGCGTTCGCGCAATTCCTTGCCCTTGCCGGGGATCGTCTTCTGGCGAGCCCGTCCGAAGGCAAGCGCATCGTCCGGCACATTTTCGGTGATGACGCTGCCCGAGGCGATATAGCCGCCCTTGCCGATCGTAACGGGCGCCACCAGCGACGAGTTCGAGCCGATGAAGGTGCCCTCGCCGATGTCTGTGAAGAATTTCGAATAACCATCATAGTTGCAGGTGATGGTGCCGGCGCCGATGTTGGCCGCCGCGCCCACCCGCGCATCACCGATATAGGTCAAATGGTTGACCTTGGCGCCTTCCTCGATGATGGCCTGCTTGACCTCGCAGAAATTGCCGACCTTTGCCTTTTGCCTGAGATCGGCACCCGGCCGCAGCCGTGCGAACGGCCCAACATCGCAATTGGCAGCAATAGTGGCACCTTCGATGTGGCTGAAGGCGTGGATCTTGGCGCCACCGGCGATTTTCACCCCCGGGCCGAACCAGACATTGGGTTCGACGATCGTGTCGGCGCCGATCTCGGTGTCGTACGAGAAATATACCGTTTCAGGCGCGACCAAGGTCACGCCCGACAGCATGGCTTGCTCCCGCCGGCGCTGCTGCCAGATACCTTCGGCCTGCGCCAGTTCGGCACGGTTGTTGATGCCGAGCGCATTCTCGAAGCTGGCTTCGGTGGCGACCACATCGAGACCTTGCGCGCCGGCGATCTCGACGATGTCGGTGAGGTAATATTCGCCCTTGGCATTTTGATTGCCGACCGCATCGAGCAGTTTCAGCGCATGCTTGCCTGCAATCGCCATCATGCCGGCATTGCAGAAGGTGATCTTCTTCTCCGCCTCGGAGCAGTCCTTTTCCTCGCGGATGGCGATCAGCTTGCCGCCTTTTTCGACCAGCCTGCCATAGCCGTTTGGAACGGGCGGACGGAAGCCGATCACCACGACGGCCGCGCCTTCGGCGAGTTTCAGCCGCGCCAGCGTCAGCGCCTCCGCATCGATAAGCGGCGTGTCGCCGAACATGACCAGAATGTCGTCATGACCCCTCGATATCGCTTCACGTGCGGCAAGAACGGCATGCGCCGTACCCAGGCGCTCCTCCTGCACGAAGGTCTCCGCCTTCGGTGAGAATTTCGCCACCACCTTGCGCATCTCTTCCGCGCGATGCCCGATTACGATCGCTTCGCTGCTGGCGCCGGCGGCTTCGGCCGCCTTCACCACGTGAGCCACCATCGGCAGCCCTGCGATCGGATGCAGCACCTTCGGCAGCGCGCTCTTCATGCGCGTCCCTTCGCCGGCGGCGAGAATGACGGACAGGCAGGATCTCTGGCTCATGGACGGACAACCATATGAAATGCGTTGGGAATCAAGACAGGATAGCAGCGGCGCCATGCTGCACCAATGCGGTTAAATTCAGGTGAGATGGTGGAGCAACTGACTTTTAATCAGTGGGTCCATCGGCGGTGGGCTATCCAAGCCGCCCCAGCACCGGGAAATTCTCCAGCAGCCAGTACGATACCGCCTGCACCCCGCCGGTGAGGAAGAACACCCCGGCGACGACGAGCAGCGCGCCGATTGCTTTCTCGACACGGCCGAGATGGACACGGAATTTGCCGAGGAAGCGCATGAAAGCCCCAGAAAATAGCGCCGCGATCAGGAACGGTATGCCGAGCCCCAGCGAATAGGCGGCGAGCAGCAGCGCGCCTTCGCCCACCGTTTCGCGGCCGCCGGCCAGCGTCAGGATCGGCCCCAATACCGGACCGATGCACGGCGTCCAGCCGAAGGCGAAGGCCAGACCCATTACATAGGCGGCGACGGCACTGGCCGGCTTGCCCTGCGACTGGAAGCGCGCCTCGCGCGACAGGAGCGGGATGCGCAGGATGCCCAGGAAATTCAGGCCCATCAGGATAATCAGCACACCGGCGCCCATCGCAAGCGGCTCCTGCCAGACGCGCAGCAGCCGGCCGATGGTCGAGGCGCCCGCGCCGAGCGCCACGAACACGGTCGAGAAACCGAGCACGAAGGCGATCGAGGAGTAGAGCAGCGCGCCGCGCGCGCCTTCCCTTGCCGTCACACCGGCATTGCCGCGGAAATCCTCGACCGAAACGCCGGCCATGTAGCAGAGATAGGGCGGCACCAACGGCAGCACGCAAGGCGACAGGAACGAGATGGCGCCCGCCCCGACCGCGCTGACATAGCCGATGTCCAATGCCATTCCAAAAGCTCCGACTGTTCTGGCGACGATATAGCGGCACGCGGGTTTGTTCGCCAATCACCATCCTGTGGCCAGCCACCATGCTGTGGCCAACCACCATGCTGTGGCCAACCACCATGCTGTGGCAAGTCATCGCGGGCGGGGGAAGAAAGCAGCCGCGAGGGCGTTGACATAACGAGGCCGCGATTTTCCGCGAGTCTCCAGATATCAGCCAGGGAGATTTCCATGAAAACGATGACCGCAGGGCTGGCCGCGCTGCTGCTCAGCACCGTAGCATCCTTCGCCGCCGAGGCGTGGAAGGAAGCGGAGGCCGGTGGCACCAAGATATACACCAACGCGATGGGCATGACGCTCTACACCTATGACAAGGACGGGAAAGGCAAGAGCAACTGCTACGACAAATGCGCCGCCAACTGGCCGCCGCTGAAGGCCGAAGCCGGAGCCAAGGCCAGCGACGGATGGACTGTTATCGACCGCACCGACGGCACCAAGATGTGGGCCTATGACGGCAAGCCGGTCTACACCTTCGTCAAGGACAAGAAGGCCGGTGACATGAGCGGTGACGGTGTCGCCGACGTCTGGCACGTCGTCAAGGCCGACTGAGCCTCAACACCCGTTCCCGCGTGTCGGCGGGACAGAGGTTGGTCGCCGCCCCCTCCATGCAGCGGCGGCCAGCTTCCTTTCGTGCACCGGCACATGTGGTAGAGGGGCGGCACGCCAGGCGATTTTTCTCGACTCGTCGGAAGAGCATCCGGTCATTTTCGCCGGCTTGCGGCCATCACCTCCCCTGACCGAAATTCTGTTATTTTCTCCATACACTCTATGAGTGTATTCGCTGCGGACAGTCCGGCAATTTAGACGCCTCCCCTTGACCGGATGCAAAAGCGCGGCCATGTGAGCGACAAACAGAAACGAGATTTCGTCGCGCGCAGCGGAATTCTTCTGGCGCATCACAGCAGATAAGAGACCTCATGGACGTCGTCGTCGTCGAATCGCCGGCCAAGGCGAAGACAATCAACAAATATCTCGGCAGGAACTACAAAGTCCTCGCCTCGTTCGGCCATGTCCGCGATTTGCCGGCCAAGGACGGCTCGGTGCGTCCGGATGAAGATTTCGCCATGTCCTGGGCGGTCGATACCGCATCTGGCAAGCGGCTCGCCGACATCGCCAAGGCGGTCAAGGATGCTGATGGACTGATCCTCGCCACCGACCCGGATCGCGAAGGTGAGGCCATTTCCTGGCATGTGCTGGAAGTGCTGAAGCAGAAGCGAGCGCTGAAGGACAAGCCGGTCAGCCGCGTCGTCTTCAACGCCATCACCAAATCGTCGGTGCTGGAGGCGATGGCCAATCCACGCCAGATCGATGCGCCGCTGGTCGACGCCTATCTCGCCCGCCGGGCGCTGGACTATCTCGTCGGCTTCACGCTGTCGCCGGTGCTGTGGCGCAAATTGCCGGGTGCCCGTTCGGCTGGCCGCGTCCAATCGGTGGCATTGCGCCTGGTCTGCGACCGCGAATCCGAGATCGAGCGATTCATCCGCGAGGAATACTGGCAGATCGCGGCCATCCTCGGCACGCCGCGCAACGAGACTTTCGAAGCGCGGCTGACCGCCTTCGAACGCAAGAAACTCCAAAAACTCGACATTTCCAACAAAGCGCAGGCCGACGACATCAAGGCGATGCTCGAAGGTGCTGCCTTCAAGGCGCTGTCCGTCGAAGCCAAGCCGACCAAGCGCAACCCCGGCCCGCCGTTCACAACTTCGACGCTGCAGCAGGCCGCCTCGTCGGGCCTCGGTTTCTCGGCCACCCGCACAATGCAGGTGGCGCAGCGGCTTTATGAGGGCATGGACATCGGTGGCGAGACCGCCGGCCTGATCACCTATATGCGAACCGACGGCGTGCAGATGGCGCCTGAGGCGATTTCCGCCGCGCGTGACGCGATCGCCAAGGAGTTCGGCCCAAAGTACCTGCCGGAAAAGCCGCGTTTTTACACGGCCAAGGCCAAAAACGCCCAGGAAGCGCACGAGGCGATCCGACCGACCGATTTCATGCGCACCCCCGCATCGGTCAGGCAGTATCTCGATGCCGACCAGGCGCGGCTCTATGAACTGATCTGGAAGCGCGCCATCGCCAGCCAGATGCAGCCGGCCGAAATAGAGCGCACGACTGTCGAGATCGAAGCCGTAAACGGCGCCCGCACCGCCGAGCTTCGCGCCGTGGGTTCGGTCGTCCGCTTCGACGGCTTCATCGCCGCCTACACCGACCAGAAGGACGACGACGCCGAAGACGAGGAAAACCGCCGCTTGCCCGAAATCCGTGCCGGCGAGCAGCTCACCCGTCAGGCGATCAACGCCACCCAGCACACGACAGAGCCACCGCCGCGCTACTCCGAGGCCTCGCTGATCAAGAAGCTGGAGGAACTCGGCATCGGCCGGCCGTCGACCTATACCGCGATTCTGAAGACGCTCGAGGACCGCGACTATGTCGCCATCGACAAGCGCCGGCTGGTGCCGCAGGCCAAGGGCCGCCTGCTCTCGGCGTTCCTCGAAAGCTTCTTCGAGCGCTACGTCGAGTACGACTTCACCGCATCACTGGAGGAAAAGCTCGACGAGATTTCGGACGGCAAGCTCGCCTGGAAAGACGTGCTGCGCGATTTCTGGAAGGATTTTTCCGGTGCCGTCGCCGACATCAAGGAACTGCGCGTCACCGACGTGCTGGATGCGCTGAACGAGGAACTGGCACCGCTGGTGTTCCCCGCACGGGAAGACGGTTCGAACCCGCGCATCTGCCCGAAATGCGGCACCGGCAATCTGTCGCTGAAGCTCGGCAAATTCGGCGCCTTCGTCGGCTGCTCCAACTATCCCGAATGCTCCTTCACCCGCCAGCTCGGCGACGCCGCCAACCCGAATGGCGAGAATGGCGGCGGCGAGGACGGCACCAGGCTGCTCGGCAAGGACCCCTACACTGCGGAGGAAATCACGCTGCGCTCTGGCCGCTTCGGCCCCTATATCCAGCGCGGCGAGGGCAAGGACGCCAAGCGTTCCAGCCTGCCCAAGGGCTGGACGCCGGACTCCATCGATCATGAGAAGGCGCTGGCATTGTTGTCGCTGCCACGCGACGTGGGGAAGCATCCCGAGAGCGGCAAGATGATCTCGGCCGGGCTCGGCCGTTACGGTCCCTTCGTGCTGCATGATGGCACTTACGCCAATCTCGATAGCATCGAGGATGTGTTCTCGATCGGCCTCAACCGGGCCGTCACCGTGATTGCCGAGAAGCAGTCGAAGGCCAAGGGCGGCCGCAACGGTGGTACTCCGGCAGCGCTGAAGGAGCTCGGTGACCATCCGGACGGAGGCGGCAAGATCGTCGTGCGAGACGGCAAGTACGGACCTTACGTGAATTTTGGCAAGGTCAATGCCACACTGCCCAAGGGCAAGGATCCGCAATTGGTGACCATGGAAGATGCGCTGGCGCTGATTGCCGAAAAGGAAGCCAAGGGCGGCGGCGGCAGGAAACCGGCCCGCAAGACAGCGGCGGCAGCGGCCAAGGCCCCGGCGGCCAAGAAAACAGCGGCCAAGAAGCCGGCCGCGAAGAAAAAAGGGTAGGACGGCGTGGCGCGCAGGATCACCGGAAGAAGCCACGGCGACCCGCGCACCGCCGACACCAGGGCCAAGGTCAAGGACGATTACCGGCCTTCGCGCGACGAAATCCTGCGTTACATCGCCGAAAACCCAGACCGGGCGGGAAAACGCGACATCGCCAAGGCGTTCGCGCTGCGCGGTGACGACCGCATCTGGCTGAAGGACCTGCTGCGCGACCTTCAGGATGAGGGTATCCTCAGCAAGGAGCGCAAGCGGCTGGCCCGCGTCGGCGCCCTGTCCCATGTCGCCGTGCTCGACATATTTGGCCGTGATGGCGACGGCGTCTTGCTGGCCCACCCGGCCGAGTCCGTCGGCCCGGGCGAGCCGCCCGTGGTCTCGATTCGGGTGTCGCGCGGCGGCAGCGGGCCGGCGCCGGGCATCGGTGACCGCGTGCTGGCCAAGACGTTCCCGACCGATGATCCGTCGGGTCCCGCCTATACCGGCCGGGTGATGAAGATCTTCGAGAAGCGCAACGATGCCGTTCTCGGTGTCTTCCGGGTGCTTCAGGACGGCACCTTTCGCATCGAGCCGGTGGAACGGCGCCAGCCGGAGCTGGTCGTCGACAAGGAATTCCAGAACGGGGCCAGGAACGGCGACCTGGTCGAGGTCGAACCCGCCCGAGCCTCTCGCTATGGGCTGCCGAGGGCCAAGGTACTCAACGTGCTGGGCTCGCTGACCAGTGAAAAGGCGGTCTCGATGATCGCCATCCACGCCCACGACATTCCGCACATTTTCCCGGCCGACGTCATTGCTGAAGCCGAAACCGTCAAACCGGCGACGATGGCCAACCGCGAGGACTGGCGCGACCTGCCGCTCGTCACCATCGATCCGGCCGACGCCAAGGACCATGACGACGCGGTATTCGCCACACCTGATAGTGATGAGAAGAACCCTGGCGGCGTGGTCATTACGGTCGCCATCGCCGACGTCGCCGCCTATATCCGGTACGGCACGGCGCTCGACCGCGAGGCGCTGAAGCGCGGCAATTCGGTTTATTTTCCGGACCGCGTCGTGCCGATGCTGCCCGAGCGCATCTCCAACGACCTCTGCTCGCTGCGCGAGGGGCAGGACCGGCCGGCGCTGGCGGTGCGCATGACCTTCTCCGCCGATGGTCACAAGATCAGGCACTCGTTCCACCGCATCATGATGAAATCGGCGGCGAAGCTCGCCTACCCGCAGGCGCAGGCGGCAATCGACGGTGTGCCGGACGACAAGGCCGGCCCGATCCTCGACACGGTGCTGAAGCCGCTGTGGGATGCCTACGCGATCCTCAAGCGCGGGCGCGAAGGCCGCCAGCCGCTCGAACTCGACCTGCCGGAACGCAAGATCCTGCTGAAAGACGATGGCACGGTCGACCGCGTCATCGTGCCGGAACGGCTCGATGCCCATAAGCTGATCGAAGAATTTATGATCCAGGCCAATGTCGCCGCCGCCGAAACGCTGGAGGCGAAGAAACAGGCGCTGGTCTATCGCATCCATGACGCTCCCTCACTCGCCAAGCAGGAATCATTGCGCGAGTTCCTGCAGACGCTTGGCCTGTCGCTGGCGCGCGGCGCGCAGATGCGGCCCAGCCAATTCAACGGCATTCTGGAACGCGTACGCGGCGCCGACAATGAAGGCCTGGTCAACGAGGTGGTGCTGCGCTCGCAGAGCCAGGCCGAATATTCGCCGAAGAACATCGGCCATTTCGGCCTCAATTTGAGGCGCTACGCGCATTTCACCTCGCCAATCCGCCGCTACGCCGATCTGATCGTGCATCGCGGACTTATCACCGCACTCGGCCTCGGTCCGGGAGGGTTGACCCAGGACGAAGCGGCCCGTCTCGAAGATGTTGCGGTGCTGATCTCCGGCACGGAACGCCGCGCGATGGCTGCCGAGCGTGACACGGTCGACCGCCTGATCGCCGCTTATCTCGCCGAGCGCATCGACGACCGGTTCGACGCCCGCATCTCCGGCGTCACCAAATCAGGACTATTTGTCCAATTGCCGCAGTATGGCGCCGATGGTTTCATCCCCGTGTCAACTCTGGGCGGCGATTACTATATATTCGACGAAACGGCCCGCTCCCTGTTTGGAGAACGCTCCGGCAAAGGCTACCAACTCGCGGATCGCGTCGAGGTTCGGCTCGTCCAGGTGGCTCCGATGGCCGGCGCGATGCGTTTCGAAATGTTGACCGACCCGAAGCCCCTGCCAGGCTCGAAACGGTCATTTCACAAGGCTAAAGGCCGCGCCCGTGCGTCGCAATCGCGACCGGGTTCACGCGGCAGGAGACGATGATGGAACAACAGGTTTTCGGCGGCGAACATCACTCGGGCCGCGTGGCCCGCCCGTTGTGGACGGCGATGAAGCGCGGTCTGCTGGGCCGCTGCCCGAACTGCGGCGAAGGCAAGCTGTTTCGCGGCTTCACCAAGACCGTGGAGACCTGCAGCGTGTGCGGCGAGGAGATCCACCACCATCGCGCCGATGACCTGCCGGCCTATCTGGTCATCGTCATCGTCGGCCACATCGTTCTCGGCGCCTTCATGGGCGTCGAAGCGACCTCGACCTTGTCTACCTGGCAGCACATCGCGATTTGGGTGCCCTTGACCATCTTGCTGTCGGTTGCACTGCTGCAGCCTGTCAAAGGTGCCGTCATCGGACTGCAATGGGCGTTCTATATGCATGGATTTGGTGGCGAAAAGGATGTGATCGAGCCGCATCCGGGAGCCTGAGGTACTGGCTGGCGCAACATGCCGATCATCAAGGCCACTTTCGCATGCAAGAAGTTTCCGCTAGGTCCTGCGCATGGATGGTATGACCAAGGCGGAAGTCGACAGGATCGAGCGGAGCATGATCGCTCATAGCGATCGGCCGATACGCCCGCGCGATGCGGCGACCCTGATCCTGCTCGACCGCAAGGGCGATGAAGTTCTGGTGCTGATGGGCCGCCGGCATGCCGGCCACGCCTTCATGCCTGGAAAATTCGTCTTCCCCGGAGGCCGCACCGACCCTGCCGACAGTCGCATCGCTGTCGCCGCGGCATTACACCCGGAACAGGAAACAAAGCTTACCGCCGGCCCAGGTCGCACCAGCGCCGCACGAGCCCGCGCCATCGCCCTGTCGGCGATCCGTGAGACCTACGAGGAAGCCGGGCTTCTGATCGGCCGCAAAGGTGCCTTTGCCACCGCCAGGCGCGATTGGCAGGGTTTTGCCGAACACGGCGTGCAGCCCTCCCTGGACATGCTGCGCTTCATCGCCCGGGCCATCACTCCGCCCAACCGGGTGCGCCGCTTCGATACACGCTTCTTCAGCGCCTGGCGCGCCGACGTCGCCGTCGAAGTGCCCGGTGGCGGCCCGACGAACGAACTCGAGGAACTGGTCTGGCTACCGCTTGCCAAGGCTCGCGAAGCCGACATACCCGACATCACCCGAACGATCCTGGACGAGTTGGAAAAGCGTCTGGCCCATGATCCGCAGCTGCATCCGGACAGCCCCGTCCCTTTCTACCGGCTGATCCGCAATCGCTTCACCCGCGAAATTCTGTAAAACATCGAGTACTCAGATATCCCATGACGGTCGATACCCAACCAAAGGGCGACGAACGCGTACACTGGCTGCCGATGATCGCGGCGATCTCGTCGATCAGCGTCGTCGGCATCGCCATCGGCCTGGGCATGCCCCTGCTCAGCGTCATCCTGGAAACACGCGGCCATTCGGCCTCCATGATCGGCCTCAACACGGCTGTCGCCGGCCTGGCCTCGATCGCCGGAGCGCCATTGGCCACACCGCTCGCCATGCGCTTCGGTGTCGCCTGGACCATGATTGGCATGATTGCCGCTGGCGCGCTCGCCTTCATCGGCTTTCATTTCGCACCCGATTTCTGGATGTGGTTCCCGCTGCGCGTCGTGCTGCACATCGCACTGACCGTGCTGTTCATCCTGTCGGAATTCTGGATCAGCACGTCGGCGCCTCCCTACCGGCGCGGCCTTGTCCTTGGCATTTACGCCACTGTCCTGTCGCTCGGTTTTGCAGCCGGTCCGTGGCTGTTCGCCCATCTCGGCAGCTCCGGCTTCAAGCCATTCGGCGTCATCATCGCCTTGGTGACGCTGGCCGCGATACCGGTGCTGGCAGCGCGCAACGAAAGCCCCACCATTGTCGCCGACGGCGAAACCAGCAACTTCCTGCGCTACATCTGGCTGGTTCCGACCGCGACCTTCGCCGTGCTGGTGTTTGGCGCGGTGGAGACCGGCGGCTTCGCTCTGTTTCCAGTCTACGGCAACCGCATCGGCTACTCCGAGGCCGACGCGGCACTTCTCCTGACCATGATCGGTCTCGGCAACGTTCTGTTGCAGATACCGATCGGCATGATCAGCGACAGGGTGAGCGATCGCCGCTATCTGCTGCTCGCCTGTGCCATTGTAGGGTTGGCCGGCACGGTGTTCATGCCCTTCTTCGCCGCGAACTGGCACTTCATGGCAGCGCTGCTTTTCGTCTGGGGCGGTGTCGTCGCGGCCATGTACACGATCGGCCTCGCCCATCTCGGTTCGCAGCTTTCCGGCCACGAACTGGCGTCGGCCAATGCCGCTTTCGTGCTGTGCTACGGCGTCGGCATGGTGCTTGGCCCGCAGGCGATCGGGATCGGCATGGACAGTTTCGGACCTTCCGGCTTCGGCTGGTCGCTCGGCCTGTTCTTCGCCGCCTACATCGTCCTGGTCTGCTTCAGGCTTGTGCGCAAGATTCTCCTGTAGCGCGACAAAAGCCCTTTGTCGCCGCCCTGCGGCGGCAGGCTGCTGACAGAACCATGTCAGCAGCCAGGCGCTAAAAGAAGCGTTCCCAAACATCGGAAGTTGAGGACACTCCCATGATCGACAGCGGCTTTGAAACCACATCCCTGCGAATGACGCTTCTGCTGCTTGTGACCTTCCAGGCCCCAGCCGCGGATGTCGACCGTATCATGGACGCGGTGGTCGCGATCGCCCCGCTGGCCATGGGCAAATATGACCGCAACGCCTATCAGTCGGCGCACGGCATCGAGCGCTACAGGCCGTTGGAAGGCGCGGCGGCCGGCGCCGAAGCCGAATTCCGCCGCCGCCCAGGCACGGTCGAGGTTTCATTCGAACTGCCTGATGACCAGGCGTTGGCCAGCCGCGTCGTCGAGGCGATTTTCCAGGCGCATTCCTATCAGGAGCCGGTGATCCGCCTGCAGCCGATCCTTGCCAGCCGCTCCAAGGGGCTGGACGACCGCGCCAATCCGAATCGCTGGTGGAACACCACCGGGGATTGGAAGAAGGTTGCCACGCCCGAGGCGGTAACCGTGTAATTTGTGCATACCGGGCAGCTCGAACCGGCCACATCGGGGTCGGCCGGGCTTGACTTTCCGGGTACGTTCTTTATGTGTCGCGCCAAGTTTCCCGCGTCCGGGTGTTTTCCCCGTGCTCCAGCGGCCAAAACTCCACGAACAAACGGACTGATACCATGGCCAAAGCCGCAAACATCAAGATCAAGCTTCTGTCGACCGCCGACACCGGTTTCTTCTACGTGACCAGCAAGAACAGCCGTACCAAGACCGACAAGCTGTCGTTCCGCAAGTACGACCCGGTCGCCAAGAAGCACGTCGAATTCAAGGAAACCAAGATCAAGTAATCTGGGTTTCTGTGGAATGCAAAACGCCGCCCATTGGGCGGCGTTTTTTGTTTGGTCGGCGGACTGAGTCCCCTACCCGATGCGGTGGCCGCTTTTCGGGTCGAACAGATGCAGCGACGCCGGATCGGCCGCGAGCCGCACAGTATCGCCGGGCTTTACCCCGGCACGGCCCATGGCGAAGACGCAAAGCTGCTGGCCGGCCAGTTTGACGTAGAACTGCGTCGACAGACCGAGCGGCTCCACCACCCCCACCTCGCCTTGCAGAGCACCGTCACCGGCCAGCCGGATATGCTCGGGCCGCAGGCCGACGGTGATTGTATCACCCTCCTTGAGCGGTAAGCCGTCCAGCAGTTTCAGCGACTGGCCATCGGCCAGTTTCGCTTCCAATACATCGCGCTTGCGAATCGTCGCCGGCAGGAAATTCATGCCGGGCGAGCCGATGAAGCCGGCAACGAACATGTTGGCTGGACGGTCATAGAGATCGAGCGGCGCGCCGACCTGCTGGATCAGCCCGTCATGCATGACGACGATGCGGTCGGCCATGGTCATCGCCTCGATCTGGTCGTGCGTGACGTAGACCGAGGTGGTTTTCAGCTGCTGATGCAGCGCCTTGATCTCGGCGCGCATGTGAACGCGCAGCTTGGCATCGAGGTTCGACAGCGGCTCGTCGAACAGAAAAACCTTGGGATCGCGCACGATGGCGCGGCCCATGGCGACGCGCTGGCGCTGGCCGCCCGACAACTGCCTGGGCAGGCGTTGCAGGAAACTGTCCAGGCCGAGCCGCTTGGCCGCGCCATCGACACGGGCATCGATCGCCGGCTTCTCGGCTTTCCTCAGCATGAGGCTGAAGCCCATGTTCTTCGACACATCCATATGCGGGTAGAGCGCATAGGACTGGAACACCATGGCGATGTCGCGATCCTTGGGCGCCACGTCGTTGACCAGCCGCTCGCCGATGCGGATCTCGCCGCCCGAGGCTTCCTCAAGCCCGGCTATCATGCGCAAAAGCGTGGACTTTCCGCAGCCCGACGGACCGACCAGGACGACGAATTCGCCATCGGCGATTTCAAGATCGACCGCGTGCAGGACACGAACGGCACCATAGTCCTTGCGGACCTTTTCGAGCGTAACAGAAGCCATCGATCTATCCTTTGACGGCGCCGGCGGTCAGGCCGGTGACGAGATAGCGTTGCAGGAAGGCGAAGAAGATGCAGACCGGGATCAGCGCCAGGATGGACGCCGCCATCATCTGCCCCCAGTCGACGGCGAACTTGCCGATGAACGTAAGCAGGCCAACGGCGAAGGTCTTCTGGTCGTCGCTGGAAATCAGCATCAGCGCGAACAGAAGCTCGCTCCAGGCGGCGGTGAAGACAAAGCCCAGCGTGGCGCCCATGCCGGGCAGCGTCAGCGGCACGATCACGCGGCGCATGGCTTGAGCCCGCGTGCAGCCGTCGATCATTGCGGCCTCCTCCAGATCCTTCGGGATGCCGTCGAAGAAGGACTGCATCAGGAAGGTGGCGAAGGCGGTGTTGAAGGCCGTGTAGATGATGATCAGCCCGGTCAGGCTGTTGATCAGGCCGATCTGGCCCATGACGCGGTAGATCGGTGGAATGACCATCACCAGCGGAAAGGTCTGGGTTAAAAGCAACATGAGAGCCAGTGCCGCCTTGCCGCGAAAGGTGAAGCGCGACATGGCGTAGCCGGCGAGCGTTGCGATTACTGTCACCAATGCCGCCGTCGAGACCGAGACGATGACGCTGTTGAGGAAGTAGCGTGGGAAATCGGTGGCTTCGAGCACGGTTGCAAAATTCTGCAGCGTCGTTTGCGACGGCCAGAAGGTAATGCCTTCGGAATAGAGAAGTCTTTCCGGCGTCACCGAGATCTTCAGCGTCCAGTAGATGGGGAACAGCGCGAAGATCACGTAGGCGGCGATTGCCGCGTAGAGGCCGATGCCGCCGAAGAAGCGTTGCGAGGGTGAGCGTCCTGCGATCATCAGACGTGCCTCACCAGGGAGCGGCGGATGGCGATCAGCGCGATCGCATAGGCGATGAGCAGGACGAGCAGCAGAACGGCGACCGCCGAGGCATAACCCTTGTCCAGCGACTTGAAGGCGCTGACATAGATGTAGACCGGCACCGTATTGGTCGATCCGGCCGGTCCGCCCTCCGTCATGACAAAGATCAGGTCGGCGAATGTGGCGATCCAGATGGTGCGCAGCATCACTGTGATGGCGATGGTCGGCGCCAGGAACGGCAGCGTCACCTTGGTGAAGCGCTGCCACGGCGAAGCGCCGTCGATGGCCGCAGCCTCATGCAGTTCGGATGGAATGGACTTCAGCGCGGCCAGAAGCGTGATGGCGAAGAAGGGAATGCCGAACCAGACATTGGCGACGATCGGCCCCCACATGGCTGTCGAGGGATCGGATAAAACGTTGGTCGGCTCGGCCTTCAGCCCCAACGCGAACAGCCAATGCGGCAGCGGACCGATGATCGGGTTGAACAGCCACGCCCAGGTCAGGCCCGAAAGGAAGGACGGCACGGCCCAAGGGAGAAACACCAGCGCCTGCACCACCTTGCGGCCCCAGAACGGTTTGTCGAGCAGCAGCGCCAGGCCAAGGCCGAGGAAGAACTGAAAGAACAGGCTGGCGACCGTCCACCACAGCGTGTTGACCAAAGCCTGTCCAAGCACCTGGTCCGACAGCATCGCCTGATACTGCCCGAGCCCGACATATTCCGACTTGAAGGCCGAGAACTTGCGGAAGGAATAGCTGATGCCGATGACCAGCGGCACAAGCAGCACCACGACCAGCAGGATGATCGCCGGGCTGAGATAGAGCCAGGGCTCGATCGTCGCGTAGGAGAGCCGCTTCTTTCGCGGCCGGCCGGCGGATCGTATTTCGGACACGGCATAGGTCATTGGCGCTCGCAGTGGAAGATTGGTGCCGACGTGCAACAGCTTCCTTCTCCCCGTTCACGGGGAGAAGATGCCGGCAGGCAGATGGGGGCTGCGCGAACTTTGCAGGCTCTGGCGCTGCCCCTCATCCGTCACTTCGTGACACCTTCTCCCCGTGTCACGGGGAGAAGGAAGAAGGGCGTCACTTCTTGTTCTTCGCCAGCCAGTCCTGCTGTTCCTTGGTCAGGAAGGCTGCCCACTGGTCGGCGACTTCCTTAGCCGTCTTCTGGCCAAGCAAGACTTCCTGGAAGTTCTTGATCGCCACCTGGTCGACGAAATTGCCGAGGTTTTCCAGATGCGTCGGCGGCGTCACCATCTCATATTTGGAGCTGTCGCTCAGTTCCGTGAACCAGCCCTTGAACTGCTCGGTCTTGAAATGAGCGTCCTGGTCGGCGCCATTGTGGATCGGGATGACGCCGACTTCCTTGGCCCATTCCAGATTGTCCTTTGGCGACAGCAGGGTCGCCATCAGCTTCCAGGCATCGTCCTTGTGCTGCGAGTTGGCGAACATCGCCCAGCCGGCGTAGCCGAGCGTCGGATAGGATTTGCCGCTTGGTCCGACCGGCAGCGGCGCCACGGCGAAGTCGTCGGCGCTCATCTTGTCGGCGATGCCGAGCAGCGCGTCCGGATCCTGGTTGAGCATGGCGCAGGTGCCGGAATAGAAGCCGGTGACGGTTTCGTTGAAACCCCAGCTTACCGCATCCTTCGGCGCCAGGCCCTGCTTGTACATGTCGGCCAGCATCTGCAGGCCCTTGACCGACCCTTCTTCGTTGATGGTCGAGGTGCCGTCCTCGTTGAAATAGCCGCCCTTCCCGGCCGCAATGTTCATGAACATGTGCATGCCGTTGAAGGCACCCGGCCCGCCGCGCAGGCAGTAGCCGTACTTGCCCGGGATGGCGGAGATTTTCTTGGAGTCGGCGACGAACTCGTCGAGCGTCGCCGGCGGGCCGTCGAGGCCGGCTTCCTTGAACAGCTTCTTGTTCCAGAACAGCGCGTTCACATAGTAGCCGTAAGGGATCATGAATTGGGTGTTGTTGACGGTCGAGCCGAACTGTTTGGCGCGGTCGCCGAGCGTCTTGGCGTCATCCCACTTGGCCATGTAGGGCCCAAGATCCTCGAGCTGGGCATTGTTGGCATAGAGGCCCATCCAGCGTTCCGGCATCTCGACCACGTCGGGCGTGTCACCGGCCTGCACCATGGTCAGAAACTTTTCGAATGCCTGTCCCCAGGGCAGCGAGATCAGCTCGACCTTGACGCCGGGATTGGCAGCCTCGAATTCGGCGATCTGCTTCTTCAGGAATTCGGTGCGCGGCGGGCTGGTGATGACTTCGACCATCTTGAGGGTCGAATCGGCCAACGCGCCTCCGGCGGAAATCGCCAGCCCCGCAACGGTGGCAAGCATGACGGTCAGTTTTTTCATGTTCAAGACTCCCATTTTGAACCTGCTTGTTATTTTCTCGCTTTTTCGAAGGCCTGGGCGATATCGGCCCAGAGGTCCTCGACACTTTCCAATCCGACATTGAAGCGGATGGTTCGGGGGCTGACGCCGAAGCGCGCCATCGAATTCAGTCCCGGCGTCTGCTCCAGCGACGCCTTGGCCGGCACGACCAGGCTCTCATGACCGCCCCAACTGACGCCGATGCGGAAAAAGTTCAGCGCATCGACGAAGACGGGGATGTCGATATCGTCCGTCACCTCGAACGAGAACAGCCCGGCATAGCCGGCCAGCGTCGTCTTGCCTGGATGGTTCGAATAGGCGGGATGGTTGACCCGCTCGACATTGCCATGCGCCTTCAGCCGCTCGGCGATTGTGAGCCCGCTCTTCATATGATGCGGCAAACGCAGCGGCAGCGTGCGCAATCCGCGCAGCAATAGCCACGCCTCGAACGGCGACAGCTTGCCGCCGAGATAGGAGTAGGTCTGCTCGTTGATATGCTTGATGTGCGCGGCCGAACCCGCCACGACGCCGGCGACCGTATCGCTATGGCCGCCGAGATATTTCGAGGCCGAGTGCAGCACCAGATCGACGCCGTGCGCAATCGGCTTCTGGAACACCGGCGTCGCCCAGGAATTGTCGATCGAGGTGACGATGCCCTGCTCCTTGGCCAGCCGGGTCAGATGCGGCAGGTCTTGGAGCTCGAACATCATCGAGGTCGGGCTTTCCAGATAGAGCAGCTTGGCGCCGGGAAGAGCCGCCGCGACCGCATCCGGATCGGAGCCGTCGACATAGTCGACCTTGATGTTGAGCCTCGGCAGGAGCCGCTCGAACAGGCGGTAGGCATCGCCATAACAATTGCGCACCGCGACGATGCGCTCGCCGGCCCCGACGAAGGCAAGCACGGTGGCGCTGATCGCAGCCATGCCGCTGGAAAAGCCGCGCGCGGCCTCGGCACCCTCGAGCGCGGCCACGCGCGTCTCGAACTCCATCACCGTCGGATTGTCGCCGCGCGAATAGATCGGCTGCTTTCGTTTGCCGGCAAAGGTATCGGCCATTTCGGCGTAATTGGCGAAGGTGAACAGCGACGTCTGGTAGATCGGCGGCACTACCGCGCCGCCCGGAAACGGTTCGTCATGCGCCAGAAGCGTCGCCGCCTCGGTAAGATAATCGTGATCGAAACCGGTCGGATGCTCATTCATGTCTGGCTCGGAAGTTTGAGTTTGGCCGCACCGCGCTTGAGATCGTCCTCGACGGTGGCGATCAGCTTGAGCGCCTCGGCGCGGGCGCCTTGCGGATCGCGCGCGGCGATGCACTCGTAGATGGTGCGGTGGTAGGGAAAGCTGGCATGACCAAAATCGCGCACGCCGAGCGGATGCTCCCAGAAACTGTGGAACAGTTCGTGCATGGCGGCGATGATCTGTTCGAACAGCGGATTGCCCGAAACCCGGTAGATCGCCTGATGGAATTCCCAGTCCTCTTCCGACGACATGCCGTCACGGCTGCGAAACGCCTGCTCCATGATGTCGAGCCTGCGTTCTATCTCGGCGATATCGGCCGGGCTCGCCCGCTCGGCGCAGAGTGCCGCCGCTTCCGCTTCCAGCGCGCGCCGGATTTCCAGCGTCCTCATCAGGCTGGTGAAGTCGTTGCCGCCCGCCAGCGTCAACGGCAAATGCAGCATGTCGGGTGATACGGCCGCCTTGAGATAGGTGCCGCTGCCTTGCCGGCGCTCGACAAGGCCAAGCCCCTCCCACCGCGTCAGCGCCTCGCGCACCGTGTTGCGGCTGACCTTCAGCCGCTCGGCCAGAATACGCTCTGTCGGCAGCCGCTCGCCGGGCTGCAGGGCTTCTGCGCGAACAAACCCCACCAAAGCCTTCAGCACGGCGTCGTCGCGCGCCGTCGTCTGGATAGGTGGCAGGCTGTTCTGGTCCACACATCCTCCAAGTGGTCCAATGGTCCAACCAATTTCTGCACAGAAAAACCCCCCTGTCAATCGCCTGTCAGGAGGCTGTCGAACGTCTGCGAGAGGCACGGTCGGCGAGTGGCAAACAGCCTCATCGGATGAAGCGTCATAGTTCAGGAAGGGTTGGTCAGATTTTCCGCGCATGAAAAAAGCCCCTGATATTTGGGGCTTGGTACAGAGTCTTGAGTCCGTTTGAAACAAAGGGGGCCGGTCGGCGTTTGGCAGCGGTACGAGGAGGCCACTATGTGCCAGCGCCGGCCGGCCGACCCCACGGACCCAGGAGATGCGGCGGACCTGAGCATCATGGGGTATTCGAGAGATCGAGCCGGCTACCTACCCTCGTGCCGGCTTCGTCTTGACCAGCACAGTTGCGCAAGAGCTTATGAAAATCAACACTTTCTTAACCAAGGCTCGCGAATCGCTTGGATTAAGGTAAACGGGTAACCCTGTCGGGAGCGCATGGATAATCGAGCCTGGGCCGTTACGCCGCCTTGGCGACGACGCGGTTGCGGCCGCCACTCTTGGCTTCATAGAGCGCGAGATCGGCGCGCTTCATCAGAGCCGCCACCGTATCCACGCCCTTCAGAACCGACGACACGCCAACACTGACGGTGACCTCGATGGTTTTGCCGTCGGCACCGATGGCGAACGGTTTTTGGGCGATTTCGGCGCGGATGCGTTCGGCCACCTTCTCGGCCACCGCGCCGTCGGTGTCCGGCATGACCACCACGAACTCCTCGCCGCCAAACCGGCAGGCGAGGTCGATGCCGCGGACGTTCTTGCGCAGCCGCCGCGCGAATTCCCGCAGCACCTCGTCGCCGCCATCGTGGCCGTGCGCGTCATTGATCGACTTGAAGCGGTCGAGATCGGTGATCATCACCGACAGCGGCCGGCGCCGCGCCACGGCGCGGTCGAACAGCGTCTGCAGATGGCTGTCGAGATAGCGGCGGTTGTGCAGCCCGGTCAGGCCGTCCGTCACCGCCATCTCGATGGTCTGGGTGACGCTGGCGCGCAATTGGTCGTTGTAGCGCTTGCGGCGCACCTGGGTGCGCAGCCGTGCCGTCAGTTCCTGCTGGTCGATCGGCCGCATCAGATAATCGTTGATGCCGAGTTCGAGGCCGCGGATGATGCGCTCCTCCTCGCCCTCTTCCGCCAGCAGAATGATCGGCACGAAACGGGTTCGGTCGAGCGAGCGCAACTGCGAGCAGAGCCTGAGCGGATCGAAATCGGCGAAGGCCGTCGAGATCATCACGCATTCGTAGGGTGTCTCGGCGGCCTGGAAGAAACCGGCGTGCGGATCGGCGGTGACGTCAAGGTCGGCACGGTCGCGCAGCATCTTCTCGATGCGCTCGACCGACGATTTGCGCTCGTCGATCAAAAGCACTTTTGGCGTCGCGTCCTCGGATGCGAAATTGCGGCTGAGCAACTCTTCGATGCCGATGTTGCGGGTCGTCGAAGCGCGCAGCCTGAGCTCGTCGGTCAGAGACTTCAACCTGACCAGGCTCTTGACCCGCGTCATCAGCTGCAGGTCGTTGACGGGCTTGGTCAGGAAGTCGTCAGCGCCGGCTTCCAGCCCGCGCACGCGGTCGGACACCTGGTCGAGCGCGGTGATCATCACCACCGGTATGTGCGACGTCGCCGGATCGCTTTTCAGCCTTCGGCAGACCTCGAACCCATCCATGTCGGGCATCATGACGTCCAGCAACACCACGTCGACCTTGCCGTTCTCGCAGGTCTCGATCGCATCGGGCCCGTTGGTGGCAGTCAGTACCTCGAAATATTCGGCCAGCAGCCGGACCTCCAGCAGCCTCACATTGGCAGGGATGTCGTCGACGACGAGGATCCGCGCGGTCATTTCACAAGGCTCCGGCTCGGCTGGAAAGGCATGTCAGGCATCGCCCAGATAGGATTTGATGGTTTCGATGAAACGCGGCACGGAGATCGGCTTCGAGATGTAAGCCTCGCAGCCACCCTGGCGGATGCGCTCCTCATCGCCTTTCATCGCGAAGGCAGTCACCGCGATGACCGGGATGACGTGCAGGTCGTCGTCTTCCTTCAGCCATTTGGTCACCTCCAGACCCGACACTTCGGGCAACTGGATGTCCATCAGGATGAGATCCGGCCGATGCTTGCGAGCAAGGTCGAGCGCCTCCAGACCATTGCGAGTACGCACCGTCTCGTAGCCGCTTGCTTCGATGAGGTCCCGAAAGAGCTTCATATTGAGCTCATTGTCCTCGACGATCATGACCTTCTTCGGCATCGACATCCCGTCCCGGTCGCCCTCCGCTCGAAGGCAGCCGTCATGCGTTCTTCCTTGAGCGCACCAAACCCTGCTTCACTATACGGCAATTTGATTGACGAAACGGAAACCTATGGCTGCAAAGCAGCGCGATTTCCACCCGTCTTCCCGCGCGTCGAAAAGGCGCGCCGCGTTCTAAAAGCTTGCCGCAAACAACTCTTGCCATTACTGCGAAAGAGACTCATTCCGCATACCGAAGGTAGTGATGGCAAACGCGGCGTCAATGCGCGAAGAGGCGGAAACGCTTGCCGTGAAGGCGCTGGGCTTCGTTGCCTCCGATCCGGAGCTGTTGCCGCGTTTTCTGGCGATCACCGGAATAGAGGCGCATTCAATCCGAAAGGCCGCCGGCGAGCCGGGATTCCTGGCTGGCGTCCTGCAGTTCATTCTCGCCCACGAGCCGACCCTGATGCGCTTTGCCGAGGAAACCGGCACGCCGCCGGCAGCCGTGGGCAAGGCGTTGCGCGCCTTGCCGCTCGGCGACGACAATCATGAGCGTTCCATATGAGCGATGATCCAGAGACCGCGCGCCAGATCGAGGAACTGGCGGCCGACGACCGGCCGCTGCTGGTGCTCGACGTCGACGACGTCGTGCTCGAATTCATCCGCCCCTTTCCGCATTTCCTCAAGGCGCGCGGCTATGGCCTGACACTGGCGTCCTTCCGGCTGACCGGCAATATCGCCGAAACGGCCAGCGGCCGCCTGATCGAACAGCCGGAAGTCACGGCACTTCTGGGCGATTTCTTCGATGCGCAAGCCGATTGGCAGAGCATCACCGACGGTGCCGTGGAAGCTTTGGCAAGACTTGGCGACAACGCCGAGATCGTCATGCTGACGGCCATGCCGCACAAGCATCGTGCCGTGCGCCGCGCCCATCTCGATGCCCTGGGGCTAAACTATCCGCTGCTGACCACTGAAATGGCCAAGGGACCAGCGGTGGCGAGGCTGCGCGGCAGCAGCCGCAGGCCGGTGGTCTTCGTCGACGATCAGCCGCACAATCTGGCGTCGGTGCGGGAATCGGTCGGCGACGCAAATCTCTTCCACCTGATGGCCGACAATTCGCTGCGTGCGTTCCTGCCGCCAGTCCCGGGCGATGTCATCGTCGTCCAGGACTGGCGCGAAGCCGGGCCGAAGATCGCGGGCGCGCTGGGGTTCTAAGGCAAATCGCCCAAAAGTGACTTTGGTTTCGGGATCGAGGGTTGAACCCTCAAGGGTTCAGTTTCGCCCCTGATCCGCCATTGTCGTTACCGCCATTATCGCTACCGCCACTATCGTCGCCGTTGCCATCATCCGCGCCGTTACCGTCATCGACGCTATCGTCCACTGCGGGATCGGCAGGCTTCAGCACGACACCGTTGACAGCGACCGAGCCGTCAGCCTTGGTGTTGATGACCCACTCCAACTTGCCATCCGGCAGCGTTTTGGCAAAACCCTTCGCCATGAGAGCGACAGGCACGTACTGCCCGATCTCCGGCTGCGCCTTTGCCGCCTCCTGCAGATGCGCCATGATCTTGTCGACGCCGGCGACATCGACAGTGAGACTCGCGTCGGGTTTCTGGCCGAAGCTTGTCATCTCGCCTTCCAGCGCGATCTCCATGTCTTTGTTCTTGACGGTGCTGTGATCGATAACGACCTTCGGCGTCTTGGCCAGGAAGTCGGCCTTGAGCTGGTCGCCGAATTCCGCCGACAACGGCGGTTTGTGATTGAGATCAAAGGCTTCGATAGCCTTCTTCGCCATGCTGTCGAGATCGATGTTCGCGCCGCCGAAATTCAGGTCGATATCGGTGGGCAGCAGCGCCACGCTCCAGCTTGGCAAAAGCTGCTGCGGCACGGTCAGCCCTGAAGCCTTGATGCCATAGCTGATCTTGCCGTTCTGGGAGACGCCGTCGGTACCGAAAGCGGCGCTGAGTTGGGTCGCCCCGAAAGTGCCGATCGGGCTGTCGACCGCGAAATCCTTGAAACTATACGTGCCATCGATGCGCTCCCACACCGGAAGCGCGGCGAGCAGAAGCGACTTGAGTTGCGCCTGGTTTGCCTTCAGCGTCTTCTCGTCTTCATTGGCCACGGCAAATGCCAGGAGATCGAGCAGCGGCTTGGTCTGCACGCCCTTGCCGCTGGCTTCCACCGACAATTCCGGCGACTTTATCGTGACCGGAAAATTCAGCCCGCTCTCGGGATCATTGTATTTTATCGCTTCGACGAAGCTCGAAACTTTTTGCGACGTCGTGAAATCGACGCCGCCATTGGCCGCCTTGGTCGCGGACAGGGTCGCGGTGCCCGCGCCGGCGCTCATATCGATCTGCTGCTTGGCGTCCTTCGATGCCATCGTCATGCTCGCGATCGAACTCGCGCCGCTGGTAAAGGCGGCCAGTTTCGGATCATAGACGCCGCTGCCCTTGCCGTCCTTGATCGAAAACTGTGTGCTTTGCAGCCCCTCGGGCCCGTTGAACTCGAAAGATGCGCTTTGCGAAAAATCCATCGAGACATTCCAGAACCCGTCACTGCGCGGCTTGACCAGCAGGGCGTAAGGCGCAAAGTCGAATTTCATCAGCTTCTGGTCGGGAAATGTCCCGGCCAGAGCCTTGAAATCAAAAACGATCTTGTAGGCGTTGCCTTCGACCGAAACCTTCAGGATGCCTTTGTCGAGCGCCTGTTTACCAACATAGCGGGACAGGTCATCGGACAATTGCTTCGCGCCTTGGCTGTCGACGGTCTGGCCGAAAGCGGGCGCGCTGAGCAGGAGCGCGGTAAGGGCAACTGGCAACATACGGGTCACGGCAACCTCCGTTTGGTCGAAAGGCAAAAATCTGTTCGTACTTCTGGTAGGGAAATACAATCACAACTGCAAGACAGCGATATTCAGGCGCCCAACACCAGTCGCATCAATGGCCGGCCAGCTTTGCGCTCGACGAGCCTATCGAACCCGGCCTTTTCGAACACGCGCGACGAGCCGACGAACAGCCCGATCGAGCGCGAATCGCGGGACAGGTCGATCGGGCAGGCCTCGACAAGGCGTGCCCCGCTTCTGCGGGCGAAATCGATGCCGCCCTCGACGAGGCGATGCGTAATGCCCCGTCCTCGCGCCTTGGCGCGAATGAAAAAGCAGGAGATCGCCCAAACGGCTGGATCGGAAGCATCGGCGGGATCGATCGGTGCCGAGCCCCTGCCCTTGTTGTTCCATTCGGGCACGTCGGCGCGCGGTCCGATCTGCATCCAGCCAACCGCCTTACCATCCTCGACGGCCAGCAGGCCGGGGGGCGGGCCGGCCTCGATGCGCGCCTTTATGTGGTCCTTGTTGCGTTCGCGGCTGCTCTCGCGCCGCGCCGCCGGCGCCAGCCGGAAATGCGTGCACCAGCAGCCGTAACAAGCGCCTTGCTTGCCGAAAAGGTCCTCGAATTCAGGCCAGAGCTCTGGCGTCAGCGGTACTATGATCGTGCTCATACGTTCTCCCCAGGCCAAGCTTGTCGCTGGCCCTGCACTGTCGTACCATTGCCTCTGTTCTCTTTATGTTCGCAGCGATGGCGGCCCCTGTCAACAATCCCGATTACGGTTTTTGCCGTGACTGCCTGACGTTTCAGCGCAGTGAAACGCGCCGCTGCGAGCGCTGCGGCAGCCCTCGCCTTGCCCGCCATCCGGAGCTTTACCGGCTGCATCTGGCCCATATCGACTGCGATGCCTTCTACGCGGCGATCGAAAAGCGCGACAACCCGGCGCTCAAGGACAAACCGCTGATTATAGGCGGCGGCAAGCGCGGGGTCGTCTCCACCGCATGCTACATCGCCCGTATCCGGGGCGTACGCTCCGCCATGCCGATGTTCAAGGCGCTTGAAGCCTGCCCCGAGGCCGTCGTGATCCCGCCCAACATGGAAAAATATGTGAGTGTCGGCCGCGAAGTGCGCGCCATGATGCAGGCGCTGACGCCATTGGTCGAGCCGCTGTCGATCGACGAGGCATTTCTCGATCTCGCCGGCACCGAGCGGTTGCACGGTCTGCCGCCGGCGGTGGTGCTGGCGCGCTTTGCGCAGGCCGTCGAGAAGGAGATCGGCATCACGGTTTCGGCCGGCCTCTCCTACTGCAAGTTCCTCGCCAAGATCGCGTCGGATTTCCGCAAGCCGCGCGGCTTCTCGGTCATCGGCGAGGCCGAGGCGGTCGGCTTCCTTGCGCCGCAGCCGGTGACCATGATCTGGGGCGTCGGCAAGGCGTTCAACGCCACGCTGGAGCGCGACGGCATCCGCACCATTGGCCAGCTTCAAAGGATGGAGCGCGGCGACCTGATGCGCCGCTATGGTTCAATGGGTGACCGGCTCTACCGGCTTTCGCGCGGAGAAGACGTCCGCCGCGTCGACCCTGACCAGGACGCCAAGAGCGTATCGGCCGAAACCACTTTCGACACCGACATAGCATCGCTGGAAGAACTGGTCTCGGTGCTGAGGGGCCTTTCGGAAAAGGTCTCGGCGCGGCTGAAAAAGTCAGGCATCGCCGGCCGCACCGTGGTGCTGAAACTGAAGACCCAGGATTTCAAACTGCGCACCCGCAACCGCCAGCTCGGCGACCCGACAAGGCTCGCGGACCGCATCTTTTCGACCGGCGTGGACCTTTTGCGCAGGGAAGCGGACGGCACGAAATACCGGCTGCTCGGCATCGGCGTCAGCGACCTTTCCGACGACGACAAGGCCGACCCGCCTGACCTCGTCGACCTCCAGTCGCGCAAGCGCGCCATGGCTGAAGGCGCCATCGACGCGCTACGCGACAAGTTTGGCCGCAAGGCGGTGGAAACCGGGTATACATTCGGCAGGGGTCGCGATGCCCACCCGCCGGAGCCGCTCGAGGACTGACACTGCATATGATGTATAGAGATTCAGGTCAGACACCACCTGAATATCCAACGCACCCGTCAGGTGCGCTTCAGATCGATGCGACTGGTCACCACGTTCTTGCCGGTTTTGGGATCGTGGTCGGTGACGGTCAACAGAATGCCGTCGGTGCCTTTTTTCTCCACGGTCAATTGCGAAACGCTGTTGCCATTGACCGGCTTGGCCCAGCGGATAGCGAGATTGATCGCATTGCCGGAGCGGCTGCCGTTGAGCTGCGCCGGACCAGTGCGCGATCCCACATAGACGCCACTGTATCTGGTGCCACTGGTTTTCAGATGCGCGCTGATGGCGCGGCTCATCAGGATAAGCCCGCGGCAGTTGCCGTCGAGCGACAACGAGGATGATGTCGAATCCGATTTGAATGTGCAAGAAACGCTGACGGTCGGTGCCTCTGTCGTCACCTGGACAGCCCCCTTGCCGGCGAAATTCCCCTTAAAGGACTGGAGAAATTTGCCTTCGTCCGCATATGCCGCATTGGCAGCGACCAGCAGGCACCCACAAAGCACAAATCGCGCTGGTGACATCATCGAAGCTCTCCTCCTCAGGTGTGGTCATCCATCAGGTGAACCCCACGTCTCAACGCCCCTTCCGGCATCAAGTTCCGTCTGCGACCCGACCCGTTTCGGACCGGCACAACCGCAACTGGCCCAGAAGAATGGGGCGGCTAGCGATTGCTCCGTCTGCCCGCGCCTGCGACATAGCTGACATGGCGCCCACCCCTTCACTCCCCAAAGCCGCATTCTGGATGGCACTGTCGATTGCCTCGTTCCTGGCGATGTCGGTCGCTGGCCGCGCCACGACAGCCGAGCTCAACGTCTTCCAGGTGCTGGAACTGCGTTCGGTGATCGGCTTTTTCATCCTGTTGCCGCTGGTGATGACGACAGGCGGATTTGCGGCAATGCGCACGCAGCGTCCCCTCGCCCATATCGCCCGCAATGTCGTCCACTACAGCGGTCAGGCGGCGTGGCTGTACGCGCTGACGCTGATCCCGCTGGCGGTGCTGATCTCGATCGAATTCACGACGCCGATCTGGACGGCAATCCTGGCCGTGACCTTCCTTGGCGAAAGGCTGAACCGCCCCAAGCTTGCGGCGGTCGTGCTGGGGCTGATCGGCGTGGTGATCATCGTCCGTCCCGGCGTCGACGCCATCGATCCCGGGCATCTGGTCGTGCTGGGAGCCGCGGTCTGTTTCGGCGTCTCGCTGGTTCTCGTCAAATCCCTGACGCGCACGGACAGTGTCGTGCGCATCATTTTTTGGATGCTGATCATCCAGTCGGTGCTCGGCTTCCTCCCGGCGCTTTACGTGTGGCGCACTCCACAGCTCGAACTCTGGCCATGGATCCTGCTGATCGCTTTCACCGGCATGTCGTCGCATTTCTGCATGGCCCGCGCGCTCACCTATGCCGACGCCACCGTCATTTCGCCCATGGATTTCCTGCGCGTGCCCCTGTCGGCGCTGGTCGGCTGGCTGCTCTACAGCGAGCAGATCGACGCCTTCACCGCGGGCGGTGCGCTGCTCATCCTGATGGGAAACCTGCTCAATCTGCAGCGCAAACCGATACAGCCGGCTGAAGTGGCGGCATCGTAGGCCGCGCCAGTGCGGAACGGTCTCTCGACGGAACCTTGTCCGCGGCCTTCTTGACGATCAGGGTGATACAAGCGGCGGATGCCGCCCGATGGGTGGCCGCCTGGCAAAGGCGGCGATCACACCAGTTCCACTTCGACCACGCCCGGCACCGCGCGCATCGCCGAAGCGATCTGTGGCGAGACGCGGTAGCCGCCCTGCAAGGCTATCTCGACCTCGCCCTGCGCCTCTTCCTTGATCACGATAATGCTCACCTGGCTATCACCGCGCTGGGTAAGCTGGGATTGAATCATCGAGGCCGGTCCTTCGTTCCTGACGAAAATGCGCAGCGCCTTCTGGATGCGGCTTGCCTCGTCTTCCAGCGATTGCACGGAATTGATGCGCAAATTGACGCCCTCGGGCCTGTCCTCGGCGGCGACCTGGATGACGACGGAGCGGCCGGGCTCCAGGAAGTCGCGAAACTGGGCCAATCCTTCCGAAAACAGCACGGCCTCATACTGCCCCGACGTGTCGGAGAACTGCACCACGCCCATCTTGTTGCCGGTGCGTGTCTTGCGCTCCTGCTTGGTCGTCACCGTGCCGGCAAGCCGGCCGGCGGTGGCGCCCCGCTTGACGGCGGCCGAGAACTCGCCCCAGGTCTGCACCCGCATCTTCTGCAGCGCCGCCTTGTACTCGTCAAGCGGATGAGCCGAGAGATAGAAGCCGACGACCTGGAATTCGCGATGCAGCCGGTCGGCGGCAAGCCACGGATCCGTTGCCGGCAGGTTGAGCGCCTGCGACTGTGCGCCCAACGAAGCGCCGAAAATATCGGCCTGGCCGGAAACGGCGTTCTGCTGGGCAAGTGAAGCCAGCCCCATCATCCGTTCGACGCCAGCCATCATCTGGGCGCGGTCGTGGCCAAAGCAGTCGAGCGCACCGGCCATGATCAGGCTTTCGAAAACGCGCTTGCCGACGATCTTCGGGTCGACCCTTTCGCAGAAATCGGCAAGGTTCTTGAACGGCTTTTCACCGCGCACGGCAACGATATGTTCGACTGCCGCGTCGCCGACGCCCTTGAGCGCCGCCATCGAATGATAGATGCGGTTCTCGCCGACCTCGAAGGGACGGAAACTCGTCATCACGGACGGCGCCAGCACCTCGATGCCAAGGCGCAGCGCATCCTGCCGGAAGTCTGCGAGCTTGTCGGTGTTGCCCATGTCGAGCGTCATCGATGCCGCCAGGAACTCGACCGGATAATGCGCCTTGAGATAGGCCGTCTGATAGGAGACCACGGCGTAGGCGGCGGCGTGCGACTTGTTGAAACCATAGTCGGCGAACTTGGCCAGCAGGTCGAAAATGAAATCGGCTTGCGGCTTGCTGACGCCGCGCTCGACAGCACCCGAGACGAAGCGCTCGCGCTGCTTGTCCATCTCGGCACGAATCTTCTTGCCCATGGCGCGGCGCAGAAGGTCGGCTTCGCCGAGCGAATAGCCCGACAACTCCTGCGCGATCTGCATCACCTGTTCCTGGTAGACGATGACGCCTTGTGTCTCTTTCACCAGATGGTCGATCTTGGGATGGATCGAGGCCATCTCTTCCTCGCCATGCTTTCTGGCGTTGTAGGTCGGGATGTTCTCCATCGGGCCGGGGCGATAGAGCGCGACCAGCGCGATGATGTCCTCGATGCAGTCGGGCCGCATGCCGATCAGCGCCTTGCGCATGCCGGCGCTTTCAACCTGGAAAACGCCGACCACCTCGCCGCGCGACAGCATGGCGTAGGTGTCGGGATCATCGAGCGGGATTGTCGCCAGATCGATGTCGATGCCGCGGCGGCGGATCAGTTTCACCGCCGTCTCCAGCACCGTCAACGTTTTCAGGCCGAGGAAGTCGAACTTCACCAGCCCGGCCTGCTCGACATATTTCATGTTGAACTGGGTGACAGGCATGTCCGAGCGCGGATCACGGTACATCGGCACCAGTTCCGATAGCGGGCGGTCGCCGATGACGATGCCGGCGGCGTGCGTCGAGGCGTGGCGATAGAGCCCTTCCAGCTTCTGCGCCATGTCGAGCAGCGTCTGGACGATCGGCTCCTTCTCGGCCTCCTCGGCAAAGCGCGGCTCGTTGGCGATGGCATCGGCGAGCTTGACCGGATTGGCCGGGTTCTGCGGCACCATCTTGGACAGCTTGTCGACCTGGCCGTAGGGCATCTGCAACACGCGGCCGACGTCGCGCAGCACGGCCCGGGCCTGCAGCGTACCGAACGTGATGATCTGGCCGACCTGGTCGCGGCCGTATTTCTGCTGGACATAGCGGATCACCTCTTCGCGGCGATCCTGGCAGAAGTCGATGTCGAAGTCGGGCATCGAGACGCGATCCGGATTGAGGAAGCGCTCGAACAGCAAGGAGAAACGCAGCGGATCAATGTCTGTGATGGTGGTGGAATAGGCAACCAGCGAGCCTGCGCCCGAACCACGGCCCGGACCGACCGGAATGCCCTGTGCCTTGGCCCATTTGATGAAGTCGGCAACGATCAGGAAGTAGCCGGGGAACTTCATCTTCTCGATGATGCCGAGCTCGAATTCGAGCCGCTCGCGATATTGCTCGACCGTGTAGCCCGGGGTCGGTCCATGCAGGGCAAGGCGCGCGTCGAGTCCCTCTCGCGCCTGCCGGGCGAGCTCAGCGGCCTCGGCCTTTTCGGCCGCGTCCTTGTCGGCACTGTCGCCGCCGGTGAAGCGCGGCAGGATCGGGCTGCGGTTTTTTGGGTAGTAGGAGCAGCGCAGCGCGATTTCGACCGTGTTGTCGATCGCTTCCGGCAGATCGGCGAACAATTGCGCCATATCCGCCTGGCTGCGCAGGAAATTGTCCGGCGACAGCCGGCGGCGGGTGTCGACGGCGACGACGGAGCCCTCGGCAATGGCAATCAGCGCGTCATGCGCCTCATAATCGTCGCGCGATGAGAAAAACGCCTCGTTGGTGGCGACAAGGGGAAGCTCGTGCGCATAGGCGAGATCGATCGTCGAATGTTCGATCATCCGGTCGTAGCCGGCAACCCGTTCCAGTTCGACATAGAGGCGGTCGCCGAACATCGCCTTGAGCGTCAAAAGCCGCGTCTCGGCAAGATCGCGGCGATCTTCCTTCAAGGCGCTGCCGATCGGGCCGCGTGGTCCGCCGCTGAGGCAGATCAGCCCATCAGCCTGCCCCTCCAGCATCCCGGTGGTCAGGTGCACGGCTTCGCCGGGTGGCGTTTCCAGGTAGACGCGGCTGACAAGCCTGACCAGATTGGAATATCCGGCTTCGGTCGCCGCGATCAGGACGACCGGCCGCATCTCCGGGCCCTGCCGCCGGCGGTCGCGCTGGCCGTCGCTGTTTTCGCCGGAAAAGGCGAGCGCGATCTGGCAGCCGATGATCGGCTGGATGCCGTCCTTGACCGCCTTCTGCGCGAATTCCAGCGCGCCGAAAAGATTGTTGGTGTCGGTGACGGCAATTGCCGGGGCTTCGTCTTTCAGAGCATGGCCGACGATCTTACCAAGCTGAAGCGCGCCCTCGAGCAGCGAATAGGCCGAATGCACGCGCAAATGAACGAATGGCCGCACGGGCGCCTTCGGCGGCATGGCCGCGATCACGGCTTCACGCTTCAGGGGATCGCGTGGAAGTCTTTCATCCGCCATGGTTTCTCGCGCTGCCCGTAAACTTGAGTCGATGGAGATGTATTGTCCGGGACCCGGCGATACCAGTCCAGCACAAACGACCGTCAACCACAGGCTTCGCCATCCCTGCCCGGCTGGCCTCAGTCTCTCAGGCGAATTCCATGATCACCGCGTCGACAGCCAGGCTGTCGCCCGGCTTGGCATTGAGTTTCGACACGACGAGGTCGCGTTCGGCGCGCAACACGTTTTCCATCTTCATCGCCTCGACCACGGCCAAGGTCTCGCCGGCCTTGACCTCCTGGCCCTCGGTAACGGCGATCGACACGACAAGGCCGGGCATCGGGCAGAGCAGCAGCTTCGACGTGTCCGGCGCCACCTTCTCCGGCATTAGTTTTTCCAGTTCCGCGGTGCGGGGCAGCATCGCCCGCGCGGCCACCGACATGCCTTTCCAGGCGATGCGAAGACCGTTTGCAACCGGCCGGATCTGGGCGATGACCTCGCGCGTGCCGACCGTGCCGCGCCAGATCAAGTCGCCCGGCCGCCAGTCGGACGACACGGTCAGCGCCTTGCCGCCGTCGACCGACAGATCGATTTCCATCGGAATGGAAATCATGCCCTCGAGGATGGACGCCGACAGATAATCTTCGCCGATCTTCACCACCCAGTCGCGCTTGAGCGCTCCCGAATGCGGTGCTAGGCGGCCACCCAATCGGTCCAGCCGGTCGCGGCGCAGCAGTTCCACGGCGGTGGCGATCGCGGCCAGGACGGCCTTTTCCTCGCTGTCCGGAACGATGGGCGCAAAACCATCGGGATATTCCTCGGCGATGAACCCGGTCGATATCGCCCCCTCCCGCCAGCGCGGATGCTGCATCAGTGCCGCCAGGAACGGAATGTTGTGCTCGATGCCGTCGACGACAAAGCTGTCGAGCGCTTCCGACATGGCATCGATCGCCTCGATGCGTGTCGGCGCCCAGGTGCACAGCTTGGCGAGCATCGGATCGTAGAACATCGAGATCTCCGAGCCCTCGGTGACGCCGGTGTCGTTGCGGATGACGACATCGCCGAACTGTCCTTCCTCCGGCGACCGGTAGCGTGTCAGCCGGCCGATCGAGGGCAGGAAATTGCGATAGGGATCCTCGGCGTAGAGCCGGCTCTCCACCGCCCAGCCGTTCAGTTTGATATCGCTCTGCTTCAAAGCAAGCTTCTCGCCGGCGGCGACGCGGATCATCTGCTCGACCAGATCGATGCCGGTGACGAGCTCCGTCACCGGATGCTCGACCTGCAATCGTGTATTCATTTCGAGGAAATAGAAGTTCTTGTCCTTGTCGACGATGAACTCGACCGTGCCGGCGCTCTGATAGTCGACGGCCCTGGCCAGCGCCACCGACTGTTCGCCCATCGCCTTGCGCGTCTTGGCATCGAGGAATGGCGACGGCGCCTCCTCCGCCACTTTCTGGTTTCGACGCTGGATCGAACATTCGCGTTCGCCGAGATAGAGCGCGTTGCCATGCGCGTCGGCCAGCACCTGGATCTCGATGTGGCGCGGGTCGACGACAAACTTCTCGATGAAAACACGATCGTCGCCGAACGAGCTCTTGGCCTCGGAGCGGGCCCGGTCGAACCCGTCGCGCACTTCCGACTGGTTCCAGGCGATGCGCATGCCCTTGCCGCCGCCGCCGGCCGAGGCCTTGATCATCACGGGATAGCCGATTTCGCCGGCGATCTTCTCCGCGTGGTCGGCATTCTCGATGACGCCGAGCCAGCCCGGCACCGTCGAAACCTTGGCGGCGTTGGCGAACTTCTTCGATTCGATCTTGTCGCCCATCGCCTTGATCGCCTTCGGCTTGGGACCGATGAAGACGATACCTTCCTTCTCCAGCGCCTCGCAGAAGGCAGCCCTTTCGGACAGGAAGCCATAGCCCGGATGCACTGCCTGGGCGCCGGTCTGCTTGCAGGCGGCGATGATCTTTTCAGGGACGAGGTAGCTCTGCGCGGCGGGTGCCGGACCGATATGCACCGCCTCGTCGGCCATCTCGACGTGCACGGCATCGCGATCGGCATCGGAATAGACGGCGACCGTAGCAATGCCCATCTTGCGTGCCGTCTTGATGACGCGGCAGGCGATCTCGCCACGATTGGCGATCAGGATCTTGGTGAACATGCGGATATCCCTCGGTCGGCCGTTCCTTTTATGACCTGTGCTGGCGCGGTCAAGCCGGGTGGGTCAATCGCTGCCTTTCAATCGGTTAGGGAATAAAATTCTGCGTGCTGGCCCAAGTGTGCAACCAGCTAGCAGTTGATCGTCGAGGCAAAACCTGAAAGCGTGCGCAAAAATCGCCTTTGGAGGAATTGCCTGATGAAAACGCGCGCCGCTGTCGCTGTCGCCGCCGGAAAGCCGCTGGAGATCATGGAGGTCGACCTCGACGGTCCTCAGCCCGGCGAGGTGCTGGTCGAGATCAAGGCGACGGGCATCTGCCACACCGACGAGTTCACCCTGTCGGGCGCCGATCCCGAAGGCATCTTCCCGGCCATTCTCGGCCATGAGGGCGCCGGTGTCGTGGTCGATGTCGGCAAGGGTGTCACCTCGGTCAGGAAGGGCGATCACGTCATCCCGCTCTATACGCCCGAATGCCGGCAGTGCCCGTCCTGCCTGTCCAGGAAAACCAACCTCTGCACCGCCATCCGCGCCACCCAGGGACAAGGCCTGATGCCCGACGGCTCGTCGCGCTTTTCCATCGGCAAGGACAAGATCTTCCACTATATGGGCTGCTCGACCTTTTCCAACTTCACCGTGCTGCCAGAGATCGCGGTCGCCAAGGTCAACCCCGACGCCCCCTTCGACAAGATCTGCTATATCGGCTGCGGGGTGACCACCGGTATCGGCGCCGTCATCAACACGGCCAAGGTCGAGCAAGGCGCCACCGCCGTCGTCTTCGGCCTCGGCGGCATCGGCCTCAACGTCATCCAGGGCCTGAAGCTTGCCGGCGCCGACATGATCATCGGCGTCGACCTGAACAACGACAAGAAGGAATGGGGCGAGCGCTTCGGCATGACGCATTTCGTCAATCCAAAGGAGATCGACGGCGACATCGTGCCTTACCTCGTCAACATGACCAAGCGCGGTGCCGACCAGATCGGCGGCGCCGACTACACCTTCGACTGCACCGGCAACACCAAGGTGATGCGCCAGGCGCTGGAAGCCTCGCACCGCGGCTGGGGCAAGTCGGTCGTCATCGGCGTCGCCGGTGCCGGCCAGGAGATCTCGACGCGGCCGTTCCAGCTGGTCACCGGCCGCAGCTGGATGGGCACCGCCTTCGGCGGCGCGCGCGGCCGCACCGACGTGCCCAAAATCGTCGACTGGTACATGGACGGCAAGATCCAGATCGACCCGATGATCACCCACACGCTGAAGCTCGAGGACATCAACAAGGGGTTCGACCTCATGCATGAGGGCAAGTCGATCCGAAGCGTCGTCGTTTACTGAAGACAGTCACACGCCGCCAGCCAACCGGCCAGCGACCTCTGTGGCGAAACCTGGGAGGAGAAGAAATGGCGGAGAAACTGCATCCGAAAATCGACAATGGGCTGCCCAAGGAAAGTGCGAGCTTTGCCGGCGGCACGCTGGTCTGCCTTTGCACCAGCAATCCGGTGAAGGTGAAGGTCAAGGGCCAGATCGCGCACAATCATGCTTGCGGCTGCACCAAATGCTGGAAGCCCGAAGGCGCCGTATTCTCGGTGGTCGCGGTTGCCGGCACTGGCGATGTCACCGTCACCGAGAACGGCGACAAGCTCAAGGTGGTCGACCCGGCAGCGCTCATCCAGCGCCATGCCTGCACCGGCTGCGGTGTCCACATGCACGGGCCGGTCGAGCGCGATCATCCGTTCAAGGGCCTGACCTTCATCCACCCCGAGCGCTTCGAGGAGGATGGCTGGTCGCCGCCGGGCTTCACCGCCTTTGTCTCCTCGATCATCGAATCCGGTGTCGATCCGGGTCGTATGGACGGCATTCGCGGCCAACTGAAGTCGATCGGGCTCGAACCCTATGATTGCCTCAATCCCGGGCTGATGGACTACATGGCCACCTGGATGGCCAAGAGGTCTGGCGCCCTGCCGGCATGATTGCTGTGAAATTCCGTGCGGGGCCGGATATGTTTCCGGCCCCGCACGTCCTGGAGTGACAATGTCCGCACCCGCCATCTACGTCGATGCCGACGCATGCCCGGTCAAGGCCGAGGTCGAGAAAGTCGCCGACCGCCATGGCATCGTCGTCACCCATGTCTCCAATGGCGGCCTGCGTCCATCACGCGACCCGATGATCCGCAACGTCGTGGTGTCGAAGGGCGCCGACGCCGCCGATGACTGGATCGTCGAGAACGCAAAGCCCAACGATATTGTGGTGACAGCGGATATTCCGCTTGCCGCCCGCTCGGTAGCGCTTGGTGCGCATGTGCTTGGGCCCACCGGACGTCCCTTCACGCCGGAAACGATCGGCATGGCGGTTGCCATGCGCGACCTCAAGCAGCATTTGCGCGAGACAGGCGAAAGCAAGGGCTACAATGCAAGCTTTGCGCCCCAGGATCGGTCCCGGTTCCTTGGCGAGCTCGACCGTATCTTGCGGCGCGCGCTGAAATCCGCCACACCCAGCTAAAAGCAATTCCAGGAAAAGTGCATAGCGGTTTTCCGTCCGGAATTGCGTCAAACAAGAGACAAAGCAATTCCAGCAAAAGTGCGCAGCGGTTTTCCGTCCGGAATTGCGTCAAAACAAGAATTAGCGATTCGCCGTTTCGGTGAAACGGTGAACTGTTCTAGAAGCAGAGCGCCATCCAGGGTGGAGACCGCCATGGCCGCCGAAACGCCTCCAATCAAGAAGCCGATGCAGCGGCACATGCTGTTTGTAATGTCGGCGTGTATCGGTGTCTTTGCGTTCCTTGTGGCGTTGCTCCTACATGCCCCGCTTGCCTATTCGATCGGTGCCAACGCCTTCTTTGCCGCCTATGTCATACTGGTCGTCGCCCAGATGCCGAAGTTCAGCGGCACTTATCTCAGCAAGAATGCGCGCGCCACCGATCAGCCAGTGCTGGTTATCTTCGCGGTCACGCTCGTCGTCGTCGGCCTCGCCATCATCTCATTGTTCCTGTTGATCAACCAGAAGGACAAAGGCCATCCCATCGAGCTTGGCTTCGCGCTGCTGTCGATCCCGCTCGGCTGGTTCACCATCCATGCCATGGCCGCGCTCCACTATGCCCATGTCTACTGGATGGACGGCGAAGAAGTCGATGCCGGAACCAAGAAGAAAATCCCCGTCGGGGGCCTGCTGTTTCCCGGCGAAAAAAGGCCGGAAGGCTGGGATTTCCTCTATTTCTCCACCGTCATTGGCATGACCGCGCAGACCGCCGACACCAACATCTCGACGACGCATATGCGCCGGGTCGTGCTTGCCCACTCGATCCTGTCGTTCTTCTTCAACACCGTCATCGTCGCTGCCGCCGTCAACCTCGCCGTCAGCCTGGGCGGTTCGTAATAAATCCGTGATCGGATGAAACATCGGTTTGGATCGCGACGTATCAGGAGGACAATGGACGCGCAGGTCGCGCCCAAGGGAGATGAGACAAGATGGAACCCCTTGCCAGAAGCCAATCCGAAATTGGAACGCGCGTTCCCGCTTCGGGTGACAAGACGCTGATCTACCGTCAGTCGCGCTGGACGCGACTGACGCACTGGATCTGGGCCATCTCGCTGTTCTTCATGCTGCTTTCCGGCCTGCAGATCTTCAATGCCCGGCCGCAGCTCTATATCGGCAAGCAATCCGGCTTTGGCTACAACAACACTATCTTCGAGATCGGCGCCGAGAACACCAATGCTGGCCCACGCGGCTACACCGCGATCTTCGGGCACCGCTTCGACACGACTGGCGTTCTCGGCTGGTCAGGTCCGGCCGGTAGCGAGACAGCACGCGGTTTCCCTTCCTGGGCGACCATCCCCTCCTACTATGATCTCGGAACGGCCCGCGTCGTCCACTTCTTCTTCGCCTGGATCCTGACGACGACCTTGATCGTCTGGCTGGTCGCCAGCTTGATCAACGGCCATATCCGGCGGGATCTCACCCCGCGCCTCGACGACCTCAAGCGCTTGCCACAGGACATCGTTGATCATGCCAGGCTGAAGTTCCACCACACGCGCGAATACAACACTCTGCAGAAGATGGCCTATGGCGGCGTCCTCTTTGTTCTGCTGCCGCTGATGGTCATCACCGGTCTTGCGATGTCGCCCAGCATGAACTCAGTACTGCCGTTCCTCAACGACCTGCTCGGTGGTCGGCAGACGGCGCGCACCATCCATTTCACCGTCATGGCGCTGCTGGTCGCCTTCTTCGTTATCCACATCCTGATGATCCTCGCCGCCGGACCGATCAACGAGCTGCGTTCCATCATCACCGGCTGGTACCGCACTGATCCCCCAGTGCATGACGACAAACCCGCCGAGAGGAGTGCGTGACATGGCAAAATTCGAAATCAGCCGCCGCAAGTTTCTGACCGCCGCGAGCCTTGGCGCCTCCGGCATCATGCTGTCGGGTTGCGACGCCTTCGACAGTCAGCTCGGCATCGGCGGCGGCCTGCGCGGTTTCCTCGAGAACGCAAATGGCCTGACGTACCGCGCGCAACGCCTGCTCGCCGGACGCGATAGGCTGGCGCCGGAATTCACGGAAGCCGACATCCGCCAGCCGCAGCGGCCGAACGGTGTCACCGCGCCGGATGACGATATCTACAAGGGCCTTCTCGCCAACAATTTCGCCGACTGGCGATTGGAGGTTTCAGGCCTTGTCGAGAAGCCGCTGTCGCTCAGCCGTGAGCAGTTGCAGAACATGCCGAGCCGCACCCAGATCACGCGTCACGACTGCGTCGAGGGCTGGAGCTGCATCGCCAAATGGACCGGCACACCATTGTCGCTGGTGCTGGACCAGGCCGTCGTCAAGCCGCAGGCGCGCTACGTGATGTTCCATTGCCTCGACACGATCGACCGCGGCCTGTCCGGCGACGTGAAATATTACGGCACGATTGATCTGATCGACGCTCGCCATCCGCAGACGATCCTTGCCTACGGCCTGAATGGCAAACCCTTGCCGGTCGAGAATGGCGCGCCGCTGCGCGTCCGCGTCGAGCGCCAGCTTGGCTACAAGATGCCGAAATATCTCTCCAGGATCGAACTGGTCGACGGTTTCGCCGGCGTCGGGGGCGGCCGCGGCGGCTATTGGGAAGACAATGGCTACGACTGGTATGGTGGTATTTGACAGTCAGAGAGAGAATAGTGGCCTGACATCGACGGCTTAACAGCCAATACTCAAGCAACCTTTTCGAGCAGCGGCTTTAGAGCTGGATGAATCTCCGGCGAGGCATGCTTGATCAGGGTCAGCAATGCGCGCTCGTTTTCGTAAGGGGCCGATTCAGCCCGATATGCTCGACCAGCCATTTGGCTTCGCCGGCATCGATCGTTTCGGCGCGCCGGGCCAAGGCCTCCGCTGCCCTGTTCTTCGCCTCCCATTCGGCTTCGATGTCATCCGGGGACCGGTAGGCCTCGATGATGCCGGCAAGGCCACCGGAGACCATGCGGTTGAAGAAGCCGCCGATTTCCACATCCGCATGCTCAAGGAAAGTTTCCTGGCGCAAAGCCACGTCACGAGTCGGCGCTTCATAGCCGGCCGAGCACATGACGAAGTTGGCGATTGCCTTGACGAACAACTCGTTCCAGGAAGGATCGTTGTTGGCTTGGGCGGTCTGTTCATTGATCCTGAACAGCACCTCGGCCTCGCCGCGGGTAATGGCGATGTTGCCGTCACCGCCATGGGCATAGAGGATGCGGCGCAGCAGGTCGACTTCCGCCTTGGCGACCAGTCCGGGGACCAGCGCACCGCCCAGCATCAGCGGCCCCTTGCCGTCGACAACGGCGTGGGCGACCTGCTCCAGGGCATAAACGCAAAGCCGGTCCGGCGATGATTTCGCCTCTTCCAGCACATGGACCAGCAATTCGAGTTCGGTCCGGCTGTCGACCATGCCGTCTCGCGAGATCGTGCGGATCAGCCAGTCGGCGTTGTCCTGCGAGATGTAGCCCTCTGGCCTTTCCTGATGGACGATGTAATCGGTCACCGCCTCGACAAAGAATGGCGCCCACTCCGCGCATTTGTCCCGCGCCGTCTGGTCGAGCGCGAACAAGGCCTCGGCCTCGCCGCGCGTGACCACACCATCGGCGAACACGTCGCGGCGCAGCATCACGACATCCTGTGGAGTAATGCTAATCTTTGATGTCAGCCCCGCCACCCGCGCGCTCATGATTGATCCGCCCATTCGTCGCCCCATCCGCCTCACATCAGCCTGCTATATCAGGAGTGTCTTGAAAAACCGGCAAACGGTGTGGTTAGCGAAGGCTTGCCGCATCGGAACAAATACCCGAAGCGCATCGCCCAAACCCGTTCAGCGCTTCGCGCTTTAGATGTCGCTGGGAGGTGACAAGGTGTCGCCGACGGGCTATGGATGGCGCGTCGAGGACTCAGGCTTTGAGTCCTACCTGTTTGCGGGAGAGAGCAGCGAGAGCTGCCGCCGAAGGGGAAATCGCCCGAAATCTCTCAGGCAAAAGAACCGTGGACGGGAAAGACACTCTGGAAAGTCGGGGCTTGCCCCCGCGCCGAAGGTGTAAGCGCCGCTGACAGAGTTCCGGCTGCGCGAGTCTCTCAGGCTTCAGACAGAGGGGCACGGACTGGTCGCCATTCGCGGCCGATTGCGTGCGACTCTGGAGACGACATGACGGGCGACAACGATAAACACCTCCCCCTTGAGGATATCCACACGGCCGCAGGCGCGCGCTTCGGCGCCTTTGCAGGCTGGTCGATGCCGCTGACCTACCCGGCCGGCGTCATGAAGGAACATCTGCATACCCGCGAGCACGCGGGTCTCTTCGACATCTCGCACATGAAACTGTTCGAGGTCAGTGGGCCGCAAGCCGTTGCGCTGCTCGACCGCGCCTGCCCGCTGGATGCCGGCGCGCTCGAAATTTCGCAATCCAAACTGACGTTCTTCCTCAACGAAGCCGGCGGCATTCTCGACGACCTGATCGTTACCCGGCTCGGCGCCGATCGCTTCATGGTGGTCGCCAATGCCGGCAACGCCGTCGCTGACGAAAAGCACCTGCGCGAACTTGCAGCCGGTTTCGACGCCATGGTCGAGCCGCTCGACCGCGTCTTCCTGGCCATCCAGGGGCCCGAGGCCTGGGCAGCGCTGTCCCGTGCCGGGATCGAAACCGGCTCATTGCTGTTCATGCACGGTGTCGAACCCAGGAAGAACTGGTTCATGAGCCGGTCCGGCTATACCGGCGAGGATGGTTTCGAGATCGGCCTGCCGGAGCCCGACGCGCGCGACCTCGTCGCGAAGCTGCTGGAAGATGAGCGCGTGCTCTGGATCGGTCTTGCCGCGCGCGACAGCCTGCGGCTGGAAGCCGGACTTTGCCTGCATGGCCAGGACATCACACCGGAGACAGACCCCGCCGCGGCGGCGCTGATGTGGGCTATTCCGAAGGAGATCAGGGCTTCCGGCGCCTTTATCGGCGCCGATGCCTTGCGCGCCGCCGTGGAACGCGGCCCGGCGCAAAAGCGCGTCGGGCTGAAGCCGGAAGGACGCCAGCCGGTGCGCGCCGGCGCGGCGCTGTTTGACGCCGACGGCCATCCTGCCGGCCATGTGACGTCGGGCGGCTTCGGCCCCTCGGCCAGCCATCCGGTCGCCATGGGCTATGTCGTGGCGCCGCTGGCAAAGCCCGGAACACGGATTTTCGCCGACGTGCGCGGCACGAAAATCCCTGTCGACGTCAGTTCCCTGCCCTTCACGCCTCATCGCTACCGCAAAGGATAATCTCATGGCAAAGACCTATTTCACCGCCGATCACGAATGGCTCAGCGTCGAGGGTGGCATCGCCACCGTCGGCATCACCGACTACGCGCAGGAGCAGCTCGGTGACCTCGTTTTCGTCGAACTGCCCGAGACCGGCCGGAAGCTTGCCAAGGGCGATACCGCGGTCGTGGTCGAATCCGTCAAGGCCGCCTCCGACGTGTACGCGCCGGTCGACGGCGAAATCACCGAGGCCAACGGCACGCTGTCGTCCGACCCGTCGCTAGTCAATTCGGCGGCCACCGGCGCCGGCTGGCTGTGGAAGATGAGGCTCGCCGATGAAAGCCAACTTGCCGGCCTCATGGACGAGACCGCCTACAAAGCCCATATCGGCTGATAGCAGGACGATAAAAATGACCGCAGCACCTACCCCCTTTTTCGCCCGCCATATCGGCCCCGGCATCAATGACGTCAGAGCCATGCTGGCCGTCATCGGCGTTCCTTCCGTGGAAACGCTGATCAGCCAGGCCGTGCCAAGATCGATCCGCCTCGACCAGCCGCTGGCCCTGCCCGCGCCGGCCAGCGAAGCCGAAGCGCTGGCCGAATTGTCGGCGACCATGGCCAGGAACACGGTGCTGAAGAGCTTCATTGGCGCCGGCTACCATGGCGTCCACGTGCCGCCGGTCATCCAGCGCAATCTGCTCGAGAACCCGGCCTGGTACACGGCCTATACCCCTTACCAGGCGGAGATCAGCCAGGGCCGGCTGGAGATGCTGTTCAATTTCCAGACCTTGGTCACCGAGCTGACCGGCCTGCCGGTCGCGTCAGCCTCGCTGCTCGATGAGGCAACGGCGGTGGCCGAAGCCGTCGGTATTGCCTTGCGCCACCATCGCGACAAGCGCACCAAGGTGGCGCTTGCTGGCACACCGCATCCGCAGACGCTGGATGTTGTGCGCACGCGCGCCGAGCCGCTCGGCATCGAGGTCGACGGCGAGACGATCGACGACAACACCGCCGCCCTGCTCGTCTCCTGGCCGGATACGTTCGGCGTCTATGGCGACCATAAGGCCGCGATCGAGAAGGCCCGCGCGACCGGCGCAGTTGTCGTGTTCATCGCCGATCCGCTTGGCCTGACGCTCACCGACGCGCCGGCGAAACTCGGCGCCGACATTGCCGTCGGCCCCATGCAGCGCTTTGGTGTGCCGATGGGCTTTGGCGGCCCCCATGCCGCCTACTGCGCCGTTTCCGACAGACTGACGCGGCTGATGCCCGGCCGCCTCGTCGGCCAGTCGACCGACAGCAAGGGCCGGCCCGGCTATCGGCTTGCCTTGCAGACACGCGAACAGCACATCCGCCGCGACAAGGCGACGTCCAACATCTGCACCGCACAGGCACTGCTCGCCAACATGGCGACCGCCTACGCGATCTGGCACGGCCCCGCCGGGCTGCAGGCGATTGCCGGCCGCATCCATGGGCTCGCCAACCGCCTTGCAGCGGGCCTGAAGGCCGCTGGCCTGCCCGTGCTCGGCACAAGCCGCTTCGACACGGTGACGGTTGAGATGAAGGGCAAGGCGAAAGCGATCGCCACGGCCGCCGAAGAAACCGGCCGGCTGCTGCGCGTCATCGACGCCGACCATGTCGGCATCAACTTCGACGAAACCTCGACCGAAGCCGATCTGGAGGCGATCGCCGCGCTGTTCGGCGCCAAGGCAGCCGGCGCTGTCGACGGCAGCATGCCTGGAAAAGGACGCGGCAAGGAGTTTCTCACCCAGCCGGTGTTCCACGAAAATCATTCGGAAACCGAAATGATGCGCTTTCTGCGCCGGTTGGCCGACAAGGATCTTGCGCTCGATCGCGCCATGATCCCGCTCGGCTCCTGCACCATGAAGCTCAATGCCGCGGCCGAGATGATGCCGGTGAGCTGGCCAAGCGTCGCCAATTTGCACCCTTTCGCGCCGGCCAGCCATTCGGCGGGCTATCGCGCCATGGTCGGCGATCTTGAGAACTGGCTGTCGGAGATCACCGGCTTCGACGCGGTAAGCCTGCAGCCCAATGCCGGCAGCCAAGGCGAATATGCCGGGCTGCTGGCCATCCGCGCCTATCACCGCTCGCGTGGCGAAGGCCATCGCACGGTCTGCCTGATCCCGTCCTCCGCGCATGGCACCAATCCTGCCAGCGCGGCGATGGCGGGCATGAGCGTTGTCGTGGTGCGCTGCACCGAGGACGGCAATATCGACATGGACGATCTCAGGGCCAAGGCCAACGAGCATTCCAGGAATCTCGCGGCGCTGATGTTCACCTATCCCTCGACGCATGGCGTCTACGAGGAAGGCGCGCGCCACCTCTGCGCCCTTATCCACGAGCATGGTGCCCAGGTCTATTTCGATGGAGCCAACCTCAACGCCCTGGTCGGCCTCGCCCGCCCCGGCGACATCGGCGCCGACGTCTGCCACATGAACCTGCACAAGACGTTCTGCATCCCGCATGGCGGCGGCGGTCCCGGCGTCGGCCCGATCGGCGTCAAGGCGCATCTGAAACCCTATCTGCCGGGCCATATTACCGAAGGCTCAGGCCATGCCGTGTCGGCCGCACCGTTCGGCAGTGCTTCCATCCTGCCGATCACCTGGATGTACATCCGCATGATGGGCGCTTCCGGTCTCAGGCAGGCGACGGAGACCGCCATAATCTCGGCCAATTATGTGGCGACGCGGCTCGCGTCGTACTTCCCGCTTCTTTACAAGGGCAGGAGCGATCGTATCGCTCATGAATGCATCCTCGACACCCGCGTGCTCAAGGAGAGCGCGGGCATCAGCGTCGATGACATCGCCAAACGGCTGATCGACTATGGCTTCCATGCACCGACCATGTCGTTCCCGGTCGCCGGCACGCTGATGGTCGAGCCGACGGAATCCGAGCCGAAAGGTGAACTCGATCGCTTCTGCGAGGCCTTGATCGCGATCGCCGGCGAAGCGGCGAAGGTAGCAAAGGGCGAATGGCCCTTGGCCGACAACCCGCTGGTCAACGCGCCGCACACTGCCGCCGAGGCGCTGGCCGGCACGTGGACCCATCCCTATTCGCGGCTGGAGGCGGTCTATCCCGCGGGCAACGTGGATACCGCCGCAAAATACTGGCCGCCGGTGTCGCGCATCGACAATGTCGCGGGCGACCGCAATCTCGTCTGCTCCTGCCCGCCGCTGTCGGACTATCTGGGTGCGGCCGAATAGTAGTCTCTCGGCCTAAGCCGAACGCAAGGCCGGCTTGACCGGCTCGGCCTTGCCCATCAGCCCTTGTTCAGCAAGGCGAGATTTGCGTTGACAACCGTCGGATCGGCCATGCCGGCCTTGGCCTCGAGCAGCAGCGCCCTGGCTTTCTTCTTGTTGCCGCGCAATAGTTGCGAATAGCCCATATTGTTGACGATCTGCGGCCGGCGGCCGGCGACTTTCAGGAGCTGGTCGTAGGCGCGGTCGGCGAAGTCGAAGCGGCCGAGCTCGTCATAGGATGCGGCAAGCCCCATCCAGGCCTCCGCACTGTCGGCCTTCAATTCGACGGCCTTGCGGAAATGCTGTTCGGCCAGACCATAATTGGCGTCGCGAAACTGCGCTTTGCCCTGTGCCAGATCGGAGGTGTCGATGTTTTTTGCCGCGGGCTGAATGGCCGTAGTCTTGGTCGTGTCGACGTTGTTGTTCGTCGTACACCCGGTGATCATAAGGACGACCGCCATGGTGGCCGCCGCCGCAAAATTTCCCTGACGCATGCCCTGCCCCGTCGCCCGATTTGTCGGGTCGTTCTTCAGCAAGGACACTACAGCACAGCGGTTAAGCTTCGGTGCCGAAATGCAGCTAAGATTCGGTCTCCGAAAAACCGGCCATTAACCACCACCAGGTGCCGGCCAAACAACGGGACGGTGGCAACCCGGCTGACCGTCATTCCAGTTGGTGAGACGTTTGAGTTCGGCTCGGCCCAGCGGTCGCTTCGCCTGCGCGATTCGTTCGATGGCCAGGCTTACGCGCGGCGTCTGCCGGGCAATGCCGGGCTTTGGCGCGACCGCTTCGACGGATGTGACGATGCCGCGCGCGACAAGGCCCTGGCCGCCTCATTCTCGCCGGCGAATAGGAAAATCGCATCGCCCTCGGCGACATGCTTGCCGCCATACATCGTCTTTCGCGCGGCGAAGGCGAATGTCGTCGCGCCGGGGTTGGCAATTTTGGCCTTGATCGCGAACGCCATGCTTGTGGATTGCTCCGCGGACACGCTGGATTGAGTTCAGGCCGACCTGAACTCAAGCCGACACATCTAATAGTGCCCGCCCGTCAATTTGACGATGATCGGAATGATCGCGATCATCAGCACCACCGGCAGAATGCACACCGTGACCGGCACCGACATCTTGGCCGGCAAGGCATGTGCCTTCTCCTCAGCCAGCGACATGCGCTTATGACGCATTTCGTCGGAGAAGACCCGAAGCGCTCCCGACAGGCTGGTGCCGAGTTCCTTCGACTGCTGCAGCAGCGTCGCGAAAGAACGCACCTCGTCCAGGCTGAGGCGATCGGCGAGCGCCTTCAGCGCGTCGTCGAGGCTGCGGCCGGCCCTCAATTCCAGCGACACCAGCTGCAGATTCTGGCTGAGCGCGGGATAGGTCTTGGCGAGTTCCTTCGAAACGCGCTCGACGCCCGCCTCCATGCTCATGCCCGCATCCGAGCAGACGATCAACAGGTCCATGAAGTCAGGAAAGCCGTTGCGGTATTCGCGCATCTTCTCCCGCACTTTCTGGCTCAGCACCAGGCCGGGCAGGAAGTAGCCGGCCACGCCCGTCAGGATGACGAACGCCCAGCGGCTGGCCATCGTCGCGTCGGCGCTGGCCATCCAGCGGTTGATCACAAAGGCTCCCGTCGCGGCACCCACCAGTGCCGCGAAGCGAATGAGGAAGAACATGCCGACGGCGCGCGGCTCCATGTAGCCCGCCTGGATCAGCTTCATGCGCAGCCGGGCAACATTTTCCGGATCGCTCTTGGCGTAGAATTCCTGTGCCCGTTTCACCGCCTTCTCGCGCACGACGCCGGCGTTCTTCTTCTGCACCGGCTCGGGCTTCGCGGCCGCGCGACTGTCGTCAACCTTGAGGCGGCGCTTCACGTCATTGCGATCACCCTTGGCAACCACCATCGGCCAGGCGACCGCGACAACACCCACGGCCAGAAGCGCAACGGCCACCGGGATCAAGGAGGTCGGCGCAAGCGAGGCCAGGAATTCGATGAAACCGCGCATGTCAGAACCTGAAATTCGACATCTTGAACATAATCAGATTGCCCAGCATCAGCCAGGTAACCGACCCGCCAAGCATGTACCAGGTTTTCGGCACCCCCCAGACGTCCCTGTAGAACCCCGGCATCAACGCCATGATGGCGGCAAACAAAAGCGCCGGTATCGCCGTCAGGATGTAGGCGGACAGGCGGCCTTCGGTCGAAATGGCGCGCACCTTGCGTCGCAGCTTGCCGCGCTCGCGTATTGTCAACGACAGGCCGTCGAGGATTTCACGCAGATTGCCGCCCGAACTGGACTGGATCGAGACGGCGGTGACGAACAGCGGCAGGTCTTCGTGCCCCACGCGATCGAACAGGTTGTTCAACGCCGAAACCAGATCGGAGCCGTAGGTCACCTCATCGGCAACGACACCGAACTCGGTGCCGATCGGATCGGGCATCTCGCGCGACACCATGGCGATGGCCACCGGCACCGGATGGCCGGCCTTGAGGCCACGCGTGATCAGCTCCAGCGCCTCCGGCAGCTGCATGCCGAAACGTTTGTGCCGCCGTTTACGCATGAAGCGCATCGCGACCACCGGCAGCAGAGGCGCCAGCACGAAGAACAGGATGAGCCCCATGAGCGGCGGCAACCCATACCAGATGGCGACCAGGGCCGCGGCCATCGCCACGCCGCAGGTGATCGTCAGGAATTTCGACAGCGGCATAATCATGCCCGACTGTGTGCGCAGGGCACGGAATCGGTCCGGCGAGAACAGCGACGTGCCGGCATCGAGGCCGCGCTCCTTGCGCAGCTGGATCAGCACCTGTTCCTGGCTGATCTTGTTTTCCTGCAGCTTCATGCGCCGGTTGATGGCGGCGCGCTTGTCGCTGCGGCCAGCGTAAAGAAGATAACAGGCCTCGGCGATCAGGATGCCGGTCAGTGCGGCTCCGGCATAGACGACGTAGATCGCGCTGAATCCGTCGAACACCTGGCTACTCCTGCGGCCGGCCGGGTTCGAAATAGCGCCCGGGAAATTCGATGCCCATGGCGCGCAGGTCCTCGAGGAAGCGCGGCCGGATGCCGGTCGCTTCGAAATAGCCGAGAATTCCGCCGTCGGCATCCATGCCGGTGCGCACGAAGCGGAAGATCTCCTGCATCTGGATGACGTCGCCTTCCATGCCGGTCACTTCCGCAACGCTTGTCACCTTGCGCTTGCCGTCGGAAAGCCGGGTCAACTGCACGATGATATCGATGGCGCTGGCGATCTGACTGCGGATCGACTGGACCGTCATCGGCATGCCGGTCATGCCCAGCATCTGTTCGAGGCGCGAAATGGCATCGCGCGGCGTGTTGGCATGGATGGTCGCCATCGATCCTTCATGGCCGGTGTTCATCGCCTGCAACATGTCGAACGCCTCCTCGCCGCGGCACTCGCCGAGGATGACGCGGTCAGGACGCATGCGCAGCGCGTTTTTGACGAGATCGCGTTGCTTCAGTTCGCCATGGCCCTCGATGTTGGCAGGTCGCGTCTCCATGCGAGCGACATGCGGCTGCTGCAGCTGAAGCTCGGCGGCATCCTCGATGGTGATCAGCCGCTCGTCTTCCGGGATGAAGGCCGACAGTGCATTGAGCATCGTTGTCTTGCCGGTGCCGGTGCCGCCGGAAATGATCGTCGTCTTGCGGGCATGGACCGCCGCGGCCAGCACTTCGGCCATGTTCTGTGTGATGGCGCCGAATTCGACCAGCTTGTGCAGGCCAAGCTTGTTCTTGGAGAATTTGCGGATCGACACCAGCGGCCCGTCGACGCCAACCGGGCGGATGGCAGCGTTGAAACGCGACCCATCCAGCATGCGAGCATCGACCATCGGCTGCGATTCATCGACGCGCCGGCCGACGGCCGCGACGATCTTGTTAATGATTCTAAGCAGATGCGCCTCATCCTTGAACGGAATGTGCACCTGCTGCAGCTTGCCCTTCTTCTCGACGAAACAGTTCTGGTGGCCGTTGATCAGGATGTCGTTGATGTCGGGATCCTTGAGCAGCGGCTCCAGCGGGCCCAGGCCAACCATCTCGTCGACGATGTCGTCCACCAGCGCGTCAAGTTCGGCGGTGTTGATCGCCATCCGCTCCTGGCGGGTTTTTTCCGACACGAAATCATGCACCTGCCGCCGCATTTCCTCCTTCGGCAAGCGCTCCAGGGCGACAAGGTTGATTTCCTCGAGCAGCATCCGATGAATGCGTATGCGGGCATCGAGCACCCTGTTGGCGTTCTTTGCCGGGGCGACCTCGGGTTTTACCGGTAAAGCTTTTCGGCTTGTCGGGATCACCACCGCGTGATGCGCGACCGGCGTTGTTTCGGACGAACGCTGCGGCCGCGCATCGCGGTTCTGCAGGGTGGAAAAACGGCTGGTCATCCGGCCCTCCTCTTCAAAAGGCCCCTGCCGAGACCGAAGAGCGACTTCGACTTGCTGGCGGTCGCGACTGCCTCCTCCGGCAGGATGATCTTCTTCAAATCATTGACCACGTTGGCATTGGCGTCGATCTCGTGCAACGGCACGCCACGGTCGACCGCCTCGCGCACCAGCCGGTAGTTGTTGGCGATGCCGCCGACGAAATGCTCGCCGAGGATTTCCTGGACATCCGCCTGCTTGATGCCATTGTCGAACATCTTCTGCTCGAAGCGATTGACGATGACGTTGGGCTTCACCTCCTTGCCGGCGGTCTCGTAGACGGCCTGGATCAGCCTTTGCGTGTGGCGCAGGCACGGCACCGTCATTTCGGCGACGATGTAGAGCTTGTTGGAGCCGAGCAGCACCGTTTCCGTCCACGGAAACCAGGTGCGCGGCATGTCAATGACGACATTGTCGAAATAGGCCGAAACGAGGTCCAGCATGCGCACCACGACATCGGTCTTGAAGGAACGCATCTCCGATGGGTGCGTCGGCGCCGCCAGCACGCAAAGTCCGCTGGCATGTTTCGAGAGCATCACGTCGAGGAGTTGCCGGTCGAGGCGTTCGGGCTGGTTCTCGATCTCGGTGATGTCGAAACGCGGCTCGAGGTCGAGATATTCCGCGCAGGCGCCCTGCTGGAAATTGAGGTCGACCACGCAGGTCGAGGCGCCGCGCGTCACCGAGTGATGCAGCTGGAATGCCGTCTGCAGCGCCAACGTCGTGGTGCCGACACCGCCCGCGGCCGGCATAAAGGTGTAGATCTGCGACTCGGTGTTTTCCTCGCGCCCCGGCCCTTGCAGTGCCCGCACGACCGATCGCACCAGGTCGGCCGTGGTGATCGGCTTGACGAGAAAGTCCGCGACCTTGAGCTGCACCAGGATGCGGACGGCGGCGGCGTTGAACTCCTGGGTGACGACGACCACCGGGGCCTTGCCCTCCAGCCTGCGCATGACGCGCTGCAGCGATTCGATCTCCTCCAGCTTCGCCGCGTCCATATCGACGATGATGGCGCCGAAGTCGGTTTCCTGGATCTCGCCGCGCAATTCGGTGACATTCTTTTCCACCGTCGAGAGCTGGATGACCTCGGAGGCGGCGAATGCGGTGCGTGTGTCCTGCACGAAGGTGCTGTCCGTCGATACGAGCAGGATCTTCTTGGTCTTGATGCCGTTTGCCATTCTCGCCGCCTGTGAAGTCGATCCCCGCCTGGATCAGTTGCCCGCCTGAATCAGTTGCCCGCCTGAATCAGTCACTTGTGCTTGTCTGCGCCGTCTTCGCGCCAGCCGCCTGATCGGATGTGACGGGGGCGGCATCACCGCGCTTGGCCGGCACGAGGAGTCTGGTGTTCTGGACACCGTACTTCCACGGATCGACCATCTGCATGACCGTGTTGGCGGCCTGCGCTTCGCCGGCGCCTGTCGTCGGACCTTCGCTGCGCACATAGTCGTCGCTGGTGCAGCCGGCGGCGATACCGGCAAGAAGCAACGCGATGCTTGCTCTCAGGATCACACGCATCGCTTCAATCCTTCGGCAGGTCGAGGAAATGACCGACCGTGGTGGCCGTCCGCGCGGCGCTGCCATCGGCCAACGCCAGCGCACGGCCGTTGTTCGCCCCCTTCACCTCCTCGGTGTTGTTGAGAAAGTAGTCGACGTTGCTGGCCGGTTGAGTGCCGTCCGTCGGCCCGGCCATCTTCTTCGACGGATCGACGGGCTTGACCAGGTAGGGCGTGACGATGATGACGAGGTCTGTCTCGCGCCGCTGATACGATTTAGACGAGAACAGCGGTCCGAGCACCGGCATCTTGCCGAGGCCTGGAATGCGCGAGGTGGTGATGTCGTTCTGCGACTGCAGCAGTCCCGCGATCATGAAGCTCTGGCCGTTCTTCAGGTCGACCGACGTCTTGGCGCGGCGAACGATGAAACCGGGCACCGAAATGTTGCCGATATTGTAGGAGGCCGACGCATCGATGGAGGATACTTCCGGCGCGATGTCGAGGCTCACGAGCCCGTCCTTGAGCACGGTCGGCGTGAAGTCGAGGCTGACGCCATATTTCTTGTAGCTGACCGAGATCTTGCCATTGTCCTCCGAAACCGGGATCGGAAATTCGCCGCCGGCCAGGAAGCTCGCCGTCTCGCCGGACCGGGCAATAAGGTTTGGTTCCGCGAGGCGTCGGGCAAGGCCGCGCTCTTCCAGGGCCTTGATGGCGATGTCGATCGAGACGCCGTTGGACAGCAGCCGGCCGATGGCTTCACCGGTTCCTGCCGCCGGCACCGCCCCGGGGTCAAGCGAAACATCGCGTCCACCAAAGCCGTAGGCAAAGTTGGCGCTGTATTTGGCGCCGAGATCCTGACCTGCCTGGCGGTTGATCTCGACGAAGCGGACGTTGAGCTGGACCTGCTGCGACGATGAGATGTTGACCGAATTGATCACTTCTTCCTTGCCGGAGAAGCGGGTGGCGATCTTGTTTGCCTTTTCGGCGGCGACCGCGTCATCCGCCTCGCCCGACAGCACGACACGGCCATTGGCCGAGCCGACCTTGATCTTGGCATCCGGCACGCTGGCGCGGATCGTGCTCGCCAGCTGGTCGGTGTCGAGCGTCACCTCGATGTCGATGGTGCCGACCAGCTGCTTCTTGTCGTCGAACAGCGCGATACCGGTGGTGCCGAGATTGTTGCCGAGCACATAGAAAGACTTGTCGGTCAGTGGATTGACGTTGGCGATCTCCGGATCGCCGATAACGATCTGGTAGAAGGCAGCACTCGTCATGATCGTCTTGGGCTTGCCCTTGGCGACCTTGATCGATGCATTCCTGGTCGACGAGACGTAGACGACATCGTTGTCCGCCCTGGCGGCGCCGGGTAAAGCGAGCACTCCGCTCGCGGCCAGCGAGGCGACCATCGCCAAGGCGCGCACGAAGTGCCGCCGAGCCGTCATTCGATATAGCGTACGCATCAACATTGTCCCGTCTCGTCCGGTCCCCACCGGCCTTTATTTCTGGTCCCGCGAAGGAACCTGATATTCCTCGGCCTGTGTGCCGCGTGTCACGATGACCGTCTTGAATGTCGGCTTCTCAGGCTCCTTGGCCACCGCGTCGAACAGCGAGCCGGCCGCCGCCTCGGTCTTGGACGCCACCGATCCGCCGAAGGAGGAAATGGTGGTGACGCCGCCATTGCCGTCACCGCCTTCGCTGGCCGACCGCAGCGACAGCGACAACGTGCCGACGGTGCGGGCAAGCGCCACTTTCTGCGCGCCATCGGTCGTCACCTGGATGGTCACGGAATTGGCCACCTGCGGCGTCGTCTGACGCTCGTCGGCGCCCTGGCCGACGCTGAGCACCTTGGCATCGGCGACGACGATTTCGGAGGTGACGGTCGAACCTGCAGCCCCTTGGGCATTCTTGGCCACTTCCTGGATTGCGCCGGCATCGCGTGTCAGCACGACATCGACCCGGTCGCCCGGCGTGACGAAGCCACCGACGCCGGCGATCTCGTCGGTCCGGATGGTGACCGCCCGCATTCCGGGCGCAAGCATGTTGGAGAGCGTCGCACGGCCGTTTGGTCCCGACAGCTTGGCCAGCAGCACCGGCTCGTTGACCTCGATCGGTGACAGCACCACGCGGCCGCCTTCGCCGAGCAATCCGTCGACGGTGGCAAAGGCGCCCTGCGGCAGGGAATCCTGCGGCCACGGAATTTCGCTGAGCTTGGCGCGGTCGATCTCCATGCCGTAACGCAACGGCGCGTTCGCCACGACGATGGTCTTGAATTCGATCCTGGGCGGCGCTGGAGTGGCGATCGACGCCGTCTTTTCCCCGACATCGGCCTTGGCCTGGCTCTTTACCCAGAAATCCGCGGCAAAGATCGAGATCGCGCCGAAAACGGCGGCGATGCCGATCATCGTTATGGCCTTGCCCTTCACGCCGAAACCCCTGATGCCCGCAGTTTCTTGTTATGTTGGGCTCACGCTAGGCGGCATTGTTAAAGAATCAGGTATCCCGCACGGCCGCATTTGATCTATTTCCGGCCGCTTGGTTATCGAATGGTTTTAGGATAAGAGGGGCTAGACCCCCGAACGTAACAGGAACCTCCGTCGCTTGGCGCTGAAAAGCGTGGCAGTATCGACGGGTGATTCGCAGCATCGGACTCTATGGCAGGCATGGACGAAAACAACGATCTCTTCGCCAATATGGACAAGCAGCCGCAGCCGGTTCGGGCGGCCGCGCGCCCGGCGGATCCGCTGGTCCAGGCGGCAAAACGCCCGGCGGCGTCCAAGGACGGCAGCGAGGGCTACAGCGCCGCCGATATCGAGGTGCTGGAAGGTCTGGAGCCGGTGCGTCGTCGGCCAGGCATGTATATTGGCGGCACCGACGACAAGGCCATGCACCACCTGTTCGCCGAAGTCATCGACAACTCAATGGACGAGGCGGTTGCCGGCCACGCCACCTTCATCGATGTCGAACTCTCGGCCGATGGCTTTCTCACCGTCACCGACAATGGCCGCGGCATCCCGGTCGACCCGCACCCGAAATACAAGAAGCCCGCGCTCGAAGTGATCATGACGACGCTGCATTCGGGCGGCAAGTTCGACTCGAAGGTCTATGAGACGTCAGGCGGCCTGCATGGCGTCGGCGTTTCCGTCGTCAACGCGCTGTCGGACCATCTCGAGGTCGAGGTCGCGCGTGGCCGGCAGCTCTACCGCCAGCGCTTTTCGCGCGGCATTCCGGTGAGTGGCCTTGAGCATCTCGGTGAAGTGCACAACCGGCGCGGCACCAGGATCCGCTTCCATCCCGACGAGCAGATCTTCGGCAAGGGCGCGGCGTTCGAACCGGCGCGGCTCTACCGCATGACGCGTTCGAAAGCCTATTTGTTTGGCGGTGTAGAGATCCGCTGGACCTGTGACCCCTCGCTGATCAAGGAAAAGGATCAGACGCCGGCCAAGGCGGAATTCCATTTCCCTGGCGGCCTCAAGGACTACCTCAAGGCGTCGCTCGGCGACGAATTTCAGGTGACGCGGGAAATCTTCTCTGGCAAGAGCGACAGGCAAGGAGGCCATGGCTCGCTCGAATGGGCGGTGACCTGGTTCGGCGGCGACGGCTTCATCAATTCCTACTGCAACACCATCCCGACCGGCGAAGGCGGCACCCACGAGGCCGGCTTCCGTAACGTGCTGACGCGCGGCCTGCGCGCCTATGCCGATCTTGTCGGTAACAAACGCGCCTCGATCGTCACCTCGGAAGACGTGATGATCTCGGCGGCGGGCATGCTTTCGGTGTTCATCCGCGAACCGGAATTCGTTGGCCAGACCAAGGACAGGCTGGCGACGATCGAGGCGATCCGGATCGTCGAGACCGCGATCCGCGATCCCTTCGACCATTGGCTGGCCGACAATCCGCAGGAAGCCTCGAAGCTGCTCGAATGGGTGATCGCTCGCGCCGACGAGCGCGTACGCCGCCGCCAGGAAAAGGAAGTGTCGCGCAAGAGCGCGGTGCGCAAGCTGCGGCTGCCGGGCAAACTCGCCGACTGCACGCAGAACGCCGCCGCCGGTGCGGAACTCTTCATCGTCGAAGGCGATTCCGCCGGTGGCTCGGCCAAGCAGGCGCGCGACCGGGCCAGCCAGGCAGTGCTGCCGTTGCGCGGCAAGATCCTCAACGTCGCCAGCGCCGGCAATGACAAGCTGGCCGCCAACCAGCAGATATCGGACCTGATCCAAGCGCTCGGCTGCGGCACGCGCTCCAAGTATCGCGACGAGGATTTGCGCTACGACCGCGTCATCATCATGACCGACGCCGACGTCGACGGCGCCCACATCGCCTCTCTGCTGATCACCTTCTTCTATCAGGAGATGCCGGCGCTGGTGCGTGGCGGTCACCTCTATCTGGCGGTGCCGCCGCTTTACTCGATCAGGCAAGGTGGCAAGGTGGCCTATGCCCGCAACGACGCGCACAAGGACGAGCTCCTGCGCACTGAATTCACCGGACGCGGCAAGGTCGAGCTCGGCCGTTTCAAGGGCCTGGGTGAAATGATGGCCTCGCAGCTCAAGGAGACCACCATGGATCCGAGGAAGCGCACGCTTCTGCGGGTCGATGTGATCGATGCCGAGGCGGCGACCAAGGACGCGGTCGACGCGCTGATGGGCACCAAGCCGGAGGCTCGCTTCCGCTTCATCCAGGAACGTGCCGAATTCGCCGAAACGGAAGTGCTGGATATCTGAGCGCCCCCTGCTCTACCTTGTCCGTGCGGGTACGGAGTCGAACATGTGATCGGGGCGCGGCTGAAAGATTATCTCGGGACACGGTTCGCCGACCTGACGCGACCCACGCGCTCGGACTGGATCTTCGCCCTTAGAACCGTTTCGGCCGGCCTGATCGCGCTGCTGGCCGCCTACGCCCTCAAGCTCGACCATCCGCAGTGGGCGATGATGACGGTGTTCATCGTTGCCCAGCCGGTCGCGGGCATGGTGCTGGCCAAAGGCTTCTACCGCCTGCTCGGCACATTGGCGGGCGGATTAGCGGCAATCGCCATCACCACGGTCTTCGGCTCCAATCCGTGGCTGCTGGTGACCGTGCTTGCCGTCTGGATCGGCATCAGCACCTTCGTCTCGTCGCTGCTGCGCAATCCCGAGGCCTATGGCGCGGCGCTTGCCGGCTACACCGCGATGATCATTGGCCTGCCGGCTTTCGGCCAACCCCATCTCGTGGTCGATCTGGCGGTCGCACGCTGCGCTGAAATCGTGCTGGGCATAGTCTGCGCCGGCGTGACCAGCCGGCTGATCCTGCCGAAGCTGGCGGGCGATGCCATCATCGAAAGGCTGAAGCGCTCCATTCTCGACCTTGCCATTTATGCGGGCGGTGCATTTTCCGGCCGCGACAGCGCGGTCTTGGCCGATCTTCACCGAAAGCTGATCGCCGAAGCGGAGATACTTGGTGAAATGCGCGTCTATGCAAGGCTGGAGGCGCCGAGCCTGGCGACCCGCGCGCATCCGGTCCGGCGCACCATCGGCCAGCTTCTGTCCGCTCTGTCGGCCGCGCGCGCACTGCATGCCCATGCCGCGCCAAAGAACGCGGCGCTCATTCCCGTGCGCGCCGACCTGCATACCCTGGTCAGGGAACTCGCAGGCAAACCAGGCGCTCTCGAGGACACCACGCCGTGGGTGGTGCGGCTCGATACCATCGCCGCCAAGGCACGGCAGATGCCGGACATGCCGGATGGGCAAGGTGATGAGAGGCTCGGCACCATCACTCGCCTGACCATCGCCGCCGATTTCGCGGAAGCCTTGAAGCAGGTGCTGCGCGGCCTCGACGCGTTGCGTGCGCCAGCCCCGCGCGCCGCCCGTGTGCGCAAGCAGCCGGCGCTGGTGGTACACCGCGACTACCATGCGGCCTCGCGCAACGCTGTGCGCGCGGCACTCGCCACCTTGCTGGTCGCGGCCTTCTGGCTGACGACGAAATGGTCGGAAGCCGCGGGCACGGTCATCCTGGTCTCCGTCGTCTCCAGCCTGTTCGCCGCCCGCCCCGATCCGGTGCAAGTGGCCTGGGGCTTTTTCAAGGGCACCTTGCTGGCCCTGCCCTTTGCCTTCCTTGTCGGTCAGATCGCCTTGCCCGCTTTGCCCGGCTTCGGCTGGTTCATGATCTTCGTCGTGCCGATCCTGGTGCCTGCCGCGCTGGCGATGGCCAATCCGCGCTATGTTGGCGTGGCGACGGCCTTTGCCATCAACTTCCTGGCTTTCCTCAGCCCGCATCAGGCGATGACCTATGATCCCGGGCCTTTCCTGGCGGGTTGCGCATCGATCCTGGTTGGCATCCTGCTGGCAATCGGTGTTTTCATCGTTGTGTTGCCCTCCGATCCGTGGATCTTCGTCAACCGCATCGTGCGTGTGATGCGCGAAGACCTGGCGCGCCTCTGCTTGCATGAGCGCGTGCCAAGACGCACCGCTTTCGAGAGTCTCGCCTATGATCGGGTGAATCAACTGATGTCGCAGACGCAGCGCATTGGAAAAAAAGGCGATGCGGTTCTGGACGGCAGCATAGCCGGTGTCACCGTTGGCGTCGAAATCCTGCGCCTGCGTCACGCGCTGCAAAGTTCCACCTTGGCAGCCGAAACGACCCTCTCGATCTCGAATTTTCTGCGCGGACTGGCGCGCGAGCTGTTGTTCCGGCGGCCAGGCGAGCCGCAGACTTCAACCGTGACCGTCGCCAGACAGTATGCGGCCATGATCACACAGCGAAGCAGCGCCGGTGAAATGCTGCAGATCGCAGCCTCGCTGCGCATCATCGCCGCCGCGATCGAGGATTTTCCCGATTTCTTCGCGAAAGACCGAGGCTAGAGCAATTCAGGAAAAGTGCGCAGCGGTTTTCCTGAATTGCGCAGAAAAAAGAATTAGAGCGGGGTCAGCGATTCCATCTGAACCGCCCTAAGCCGCCGCGATCGCCAGCGCATGGCCGCGTGCGTTCTCGCGCAGCGCGTCGAGATGGATCGACTTGACCAGGGCGGCAAGATCGCCTTCCGCGGATTGCCCGCCCAATTCCTTGAGCATGAGCCAGCTGACTTCCTGCACGCCGGCAATGCGCCTGCCATTGGCGACCTCCCGCCAGATTTTCAGCGCACGCAGGATGATCGCATGCGTGCAGACGGCGAGGCCGGCGCTACGGAACAACGCTTGCAAAGCCACATCATGCCCGCCTGCCAGCAGCGCTCTCACCCGCTGCTCGGACTGCTGGCCGAGCGCGACCAGCGTGGAACCGAAGAAATCGACTTTGCCATGCGCGATGGTGCGGATGAGGAAGCTCGCCGTGAGATCGCCGCGCAGCCTGAGGTGCTCGATCAGCGCCGCGTGCTCTTCCTGCCGCGTGCCCTCGATCAGCGTCACCGAGGCCTTGACGCAGGCATCGCGCATGACGCGGTCGGCACGCGCGGCGCCCATCAGGGCCATGACCAGCGGCGACGTCTTCAATGTCTCGCCGAGCTTGACGAGCAGCATGTGCCGGCAGTCGGCAGGCAGGCGGGCATCCGATATCAGCGCTTCTCGCACCTGCGGGAGATGCCCGTGGCGTTCGGCCATGCGGCGGAAGCTCAGCGAAGCGATGTCGGCACCGCTGTTGGCAAGCAGGACAGCGCAAGCTTCCGCCTCGCCGATCTCGGCAATGGCCGCCGCCAGCGCCATCGAGACGAGGGGACGGTCGGCAATCAGCTTCTGCGTTGCCTTCGGGCTCGCCGCGACGCGGTTGATCAGATCGGCGTCGGTGAGCAGCGGTGAGCGCGCCAGCACGACGCCGGCCACCTCCGGCTGGTCGGACGCCAGCGCACTGATGATCTGCAGCGGCGCGTGGTGGCTCATCGAAAGCGCTTCGGCCATTTTCAGCCGCACTTTCGACGAGGCATCGTCGAGCAGCAGCGTCAGCGCCGCTTCGGCGGCGCAGCGGTCCTCGAACGGCAATTCGGAATTGACATAGGCCCGGGCCAACGCATTGGCCGCCGCGGCGCGCTCCGACACCCTGGCCGTGTAGATCCATTTCAGGAAATGCGAAACAACAACCATGCCGCCTGCCAACGCCCCCTTGCCGGAAGGTTTCCCAGCCCCGTGCAGACGGTAGGCAGAAATGGTTTACGAACCGTTCACCATGTTCATTAACTGGCTTGCGAGCGCCGGATGCAGCGCCTATCAACCGTCAGACAGCGCAGGAGACGGAGAATGGCCGGACTATACCTCGAGGAGTTTGTCGTCGGCCACGTCTTCCAGCACACGCTGCGCAAGACCGTGACCGAGAGCGACAACATGCTGTTTTCGGTGATGACGTTGAACCCGCAACCGTTGCATATCGACTTCGATTTCGCTGCGAAAAGCGAATGGGGCAAGCCGCTGGTCAACTCGCTGTTCACGCTCGGTCTGATGATCGGCATCTCGGTCAACGATATCACGGTGGGCACGACGGTCGCCAATCTCGGTATGAAGGAAACGGTGTTTCCGCATCCGGTCTTCCACGGCGACACCATCCGCGTCGAGACAACGGTCGTCTCGGTACGCGAGTCCAAGTCGAAGCCCGATCGCGGCATCGTCGAATTCGAACACCGCGCCTATAATCAGCATGGTGATCTGGTCGCCAAATGCGCCAGGCAGGCGATGATGCTGAAGAAGACCACCTGATGCGCTCGCTGCTGTTTGTCCCCGGTGATTCCGAGCGCAAGCTGGAAAAGGGATTTGGCGCCGACGCCGATGTGGTGATCATCGATCTCGAGGACTCCGTGGCCCCGCACAACAAGGCAACGGCGCGAGAGGTCGCGGCGCGCTTTGTCGCCGAACGCCGGGGGCAAACCGGCTCGGCGATCTATATCAGGGTCAACGATCTGGCGAGCGCACTGACGGATGATGATCTTGGCGCGCTCATCCCGGCGCGACCGGACGGCATCATGCTGCCCAAGTCCAACAGCGGGCAGGACGTCCAGCAGCTCTCGGCAAAGCTCAGGGTTCGCGAGGCGGAGAACGGCCTGCCCGACGGCTCCATCAAGATCCTGCCGATCATCACCGAAACCCCGGCTGGCGTGCTTGCCGCGGCGACTTATGCCGGCGCGAGCGCGCGGCTCGCCGGCCTCACCTGGGGCGCGGAAGACCTCTCGGCGGCGATCGGCGCTCGCTCAGCCCGCGACGGGCACGGCCGCTACACCGACGTGTTCCGCCACGCCCGCCTGACGACCATCCTGGCGGCCGGCGCCGCGGAAGTCGCGGCGATCGACACCGTTTTCCCGAATTTTCGCGACATGGCAGCCTTCGGCGCGGAATGCGCCGAAGCCGAGCGTGACGGCTTTACGGGAAAGATGGCGATCCACCCCGATCAGGTGCCCGTCATCAATGCCGCCTTCACGCCATCGTCCGAGGCGGTGAAACAGTCGGCGGCGATCGTCGCGGCGTTCGCGGCTGCCGGAAATCCAGGCGTCGTCGGCATCGACGGCAAAATGTTCGACCGTCCTCATCTGCGGCTCGCCGAGCGGCTTCTGGCACGCGCGAGGGCGGCGGGGATTTCCGCCTAGACGCGCCAATCGCTACCATGCGCGCCGCCTTGACAGCTCGGCGACCGAATGCCGTCAACGCGCTGTGATTTGCCAAAGCCTGGAATCTATTCCTTGCCCCAGCGCGGCCGGCGCATCGAAAAGATTTCGTTGACGCTGGCATAGTCCATGTAGCCGAGGCGAGCCACGTTGCCAGCCTTGGTGACGTCGAACAGGCCGTCTTTCAGAAAAGCATCGTCGATGTGCACGCCCACCACTTCGCCGGCGACGACGACGGCGCTCGTCGGCGCCCCATTCAGCGCCTTCGGGCGAAAGATCTCAGTCACCCGGCATTCGAGCGCGGCAGGCGCTACCGCCACACGTGGCGGCCTGACGAGACGCGAAGGCGCCATGGCGAGATCGGCATAGACGAACTCATTGACGCCACGCGGCGCATTGACGGACGTGTAATTCATCTTCTCCGCCAGATCGCGGCCGACCAGGTTGGCGACGAACTCACCGGTCTCCTCGGCGAAGGAGGCGCTGTCCTTCTCGCCCTCCGAGGAGAACCAGACGATGAAGGGCCGCGTCGAGATGGCGTTTGAAGAAGGAGTACGGCGCGAGATTGATCTCGCCCGCCTTGTTCAGCGTCGATATCCAGCCGATCGGACGTGGCGCCACGATCGCCTTCGACGGATCGTGCGGCAGCCCATGCCCCTTGGACGGCTCGTAGAACATTCAGCCCGCCCACGGCCCGGTGTAGTCGGCGTAGAGCTTTGCCGGGTCAGGCCGCGGCCGCTCCGGCGCGGGCCCGGCATAAGAGCCGATATGTATGAAACCGACGACGCGCTCCTGCGGCGCCAATCCAAGGATCGCCCTGCCCTCCGGCACATCGGAATACCAGTTGCTGATCATGTTGGTGCCGTAGCCCAGCGCGTTGGCTGATATCATCAGGTTCATCGCCGCCATGCCGCCGGACAGGAACATCTCCCATTGCGGTATTTTGGGATTCTCTTTCGGCACCGACACCACGCCGATCACCAGCGGCGCGCGCGAGAAGCGCGCCAATTCCTGATTGCGGCGGCCCTCGGGCAGCGGCCCTTCCCGCTGTTCGGCAAGTTCCGCCAGCTTCCTGCCGATCTCGACACGAGCATCGCCGCGATAAAGGATGAAGCGCCAGGGTTCCAGCCGGCCATGATCGGGTACGCGCGTCGCGGCGGCGATCATCGTCGCGATATCGGCGTCGCTGGGCGCAGGCTCCTTGAGGTCGGGAATCGGCGCTGAATTTCGGGTCAGCAGGAAGTCGATGATCGGCGACGCCATGGGCGCAAGTCTCCTGGACACTCTGTTTTGAGCTGAAGCGCACCATCGGGAATTCGGGTGGCTCGGGCAAAGGCGCGCGAGCGCCGGACTGAAGAGTCGCGGATCGGACTCTTAAGCCTTGAAATTGCCACCGCCATGGGCTTCAACGCAAGGCATGTTTGAGGGGCGACTGCGACTTTTCCTGCTTCGGCTCTGTGCCGTGCTGTTCTTGCTGCCGGTCTCCATGGCCGTTGCGCAGGAAAAGGACGGCGTAAGCGACCTCAAACTTCCCGGAATTTCGAGCTATGCGACGCCCAAAAGCGAAACGCCGCTCGCGCTGGGCGGCGGCGGCTCGATCACGCTTTCCGCCCAGCTGACCGACAAGGGCGCCGACATCACCCGCGGCCTCGTCTGGCGCGTCTTCAAGCCTGAAGCCGTCAATGGCAAATTGCCGATGGTGGCTTCCGCCCATGGCGGCAACGCCGTCTTCCAGCTCGAGCCCGGCAGCTACCTGGTTCATGCCTCCTATGGCCGCGCCGGCGCCACCAAACGCATCACGGTCGGCAAGGACGCCAAACGGGAAAGCCTCGTGCTCGATGCCGGCGGCCTGAAGCTCGACGCGGTTCTGTCCGGTGGCGTGCGCATACCGCCGAAGAAGCTGCGCTTCTCGATCTACGAGGGCCATGCCGCACCCAATGGCGACCGCGCGCTGATCATTCCCGATGTCGAGCCCAACAGCGTCGTGCGGCTCAATGCCGGCATCTATCACGTCGTCTCGACCTATGGTGCGGTCAATGCGGTCATCCGCTCCGACATCCGCGTCGAGGCCGGCAAGCTCACCGAGGCCACCGTCGAGCATCACGCCGCCGAAATCACGATGAAGCTGGTACGCGAAGCCGGCGGTGAAGCCATCGCCGATACGTCGTGGTCGCTGCTCAATGAATCCGGCGATCCGATCAAGGAGACCGTCGGCGCCTTCGCCTCGATGGTGCTTGCCGAGGGCGACTACACCATCATCGCCAAGAACCGCGACCGTATTTATCAAAAGGATTTCACGGTCGTGGGAGGGCAGAACCAGGAGATCGAGGTTCTGGCCACCGAAGCCGCGGCGATGGATCCCGAGGAAGGCGCGGATTAGGGGGTCCGCCGGAATCGGCCTGGCCGCGACCATCCGGCCGTCCGCATGATATATTAGTGATATATCAAGGCGAAACGTTGCTAAGCGGCCAGTTTGGTCCGTGCGGGCAAAAATGGAATCCGACGGCGCGGTAAAGGCGGCGCCAGGTCGAAGACGCCGCGATAGAGCCGCTCCAGCAGCGCCTTGCGGTCGCGCAGGAACTGCAGATCATTCCAGGTCAGCACATCGCCGACACGCACCTCGATCGACCGGCCGGAGAGCCGCGCGAATTCGTGGATGAGCAGCGACGTGCGCAAAGTCAGCGATGTTTTGCCGACGAACTTTGCCACGCGCCCGTCGCGCTCGGCCATGTTCATCGGGCCACTGACGAGGTGGAACAGTCGGCCGTTCTGTCCGGAGAAATGCATCGGGACCACGGAGGCCTTGGCGTCCTGGATCAGCTTGGCCGGGAACATCTTCCATGGCAGGTCGATTGCCCGGCCGAAACCCTTCGGCGCAGTGGCGACGCCGCCGGCCGGAAACACGACGATGGTGACGCCTTCCCTCAGCAGCCGCACCGCCTCATGGCGCACCGCCAGATTGTTCTTCAACGCTTCCTTGGTTTCGGAAAAATCGATCGGCAGCGAATAGGGTTCCATCTCGCGGATCTTGAGCAGATCCTTGTGGATCATCACCCGGAACGGCCGCCCCAACTGCTCGGCCAGCGAGAGCGCGGCGATGCCGTCGCCGATGCCGAATGGATGATTGGCGACGATCACCAGCGGCGTTTCGGGCAGGTCCTTCGGCGGCCATTGGCCGGCTATTTGCATCCGTACGTCGATCAGCTCGAGCATGCGGCTGAAGATCCGCTCGCCGCTCGGCACCACCTGGCGGCGCCAGAAATCATAGAGCACCGCGAAACGATCGCGGCCTGAAAGGCCTTCGACGGAGTGAATGAACCAGCGCGCCAATGCCGGCTGGCGCGGATTGGCGTAGGAAAGCTCGGGAAAGGGTCGTTGGCGCAATTTCAGCTTGAGCATAGGGGCTCGTTACTAGATCGGCGTGACAGGGATGTGAAAATGGCGGTGGATCGCTCCACCGCCTTTGGATCGAAACCGTTTTCGTTCAGGCAGCGCGCTTGCGCCGGCGATCGGGTGTGATGGCTTCTTCGCTCAGTTGTGCGATCGCCTGGGCAAGGTCGAGCGACTCCTGGTCGCGCGAACCCAGGCGGCGCATGTTGACCGTCTGCTCTTCCGCTTCGCGTTTGCCGCAGACGAGGATGACCGGCACCTTGGCCAGGCTGTGCTCGCGGACTTTGTAGTTGATCTTCTCGTTGCGCAGGTCCGCTTCCGCAGACAAGCCGGCGGCCTTGAGCTTTGCCACCACTTCGGTCGCATACTGGTCGGCATCCGACGTGATCGTTGCCACCACCACCTGCAACGGAGCGAACCACAGCGGGAAATGGCCGGAATAGTTCTCGATCAGGATGCCGAGGAAGCGCTCCATCGAACCGCAGATGGCGCGATGCACCATGACAGGCTGCTTCTTCTCCGAATCCGAGCCGATGTAGAAGGCGCCAAAGCGTTCAGGCAGGTTGAAATCGACCTGCGTCGTGCCGCACTGCCATTCGCGGCCGATGGCATCCTTCAACACATATTCGAACTTCGGCCCGTAGAAAGCGCCCTCGCCCGGATTGATCGAGGTCTTGATCCGGTTGCCGGACCTCGTTCTGATCGTCTCCAGCACGCTGCCCATGATTGCCTCGGCATGGTCCCAGGCTTCGTCGGTGCCGACACGCTTGTCCGGCCGCGTCGACAGCTTCACGCTGATTTCGTCGAAACCAAAATCCGCATAGGTCGACAGGATCAGGTCGTTGATGCGCAGGCACTCCGACGCCAGTTGCTCCTCCGTGCAGAAGATATGCGCATCATCTTGCGTGAAGCCGCGCACGCGCATCAGCCCGTGCAACGCGCCTGACGGCTCATAACGGTGCACATTGCCGAATTCCGCAAGCTTTACGGGCAGATCGCGATAGGACTTCAACCCATGCTTGAAAATCTGCACATGGCCCGGGCAATTCATTGGCTTCAGCGCGAAGATGCGGTCGTCATCGGTGTCGTCGCCCGCAACCGTCACCTTGAACATGGCGTCGCGATACCAGCCCCAATGGCCTGACGTCTCCCACAGGCTCTTGTCGAGCACCTGCGGCGCGTTGACCTCCTGGTAGCCTTGTTCGTCGAGGCGGCGGCGCATGTAGTTGACAAGGTTCTGGAACATCTTCCAGCCCTTGGCATGCCAGAAGACTACGCCTGGCCCCTCCTCCTGGAAATGGAACAGGTCCATCTCGCGGCCGAGCTTGCGATGGTCGCGCTTCTCGGCTTCTTCCAGCATCGTGTGATAGGCTTCGAGCTGCGCCTGGTCGGCCCAGGCCGTGCCGTAGATGCGCGTCAGCATCGGGTTGTTCGAGTCGCCGCGCCAATAGGCGCCGGCCACCTTCATCAGCTTGAAGGCGTTGCCGATCTGGCCGGTCGAGGCCATGTGCGGGCCACGGCAGAGATCGAACCAGTCGCCCTGCGCATAGATCTTGAGGTCCTGGTCCTCGGGAATGGCATCGATCAGTTCAAGCTTGTAGCGCTCGCCCTTCTCGGCAAAGACTTTCTTCGCCTTCTCGCGCGACCAGACTTCCTTGGTGAACGGTTTGTTGCGCGCGATGATCTCGCGCATCTTCTTCTCGATCACCGGAAAATCGTCCGGGGTGAACGGCTCATTGCGGGCGAAGTCGTAGTAGAATCCGTTCTCGATCACCGGCCCGATGGTCACCTGCGTTCCCGGCCATATCTCCTGCACGGCTTCCGCCAGCACGTGCGCGGCATCGTGACGGATGAGTTCCAGCGCGCGCGGGTCGTCACGGGTGATGATCTCAACCTTGCCGGACTTGCCGAGCGGATCGCTGAGGTCGCGCACGGTGCCGTCGATGGCATAGGCGACCGCCTTCTTGACCAGCGACTTCGAGATCGATTCGGCGAGACCGGCACCGGTCATCGCCGCGTCGTATTCGCGGACGGAGCCATCGGGAAATGTCAGGGAAACGGAATTCAGCATTGAAATCTCCTATCCAGTCCCGCAAACGAGCGCGGGTGGTAAAAATGCACGTCGACAGCGGTTCGGGCCTGCGGCGTGCATCAGGTTAGCCGGAGGCGTCCGGCGGCGGCAGTCTTTTATGAGCAGATGCCGCCGCCGTAAAGCCCGGCTCACCGGATCAGTTGCGGCAGGTCCTTCAGGAATGCGGCCCGTGTCGCCAACCCCTTCGGCATGTCAGTCCGTTTGGCATCGACGACGAGCCGGGCGAACACGACCTGACGGCCGTCTTTCTGCGCCCAGCCGACAAACCAGCCGAGCGAGCGCCTGCCCTTGCCACCCTCGCCGAGCCGGGTGCTGCCGGTCTTGCCCTGAACGGCCCAATCGCCAGCCTTGAAGCTCGGCATGATGGCGCGTGTCATTTCATGCGCCTTCGCCGACACCGGCATCTTGCCGGCGAGCACCTGGCGCAGGAAGGCGACCTGTTCGACCGGCGTGATCTGCAGCGAGGAGTTGACCCAGGAACGGGTGAGCCCATCATCCTTGCCGGGATTGCCGGAAACGTCGCCGTTGCCATAATTGAACCTGGAGACATAACCGGCAAACTTTTCGTTGCCGAGCCGGCGCGTGATCTCGCGCGAGTACCAGAGAACCGAATCGCGTTCCCAAATCGCCGGATCGACGGCCTTCTGGTCCCGTTTCACCGCATTGAATTCCGGCTTGTAGTTCCAGGTTGGCGTATGCTCATCGCTCAGGATCCCGGCATCATAGCCGATCAGCGAAAGCGGCACCTTGAACGTCGAGGCGGGACTGAACCGTTGGTCGCATACCCCGTCCTGGTAGAGCGTCTTGCCCGTCGCGGCGTCGGCGATCAGCGTGCATTGCACATCCTCCAGCGGCGCCGACTGCGCGCGCATCGGAAACCCCAGCAGCCAGGCGAGCAGGAAGAGGACTCCGGCCAGGATAAAAGGAAGCCGATCGACATTACGCATTTTTCTGCTCGCTCCAGAAGGGGGTTTGGGAAGCGGCTTAACGAGGTCTCTTGTCTCGATTTTGTCTCAAATGCGCAGTCTTTATGCAGGTTCGCGTTAACCCTACCGGATCGTAAACGCAGCCTAAGGATGACCGGCTTTCGAACGTCCTTGCGCAGATGCGGATCAGGTTTTGAAGCACCTTTGACGACTGGAGCGGAGCTGGTCGGGTTTTCATTCATGGCTTTCGGCAGGTCGCCGGGCTGCGGCCTTGCTCCGAGAAATTCGGGCAGCAATCCATCGCCCCGTTTTGCAGCGTGGATGTGAATGGCAAGAAACAGCGACATCATGGCAAACCTCATATCCTGGAGGTCTCAGAGTCACCTCGGCCCGCAGGCGTCGCCACCCGTTTCCGGACTATCCTCTGCTGCTAGCTTTGCCGCCTTTTCTGCCGATCCGCCAATAGCGCCAAGGCATGAACCAGACATAACGGTCCGCCAGCACTTCCGGCACCAGGTCGATGCCGTGCGTGCCGAATGGCCCGCAGCGCAGCACGCGGAAAAATCCCATCCAGCCGCCGGCCCACAGGCCGTGGCGGGCGATGGCTTCATGCATATATTCGGAACAGGTCGGCAAATGCCGGCAGGAATTGCCGATGAAGCCGGACAGCGTCAATTGGTAGAGTCGCACGAGAGACGTGCCGAAAAGGCGCCCCGGCGTCTTGCGCCACGGGCCGGGCCAGTTGCGGCCATGCCTTGCCGGTCCGGCGCTATCCCCATGTCCATGCGGATCCACCGCTGTTCTCCGTATCGCATTTCCACGCGATAGATGTGGGCTTCCACAAGAGAACGCAATCCCCGCCCCTACCCTGTCATGGGCGCGAGCGGCGAAACGGCTGTCTGTCGACCGGAGGTGTCCACCGGTCAGAGCTGACAGGCTCGTCCGCCGCTCGACGCAAATGCGACGGCAAGGCTCCAGGCAAATAGCAGCCCACGGCCAGTCCGGCCGCGAAGCTGGTGCACCATACCGCGACATTCCAAACTCAAGCCGCTTCTTCGGCGCGCTTCTTTTCGATCTGACCGATCGCGTCGACCACAGCGTCGAAGGTCAGCATGGTCGAGGCATGCCGTGCCTTGTAGTCGCGCACCGGCTCCAAATATTTGAGGTCGGCGAAGCGCCCTTCCGGCGGTTCGCCATTTTCCTTCAGCATCTTCAGCATCGTATCGCGCACCGCGCGCAACTCCTCGGCACTCGCGCCGACGACATGCTGCGCCATGATCGAGGACGATGCCTGGCCAAGTGCGCAGGCCTTCACGTCATGGGCGAAGTCTGTAACCACGCCGTCCGCCATCTTGAGGTCGACGGTAACCGTCGAACCGCAAAGCTTGGAATGGGCCTTTGCGGTTGCGTCAGGATGATCGAGCCGGCCGATGCGGGCGATGTTTCCGGCAAAACCGAGAATTTTCGCGTTGTAGACGTCGTTGATCATTATTTTCCAATCCGTCGCCGCCAAGCGAACAGCGATTGCCGCTGCCGCGTCTTCCTTTCGCTCGCTACGGTCTTATATAATGCTGGCAGTCCGGTAACGACAAGGCGACGCATGCCCGCTGTCCTGGCCGGGAAGTTCACGCCGCTTACGGGGCTGGAAACGGGGCGAGTTTCCGACACCGAAAGGTCGTGGTCCGTTCAACTCGTTCCTCCTGAGAGAGGAACTACGGGAGACGCCTTTATGGATGCCGTCATCAAGAAACTCATGCCCCAGTCCGCCTACATGGAAAAGCCGGTCACCGACCGGCCGAGCGAAGCCGAGGTCGAGGCCGCCGTTCGCACCCTGCTGCGCTGGACCGGCGACAATCCGAACCGCGAGGGGCTGATCGACACGCCCAAACGCGTGGCCAAGGCCTTCCGCGAGATGTTCGGTGGCTATGATATGTGCCCGGCAGAGGAACTCGGCCGCACGTTCGAGGAAGTCGCCGGTTATGATGATCTCGTCATCGTAAAGGACATCCAGTTCCATTCGCATTGCGAGCACCACATGGTGCCGATTATCGGCAAGGCGCATGTCGGCTATCTGCCGGATGGCAAGGTCGTCGGCCTGTCGAAGATCGCGCGCGTCGTCGATATCTTTGCCCATCGCCTGCAGACGCAGGAGGCGCTGACCGCGCAGATCGCCGGCGTTATCCAGGATGTGCTCAACCCTCGCGGCGTCGCCGTCATGATCGAGGCCGAGCACATGTGCATGGCCATGCGCGGCATCCGCAAGCAGGGCTCCACCACACTCACCTCCACCTTCACCGGCGTCTTCAAGGACACGCCCGAGGAGCAGGTTCGTTTTGTCACCATGGTGCGTGGCGGCCGGGCATAACGCCTAGGCCGATATCGCTAGACCATGATCCCGAAACGTGGGAACCGGTTTTCGGATAAGATCATGGTCAAACAGGAAAATACATCGGCGATGTCGGCACTGGAATTTCCCGAAGCTCCGTCAGACAAGAAGGCTCTGGAGGAAGGCGCGGTGTTTTCACCGCGCTTCGACACTGCCGGCCTTGTTACCGTCGTCGTCACCGATGCCGAAGACGGGATGCTGCTGATGGTCGCACACATGAACGCACAGGCATTGGCGCTGACCCTGGAGAGTGGCGTCGCCCACTACTGGTCGCGCTCGCGCAATGCGCTTTGGAAAAAGGGCGAAACCTCGGGCAATTTCCAGCATGTCATCGAGATGCGCACCGACTGCGACCAGGATGCATTGTGGCTCCGCGTGAAAGTGTTGGGCCACGACGCAACCTGTCACACCGGCCGGCGTTCATGCTTTTATCGGACGGTGGGGCTGGTCGACGGCAAGGGGACGCTTGCCGACGATGGCAGCAAACCGCTGTTCGATGCGCAAACCACGTATCGAAAGACCTGAGCTTGAACCTTCTGCCTCATACCAACCACACAGATTCATCATTTCGATACGGCCCGTCCGTATATTAGCCTTGGGACAAGGGAGATCATGATGCTCGAGTGGGCGTCATTGCGTAACAGACCAGATGTCAGGGAGGCCAATGGCCTGTCCTCTCCCGGCGGCGCATCCGAAACGAAATCTCCCAAGAAAACAGGAATTTCTCTGGCCCTCGGCGGTGGCTGCGCCAGGGGCTGGGCCCATATCGGCGTGCTGCGCGCGCTCGATGAGGCGGGCATCGAAGTCTCGATGATCGCCGGCACCTCGATCGGCGCGCTGGTCGGGGGCTGTTATCTCGCCGGCAAACTGGATGAGTTGGAAGAGTTCGCCCGCAGCCTTACCAGGCGGCGCATCTTCGGCCTGCTCGATCTCAATCTGCGCGGCAGCGGCCTCTTCGGCGGCATGAAACTGGATGCGCGTCTGCGCGAGCATGTGGCGGGCGTTCGCTTCGAAGACCTGCCCAAGCCATTCGTCTGTGTCACATCGGAAATCCGCACCGGCCACGAAATCTGGCTGTCGAGCGGTTCGCTGATCACGGCCATGCGCGCATCCTATGCACTGCCTGGCGTGTTCGAGCCGGTGAATTGCAACGGCCGAGTGCTGGTCGACGGAGCGTTGGTCAATCCCGTGCCGGTATCGGTCTGCCGCGCCTATGAGCAGCCTCTGGTCGTGGCGGTCAACCTCCATTACGACCTGTTCGGCCGTGCTGCGGTGATAAAGCACAGCGCCGGCGAGCTGGTTGTCGAGAAGGACGCCCCCCGCGCCGGCCACTTGGATCCGGACCACCAGTCGCATCAGACGCGCCTCGGTATCACCGGTGTCATGGTCGAGGCCTTCAACATCATCCAGGACCGCATCTCGCGCGCCAGGCTTGCCGGCGATCCGCCCGATATGTCGCTGCAGCCGAAACTCAGCCATATCGGCCTCACCGAATTTCATCGCGCCGACGAGGCGATCCAGCTCGGCTACCAGGCGACCATGGCGCAGATCGGCGAACTGACCCGGCTGCAGTCGGTTCTGGCCTAGAGCTATCCCCCTTCAGAAGCCTGCTGTGCCATTCAATTGACGGAGCGATGCCGCGCCCGCCCCAATTGATTATGCTGGTCTGCGCAGGTGACGCTGCTCCGCTATGCGCTGCCCAGCTGAGTACCGCGGCTCAGGGGTTAGGCCCGCGCCGCGTCGACAATGCGAAATTGCACCGTGCGGCTGCCGTTCCAGTAATTGCCCGACAGCGATCCGGCGACGTGGATTGTCTTGCCTCGGTTCTTGAACAGGAATTCGCCAAGTGCCGTGTCGACGGCGCGAAAGGCGATCGCCTGGAGGCGTCCGCCACTTTCCGACTGCAGCTCCGCGCGGATATGATTGGTGCCGACCGGCCTGGCATCGGCCAATCGATGGCGCGGCAGCGCGAAAACCGGCGCGACATGCCCGGCGCCGAAAGGCCCCGCACTTTCCAGCGCTTCGAGCAGGCTGAGCGTCGCACCTTCCGCCGCAAGCGCGCCGTCGATCGCAAGGCTTTCCTCGTCCTGCAGCCGAAACACGTCGGCTGCCGCCCGTTCCTCGAAAAAAGCCCTGAGTTCGCCAAGCCTGACACGCTCAACGGTGATGCCGGCCGCCATGCCATGGCCGCCGCCCTTGACGATCAGCCCGGCGTCGGCGGCTTCGCGAACCAATCTCCCAAGATCGAATCCCGAAACCGAACGGCCCGACCCGGTACCGGTGCCGTTGGCGTTGAAAGCGATGGCGAAGGCTGGCCGGCGCGCATGATCCTTCAGCCGCGAGGCAAGCAGGCCGACGATGCCGGGATGCCAGTTGTTGCTGGCGGTGACGACGATCGCCGGCCCGCTTCCTCCCGCAAGCTCGGCGTCGGCCTCGGCGCGCGCCGCGGCCAGCATCTCCTGCTCCATCAGCTGTCGCTCCTGGTTCAGTCGGTCGAGCGTTTCGGCAATGGTCCGCGCCTCGACCGGGTCGTCTGTCGCAAGCAGGCGGCTGCCGAGCGCCGCGTCGCCGATGCGGCCGCCGGCATTGATGCGAGGGCCGATCAGGTAGGCCAAATGGAATGTACTGACCGGTTCGCCGATCCGCGAAACCCGTGCCAATGCGGCCAGCCCTTCATTTTTCTGCTGGCGCGCCACTTGCAGTCCCTTGACGACGAAAGCGCGGTTGACGCCGGTGAGCGGCACCACGTCGCAGACGGTGGCAAGCGCGACGAGATCGAGCAGCGAAAGCAGATCCGGCAGGGTGGCGTCGGTCAGGCCGCGCAGCACCCTTGCCGTCTGCACCAGGGCCAGGAAGACCACGCCCGCGGCACAGAGATGGCCCTGCCCGGAAAGGTCGTCGTCGCGGTTCGGATTGACGACCGCAATTGCGGCCGGCAAGGCGCCGCCGACCTGATGGTGGTCGAGCACCACGACATCGGCGCCGGCCGCATTGGCCGCATCGACAGAAACGGCACTGTTGGTGCCGCAATCGACGGTGACGATCAGCGTCGCGCCACGCGAGACGAGTTCGCGCATGGCCTCGGGATTGGGACCATAGCCCTCGAAGATACGATCCGGGATATAGATTTCCGACGGCACGGAGAAATGCGTCAGGAACCGCTTCAGCAAGGCCGACGAGGCGGCGCCATCGACATCGTAATCGCCGAAGATCGCGACCTTTTCCCGCGCCATCACCGCGGCCGCGATGCGGATGGCGGCTCTGTCCATGTCGGTCAGCGAGGCCGGATCGGGCAACAGGTCGCGGATCGTCGGATCAAGGAACCGCTCGGTCTGCTCTGCTGTCACGCCACGCCCGGCCAGGACGCGCGCGACGATATCGGGCACGCCATGACCCTGCGCGATGGCAAGCGCGATCATGTCCTGCCGTTCGGTCAGCCGGTGCTCCCAGGAAAGACCGGTAGCCGACTGCCTGACATCGAGGAAAAGGCGCCTTTCGCCCGTCATGCGCTTTGCCGACTCATGATTGGCCGCAGGATAGGCCAAAGGCGGGCGAAGCCAAGCGGTTCAGGATCGTACGCCGTCGCGGGAGATCTCAAGAAGAACTACGCTTTCCGCCTTTCAGCCGCGCACCGAAATCATTGGCCGACCGCACCACTCGCCACCGTCAGCAGCAACCGAATGGCTAACAACTGCGATGCGGCTTCGCAAGCGGATCTAGAACTTATCCAGATCCTGATGCCGGGCCTTGATCTCCCGTACGGTCCGCGATGACGAGCGCAGCACGATCGTATGGGTGGTGATGTAGGTGCGGCCGAACTTGACCCCCGCCAGCATGTTGCCGTCGGTGACGCCGGTGGCCGCGAACAGCACATCGCCGCGCGCCATGTCCTCCGCCCGGTAGACCCGCTTCGGATTCGAAATGCCCATCTTGGCGGCACGTGCGATTTTCTCCGGCGTATCGAGGATCAGCCGGCCCTGCATCTGGCCGCCGGTGCAGCGCAGTGCGGCGGCCGCCAGCACGCCTTCCGGCGCACCGCCGGTGCCGAGATAGATATCGATGCCGGTCTCATCGGGATCGGTGGTGTGGATGACGCCGGCGACATCGCCATCGCCGATCAGCCGGATCGCGGCTCCCGTGGCGCGCACGGCGTCGATCAGCCTGGCGTGGCGCGGCCGGTCGAGGATACAGGCCGTGATGTCAGACACCGTGACGCCCTTGGCCCTGGCCAGGCTGGCGATGTTCTCGGCCGGCGAGGCATCGATGTCGATGACGCCTTCCGCATAGCCCGGGCCAATGGCGATCTTGTCCATGTAGACGTCAGGGGCAAATAGAAGGCTGCCCTTCTCGGCAATGGCGATGACGGCGAGCGCGTTCGGCAGGTTCTTGGCGCAGATCGTCGTGCCTTCGAGCGGATCGAGCGCGATATCGACCGCCGGGCCTTTGCCGGTGCCGACCTCCTCGCCGATGTACAGCATCGGCGCCTCATCCCGCTCGCCTTCCCCGATCACTACAGTGCCCTTGATGGCGAGGCGGTTGAGTTCCTGGCGCATGGCATCGACGGCGACCTGGTCGGCGGCCTTCTCGTCGCCGCGGCCACGCAGCCTTGCAGCCGCGACCGCGGCCCGTTCGGTGACGCGCACCAACTCCATGGTGAGAATCCGGTCAAGACCGGCGACGATGTTCTGGGCCACATTCATTGGGGAAATCCTCGTTTGCATGCCACCTCCCGCCGGAGGCGCGCCTGTTTTGTCAAACGAGCATGACAACGGCAAGACCTGCCGGGAGTTTTATCGAAAGGCCTGCGATATCAATCGATTAAACCGCATTCTTAAAACGATGCTGGCCTGTTCCCGAGGAACCGGCGCAGCCTGAAACGCGAATTGCCGCTTAGAAAACCGCGAGATATCTGAGCAGCGAAACGATGCCGATGATGATGACGATAATCTGGACGATCTGTCTCATCCTGGCATCGAGCGGCAGGCGCTGAACCAGATAGAGGACCAGAATGATGACCAGGAACGTGATCAGTATGCCGATCAACACGGATGACGCCATGGTGCCCCTCCTTGAAATCAATTCCTGAAATCGGAAACCGAGCCGGCGACATCGGCTCGGTGTTGGTCAATACCAGCGGCGCGACGTGTCGTTCATCGACTGGCCAACAGCAAGCCCGGCCAGAAAGCCGAGCAGCCCGATCATGCCGACAACAGCGGTCGTCGTGCCCGGGTTTTCGCGTGCGACGTCTGAAACCGCCTGGGCCTGGCTGCGCAACTGCTGTGCTGTTCGCGACGCACGGGTCGCGGCCGTATCGTAGAAGTCCGAAGCCTGCTCGCTGGCATCGTTCAGCATTTCCGCGCCGCGCGCCGAAATGCTCTCGTTGATCTTGGTGATCTCCTTGCGCAGTTCGGCAATCTGCTTTTCCAGCGTCTTCTGGATGTCGTCGATGTTCGGGCTGTCGGACTTGTTGGTGTCGGCCATCAAACGGCTCCCTTGGTTGTTGACCAAGAGAACGGCGCCGGCGCGGTTTCGTTCCGGCCGATCACGGCTATCTGCGAAGTGACGCCGGCGAGGCCCCGCCCAACGGCGCCCGGGCGCTACCCTGCCCGCTCGATGCGGATGACCTGCGGCTTGTCGGTCAGGTGGCCGTCCTTGGTGATGCCGTCGACGGCCTTGCGAACGGCGGCCTCGGTGGTCTCGTGGGTCACGAGGATGACCGTCTTCTGCGCCGCCGCCTCGCCGCTGACCGCATGCTGGACGATCGATTCCAGAGAAATATCGTTGTCGGCCATGCGCTTGGCGATGGCGGCAAACACACCGATGCGGTCATGGACGGTCAGCCGGATGAAGTAGCCGCCCTCATGGCTGCGCATCTGCGCTTTCTTGTAGGGTTTCAGCTCCTTCGCCGGCCGGCCGAAGACAGGGCCGTGCTGGAAGCCTGGGCGGCTCTTGGCGATGTCGGCGACGTCGCCGATGACGGCCGAGGCGGTGGCATTGCCACCAGCGCCGGGACCTGAAAGCAACAGTTCGCCGAGGATGTCGGTCTCGATCGCCACCGCATTGGTGACGCCATGCACCTGCGCGATGACGGAGGCAGTCGGCACCATGGTCGGGTGGACGCGCTGCTCGATGCCGCTTTCGGTGCGCTGCGCGACGCCGAGCAGCTTGATCCGGTAGCCGAGATCGCCCGCCGCCCGGATATCGGCCTGGGTGATGTTGGAAATGCCTTCCATGTAGATGTCGTTGGCGGCGATCTTCGTGCCGAAGGCAAGGCTGGTCAGGATCGACAGCTTGTGCGCGGTGTCGTGGCCCTCGATGTCGAAGGTCGGATCGGCTTCGGCGTAGCCGAGCCGCTGTGCGTCCTTCAGGCAGGCGTCGAACGAGATGCCTTCGGCCTCCATGCGCGTCAGGATATAGTTGCAGGTGCCGTTGAGGATGCCGAACACGCGGGTGACCGAATTGCCGGCCATCGCCTCGCGCATCGCCTTGATGACAGGAATGCCGCCTGCCACCGCCGCCTCATAGTTGAGCAGCACACCCTTCTTCTCGGCGATTTCGGCAAGCGCCACGCCATGTTTGGCGAGCAGCGCCTTGTTGGCGGTGACGACGTGACGGCCGGCTTCGAGCGCCGCCTTCACCGACGAGCGCGCCGGCCCCTCATCGCCACCGATCAGCTCGACGAACACGTCGATGTCGGCGGTCTGCGCCATCTTGACCGGGTCTTCGAACCATGTCGCCGAACAGAGATCGACGCCGCGGTCGCGCTTCCGGTCGCGCGCCGACACCGCGGTGACGGTGATGTCGCGCCCGCATTGCCGGGTCAGTTCCGCTGCCTTGTCGCGCAGCACGCGCGCCACCGACGCACCGACCGTGCCAAGTCCGGCAATTCCAACACGCAGTGCTTCAGCCATAGCAGGCGATGTCCCTCAAGTCAGATCGAAATTGTTTACGGCTTACCGGTGGGCGGACAGCGGCACCACATTGTTGGGCTGCTTGGCGCTGGTCGACAGGAAGCGCTTGATATTGCGCGCCGCCTGTCGAATCCGGTGCTCGTTCTCCACCAGCGCCACGCGTACGAAATCGTCGCCATGTTCGCCGAAGCCGACACCGGGCGCCACGGCCACGTCGGCGTGTTCGATGAGCAGCTTGGAGAATTCGAGCGAGCCGAGATGACGGAAAGGTTCGGGGATCGGCGCCCAGGCGAACATCGAGGCCGCAGGGGCGGGAATGGTCCAGCCGGCGCGGCCGAAGGCATCGACCATCACGTCGCGGCGCTTGTGGTAGACCTCACGCACCTCCGCGATGTCGGCGCCGTCGCCGTTGAGCGCATGTGCGGCCGCCACCTGGATCGGCGTGAACGCGCCGTAATCGAGATAGGACTTCACCCGGGTCAGCGCCGAGATCAGCCGCTCGTTGCCGACGGCAAAGCCCATGCGCCAGCCAGGCATGGAGAAGGTCTTCGACATCGAGGTGAACTCGACGCAGATATCGATGGCGCCCGGCACCTGCAGCACCGAAGGCGGCGGATTGCCGTCGAAATAGATCTCCGAATAGGCGAGGTCGGACAGGATGATGATGTCGTTCTTTTTCGCGAATGCCACCACGTCCTTGTAGAAATCGAGCGAAGCGACCAGCGCGGTCGGGTTCGACGGATAGTTGAGGATCAGCGCCAGCGGCTTCGGGATCGAATGGCGGATACCCCGCTCGACCGCCGGAATGAAGCCGTCATCGGGCTCGACCTGCAGCGAACGGATGACGCCGCCCGACATGATGAAGCCGAAGGCATGGATCGGATAGGTCGGATTGGGGCACAGGATGACGTCGCCGGGCGCGGTGATCGCCTGCGCCATGTTGGCGAAGCCTTCCTTCGAGCCAAGCGTGGCCACCACCTGCGTGTCGGGGTCGAGCTTCACGCCGAAGCGGCGCTGATAGTAGGCCGCTTGGGCCCGGCGCAGTCCCGGAATGCCGCGCGAGGAGGAATAGCGATGCGTGCGCGGATCGCGCACCACTTCGCACAATTTGTCGACGATGGCCTTGGGCGTCGGCAGGTCCGGATTGCCCATGCCGAGGTCGATGATATCGGCGCCGCGCGAACGGGCGCTGGCCTTGAGCCGGTTGACCTGCTCGAAAACATAGGGCGGAAGGCGGCGGACCTTGTGAAATTCTTCCATGGCGGTTCCAGACATCGAAAGAGCCCAGACACTCGGGGGCGTTGGGCGCGCGCTATATACTCATTTGCAGGTAGGGTCGAGGGCGGGGTCGCATTTGCCTTCGATCTGCTTCAGCGTCTGAGGGCCATGCTGCTTGGCCAGATCCGTCAGCGTCGCCTGATTGGTGACCTTTGGGGCGCCCCCTTTGGGCGCTTGTGCATTCTCGTCGGCCTTCAGTTCGGCGAGTTTCGCATTCCTCTCGGCTTCGGTGAACTGTTTGTTCGCCACTTTCGGTGGGATGTTCAGATTCGGAAAGGTGCCGGTATCCTTCGGGCCCGCATCCTCGGCCATCGGCACCGGACCGCTGGTATTCGTGCTCGAACACCCAGCAACCCCCAGCAGGATCACCGCCGTGCCGATGCGGCAAAAGCGTGCGGCACCAAAAAAAACAGTCTCGCCAATATTAATCGTCATATTGTTTCCTTGGCAGCCGGGGTAGAGCGAGATTGGACCCTGCCGGATGTCCCATGTTAATATGTCAAGAAAACGCTTCGGGAGGAACCCCGCGAACCATGTCCAAGACACCCGATTCGGGCCAAGCGGAAGATGACGAGCCTTCGACCGTCGAGCAATATCTGGTGAAGGATCCGGAGCGCTTCGCGTTGAATATGGCGCGGATGGTCGAGCAGGCCGGCAAGGCGGCGTCCGCTTGGGCCGAGCCGCGCGAACGCGGCGAAGTGCGCGATCACGTCGCCGAACCGGTTGTCGACATGGTCAAGACGTTCTCCAAGCTCAGCGAATACTGGCTTGCCGACCCGCAGCGCGCGCTCGAAGCGCAGACGCGGCTGTTCGCCGGCTATATGACCGTATGGGCGAACGCCATCCAGCGCGTCAACCCCAACGCCGAAGGTCCCGACGATGCCGTCAAGCCGGAGCGCGGCGACAAGCGGTTCCAGGATCCGGAATGGGGCCGCAACGCCTTCTTCGATTTCCTCAAGCAGGCCTATCTCGTCACCTCGCGCTGGGCGTCCGAATTGGTCGAGCACGCCGAAGGTCTGGACGAGCACACCCGCCACAAGGCGAGCTTCTACGTCAAGCAGGTGTCCAACGCCATCTCGCCGTCGAATTTCATTCTGACCAACCCGGAACTGTTTCGCGAAACCGTGGCCTCCAACGGCGAGAACCTGGTGCGCGGCATGAAGATGCTGGCCGAGGACATCGCCGCTGGCAAGGGCGACCTGAAGCTGCGCCAGGCCGATTATTCTCCCTTCGAGATCGGCAAGAACATCGCCACCACGCCCGGCAAGGTCGTCGGCCGCAGCGATGTCGCGGAGATCATCCAGTATGAGGCGGCAACCGAGACGGTGCTGAAACGCCCGCTGCTGATCTGCCCGCCGTGGATCAACAAGTTCTACATACTCGACCTCAACGCGCAGAAATCCTTCATCCGCTGGGCAATCGAGCAGGGCCATACCGTCTTCGTCATTTCCTGGATCAATCCGGACGAGCGTCACGGTGCCAAGAACTGGGAAGCCTACATCAGGGAAGGATTGCAATACGGCCTCGACACGATCGAGAAAGCCATAGGCGAACGGGACGTCAACGCGATCGGCTACTGCGTCGGCGGCACGCTGCTGGCGGCGGCATTGGCGCTGATGGCCAAGGAAGGCGACGACCGCATCAAGTCGGCGACCTTTTTCACCACGCAAGTCGACTTCACCTATGCCGGCGACCTGAAAGTGTTCGTTGACGAGGAACAGGTCGCGGCGGTGGAAAAATCGATGAATGAAAAGGGCTATCTCGACGGCACCAAGATGGCGACCGCCTTCAACATGCTGCGGTCCGGCGACCTGATCTGGCCCTATTTCGTCAACAACTACATGCGCGGCAAGGAACCCCTGCCCTTCGACCTGCTCTACTGGAACGCCGATTCGACCCGCATGGCGGCGGCCAACCACTCCTTCTACCTGCGCAATTGCTATCTCGAGAACAACCTGTCGCGCGGCACGATGGAACTGGCGGGGCACACGGTCTCGCTCGGCGATGTCACCATTCCGATCTACAACCTCGCCTCCAGGGAAGATCACATCGCGCCGGCGCTGTCCGTCTTCCTCGGCTCGAAATTTTTCGGCGGCGAGGTCGAGTATGTGATGGCGGGATCGGGCCATATCGCCGGCGTCGTCAATCCGCCCGCATCCAACAAATACCAGTACTGGACCAGCGGTGCGCCGACTGGTGACTTCGCCCAATGGATAGCCAACGCAACCGAGCATCCCGGATCCTGGTGGCCGCATTGGCAGAGCTGGATAGAGGCCAAGGACAACACCCGCGTGCCTGCCCGCAAACCCGGCAAGCATATGAAAACCTTGGGCGATGCTCCCGGCACCTATGTCAAGGTGCGTGTGTAACGGACTGTAATGTGTGGTGAGTTGACGGACCGTCAAAAGCGGGCGAAATGGTCGTCAACCATCAAGCGGCCGTAATTAGGCGATTACTGCAAAAATACTTCCAGGCTTGCTGATTTGACACAGGTCTCGTTTCCGGATCGGAGACAAAGGTTGCCTTGACGCCGATGCCCAGGCGTTGCGCCAAGGACAAACCGACCGGACATCGAGGGGGAATTGACTTTGAAATCAGCAGGATGGAGCCTCGCAAAGGGAGAACGCCGCGCCGTCGTGGCAGCGCTCTGCTCCGTGCTCCTGGCCTCCTGCACATCGGCCGGCGACCCGACAATGTCGGTCGTGATGCCTGGCTACAATACCTCCTCTTCGGACATCCACGCGGCAACCACCGGTAAGCCGGTCGCCACCGCCGATTCGTCATCGCAGATGACGGCCACGCAAACGACCGTGATGAGCGAAGGTGACACGGCGCTGCCCGAAACGGTCGCCTACGTGCCGATGACCAAGCCCGAAGCCGCCTTTCCGCTGATAACGCCGGCCGGCGCTCAAACGATCGCGGGACAAACGCCACAGGCCTTGCAGCAGCCGGCGCAGACGGCGCAGCAGACCGACGCGGTCGCGCAGAAGATCGCCGCCGCCGATGCCGCCGTGACGGCGGCAAAGGCCGCCGCGGCGCCGGTGATGAACAATCCGGTTTATTTGACCGCGGGTGAAATGCCGCAAGCCGAGCCGCCGAAGAAAAGAGGCTTCCTGGCCTCGATGTTTGGCGCCACGCCTGCCTCGGCGACGCCTGCTCCGCTGGTCAACACGCGATCGGGCGAACAGCCGGCCGCGCAGGCCAAACCAGCGCCGGCGGCGGCAAAGCCGATCATCACTTTGGCCTCGGCCGATTCCACGGCAAAGCCGATACAGTTGGCTTCGACCGGTGATGAAGCCGGTCACATCACGGGGAGCGACGCCCTGCCTGGCGTGCGCCAGACGGCCCTGTTCGAGATCAAGCGCAAATCCGGCCTCGACGATGAAAGCGACGTCGACCTCAACGAGGACGAAGGCGGCTCCTATCAGGTTGCGTCCGCCGCCGGCATGGCGCGCCTGGCGCCCAACGGGCTGCTGAGGCAGAACGAAAGCGTCGATGTGGCCTGCCTGAAGCCGTCTCTGGTGCGGGTACTGAAGACGATCGAAGGCCATTACGGCCGCAAGATGGTCGTCACCTCGGGCTATCGCGACCCTGCCCGCAACCGTCGCGCCAACGGCGCCAAGAACTCGCTGCACATGTATTGCGCCGCCGCCGACATCCAGGTCCCCGGCGTGTCCAAATGGGAGTTGGCGAGCTATATCAGGACGATGCCCGGCCGTGGCGGCGTCGGCACCTACTGCCACACCGAATCGGTTCACGTCGATGTCGGTCCCGAGCGCGACTGGAACTGGCGCTGCCGGAGGCGCAGCGGCGGTGACGAGGGCTGATTTCGAAGTGGGCCAGCCGGACACCAAGCAGAATCTGGTGTTGCAGGGCGATCCAATGTCGAAGTGGCTCGCAATCGTCTGAAAGAGTTCGCAAATCAACGCGGTCGTCTTGTTGGGCAGCGGCCGGAAACTGGTGTCAAGGCCGCGCAAATCGATCGCTTCGACAGGTCGGAAAAAAGTTGTCGCGAGCGGCCACAGACGGGTTGCCGGTTGCGTGCAACGTCAGTATAAGCCGCTTTCATCTGAGCGCGCCCATCGTCTAGCGGTCAGGACACCGCCCTTTCACGGCGGTAACAGGGGTTCGATTCCCCTTGGGCGTACCAAAGATTTCAAGCACTTAGCGACGCCTCCCCTGAACTAGTCGAATAAGCACCGAATATACGTCTGCGGACGATTGCGAACGGCATCGCACGAACACAGCCCGAAGCGCCTTGGCTAAAAAAGAAAACGCTAATAAACTGGCGTCGATCGGGGGATCGCGTGCCTGTGGGGGAAGATCCTAATTTCAGCAAGGCAATGGCCGAACTCGCTGCCATGCGAGCACGGGGCGATATAGAGCAACCTGATTTCGAGGCCGCGCGGGGACTTCTAAGGGAGCGATACGGCATCGCGTCCGGTCAGCCGTCAGCCGTCTCGTCTCGACCGAATCGTATGTCGGAGCATGACGCTGCAAAGAAAATTGCGGGTTGGATACTGATCGCAGTCGCAGCCTTTGCACTGCTGAGAACTTGCTCGAAAGAAGGTGGTCACACCGACATCGCGGCGCGAGAAGAGCCGAAGGATGGTTCTCAGTGCTTCAGCGGATGGGACGGCTCAAGCCGCGAGCTAGTCCGCTTGGTCACGGAGAGGCTTCGCGATCCCGACTCCTTTCAGCACTCAACGACAAAGACATCTGAGCCGGACAAGAGCGGGCATCGTACCGTTCTCATGGAATATCGCGCGAAAAACGGATTCGGCGGCTACAATGTTGGCTACGCGACGGGCTCGCTGAACATTTCCGATTGCACTATTACTGATTTTGGATTGCTATCCCAATGAAAAAGCCCGCCATGGTCATCTTCGCAGCGGGGCAACACCTCTTCTCAAATTTGGTTGTAGGACTTGGCTGGAAATGGCAGCTACGTGAAAGGTGTCTTTCGGGGGATTCGCATGCAGTCGTGGTACAACGAAATGACCTACAAACAGCGGGTGCTTGTTTGGGTCGTTTCAGGTTTTTCGATCGTCGTTTATGGAATTGGGCTCCTGCTCTGCGCCGGGCTCCTATATCTCCACTTCGGACAGGAGCGTCGCTAGTGCTCAGGGTGTTTATTGCGCTGGCCATCTTGCTTCCGACATCAGCGCTCGCGGCAAAGAAGACACCGACACCGGACCAGCTTTGCAGGCTTAAAGGCTCTTGGGCTTCCGTCGTGATGCGCGCTCGGCAAATGGGGATGCCGTTGAGCAAACAGATAGAGATGTCGGCGAACGCACCTGGGGGCAGCAGAGATGCGGTGATAGCGGCGTACAAGTATCCAAGATACAGCACGCTAGAAATGCAAGGTAAGGCGGTTGAGGATTTTAGGAACGAGGTTGAACTGAAATGCTTCGGAGGCAACTAAAGCCACCTGTTCATCTATAGCCGAGGCGGTGCCCATGTCGGTCTGTGGTGATTAGAGACTTAATTGCGCTTCCCCCTGTCGGCTAGCATGATCTGCGTCACGACGCGTTTGAGAGGGACCGCGTTCGGATGTTTCCAGTCGCGCAGACCTAGTGCAAGGCGATAGGCACATTCCGCTATTTCCTTGTTGGCCATCGCTGTCTTGCCGGAGGTCTGGATGTTGCGGGCGACGCTGCGACTATAGCCCCGGGCTCCGCATCGGAATCCAGGACGATCTGACAGCATTCGACAAAGACCATGAATAGCGCATGGTTCGCGTCGCGATGTTGTTTCTCCACGTCGACCGTATCGTTTGCCATCAGTAACGACCCCCACCCGACCGCCAAGAAAGCTAGACTTTAAGTTGTCAGAAAGCAAAAAGGCCCGGAAGCCGAAGCCACCGGGCCTGTCTTTTCGCCTGCGGAATGATCAGTGCCGCGTCGGCCGCGCCGTCTCGTCTCCAGGATCGTCCGACGGAAACCCGCTACGGTCTTCCCGCATGGCTTCCAAGAGCGCCCGGTTGTTGGCGTCGAGGATCGCGTTCGCCTGCTTCACGCCGCGCCTGTCGCCGATGACGAAGCCAAGCGCGAAGGCGCCAATCAGCGCGACGGCGGCGGTCATGCATCCCATAGGGCTTTAGAAGCTTGACGGGCGCGTTCATGCTGCACCGCCATCTTTCAGCGCCTCGTAATACGCGCGCTTCAGGTTGGCTGCGAGCAATGCCGCCTGGCTGACCACGAAGAACAGGCGATCAGCTTCGCCCGGTCGATGTCGACTGGCCCTGTGGTGGCGAAGTCGCGCTCCATCATGTCCAGGAGAACGTCGAGCATGTTGACCGCATCACAAACCAGCGGCTCTAGGTCGAAAAATCCGGTCTTCTCGGCAGCGGGCATAGCTTCGCCGGCCGCCGGAACATGGGTGTTCGGCATTGTGGTTGCTCCTTGAGCTACGTTGGTGTAACGTCATGCAAATTAAATGACTTGCTTTCTAAGTCAATACAATTTGCATGAAGTTGAGCGAATGGCGATAACGGTTGGGCAGTTAAGGGCGGCTCGGGGTCTCATAGGCTGGTCGCAACAAGACCTTGCCGAGAAGGCCGACGTCGGTCGGGCGACGGTCGCCGACTTCGAAGCTGGGAAGCGAGTGCCCTACGCGACGACACTCGCACGAATCGAGGAGACGCTGATTGCGGCCGGCGTCGAGTTCATTCCGGAGAACGGCGGCGGCGCTGGCGTGAGGCTGCGCAAGGCCTGAAATCGTCAAGCGTTCCCTTGCGGGAGCGAAGCTTGCGTTGCATTGCTACTCTTTGGGCGGGATAAAGCGAAATGAACGAGCCTTTCAGCATGCCAGACGCTTCTGGTGATCCGTTGGCGATTTTGGCCACCGCTTCGTTGATCGGCTTCTTCTCAATCAGAGACAGCAACGGCAATCCTACGGATCCGGTGTCACTCGGCTCTGGAACACTTGTAAGGTTGCCGGGCGACATTTTCGGCGTGCTCACTGCAGCCCATGTGCTCGATGAAATTCCAACGTCCGGGCTGCTCGGCTTCCTGACCTTCACACGTCAGGATAGCGTTCAACAGGCAAAGATTGACGCGCAGTTGACCGAGAAATTCTATCCGCCTGGATGGGGGCCGGGAGAGGTCATGCCAGACTTCGGGTTTCTGCAAATTCATGATCGAGATGCTTTGAGCACGATTAGAGCTCGTGGCTGCGCTTTCTACGACCTTGAGAAACGGCGCGAGATTAGAGGCATGACGTCGAACAAACTTGCTTGGGAATATTACGCCACCGGCGTTGTTGGCGAATCCAGGATTGAGATTCCGGCCGGCGCCGACGGGTCTCCGAAGCGCACCAGCTTTACTGCGATGGCAGGTCATTGCTCTGAGGTGGCAAAATCGACGATCGGCGGGTTCACGATCGTGAACGTCCAGGTGGAAACCGATCGACATCCGACAACATATGGCGGCGTCAGCGGCGGCGGTCTTTGGGTGATAACTGCACCCGACGGAGAATTCGACAAGGTGCAACGTTTTCTGACGGGCGTGATCTTCTACCAGTCGGACGCGACCGATGACGGCAACCGCAGTATCCGAGCGCATGGCCTAGACGATATCCAAGCGATTTTGATTTCCCAGTTCCGCGCCTAAAGGGGATACTTGATGGCTAGACTTTCAACGAAGCTCGACATTCGGTAGAGAGGCGAGCAAATGACCGAAGAGCTTTCAACCCTAGACGAGCATCGTCGCGCCATAGCGGACATCTTGGCATTTCTGTCCAAGCATGGCCTAGCAGGGGTGATGCTCAGTCCCGACAAGATCGACGGAAGCCCCCTTGGTCCCCGCGTTTTCGCTGATCTCGTTCGATGGCTTGAGAGCGAGGGCGTAGTACGTTTGTGGGGCAGTCCGGTGCTCAGTGCCGGCGCCTTTCCGAAGGTTCAGCTCACTGCCGTCGGTTTGAAAATCTTGGGCCTCGAATCCCCGACGTCGAAAGGCGAAAAGATCGAGTCGTCCTTGGCAAAGCCGTCGTCACCAAAAATCCGAGCAGAGATCGGTGAGTTTGTGGGCCGGCTGCTGGGCGGGTTTGCAAACACTCAGATGTGAGATGGTCCCGCTCTCTAGATGGCGTGGTGCGCGAAAAGCTCCGGGCTCGCTGGAGCCGCTACAGCGCGTTTGCCCTGAAGATGGCAGCGAACTTGGTCCTGGGCTTCGCGACTGGCTTGGGACTCGCCATAGGTCACGCTGTAGCAGGTTGATGTCATAAGGGTTCGCGCACCGAGCCGGTGGTGTTCCATTTGATGAACTCGACTTCCTTCCTCGTCACTTCCCGCACCGCTTTCAACAGCGCTTCGTGCAGCTGTCGTGTTGCACGGTAGTGCTCACATTGCGGCGAAATGAACGGCTTCACGATGCTCAGATGCAGCGCCTCGGCCGCCGCTAGAAAGCGCTCAATTTCAGCCTCCGAAAGGTGTTTGGATGGTTTGCTTCTGGCCATTGGCGATCTCCGCTTTTTGAAGTCGTCGCCGCAACGAAAGGATTATATTCCTCGTCTCGACACGACTGGCAAGCCCTTACGCGATCACACCATGTCCAAAAGAGGTATCTTAGCCATGCTGAATATGCGGTGGTCCTAGAGGCGGGCCGCCGGGCCGGCGCCTAATCAGGCAATTTCCCACAAAAAAGGAAGGGCGTCGGTCACTCTGTCGCAGCTACGCGGTTTCCCAATCCACACCTTAACGTTTGTTCAATGCGCCGAGTTTAGAATGGCGCATGCGCTTCTCCATTCTGCTTTTTGGCTGGGCGGGATTTTTCGGCTGGGACTTCGCCGCCAATCAAGGGGAATTCACCATTCGCCTCGGTATGCGAGTTGCCCGCCTGATCCAAACGTCGGGCCTCGTTTGAAACGACGGTTAAGGCCTCGCACCTTGCTTGCAACAGACTTTAGCCGACGCTAATTAACGCGTCTGGGGGAGAGCGTGCTTGGGCGATTTTCGAAAATTCAGATGTTCTGTCTGTCATGGCAACGGCAAAGTTGGTCGTGTCCCTTGAGGTGGTGTAGCTCGGCGGCAGCGAAGCCGCTCGCGAGCGCGCCCTCAACAGCGTCGT
>NZ_VFVA01000025.1:0-85743 GCF_006442155.1 Mesorhizobium sp. B2-4-14 | reverse complement strand
TGTGGGGAGGGTCGGCTCGCAGTCGGAGCGAAGCGGAGATTGCGGGACGGGGTGGGGGTGCGCCCTACGAGACCCCCACCCCGCTTCGCAAAAGCCGCCCGAGCGGCATTTGCTGCGCGACCCTCCCCACAAGGGGGAGGGTAAAGTCCATCAAAACCTCTCCAGCCTCATCCGCACCTTCGCCAGGAACGCAGCTCGTGTCCGCGGCGTCGAGGCATCCATCAGATAGTGTGCCAGGAAAAACGTCCGGCAGCGCGTCGCACACAGTGCCCGCATGCCACGCAGCAGGGTCTTGCGCCCCGGTTGGCCGACGACGACGCTCCACCAGGTCGGCGCGCCGCAGGTGGTGATGACGCCGACCTTGGTGACATGCGTCATCAGCGACTTGATCCCGCCCTTGCCGGCCGGCAGCTTGAAGGCGATGTCGGTGGCCCACACCCGGTCGAGCCAGCCCTTCAGCATCGCCGGCAGCCCGTACCACCAGGTCGGATAGACGAACAGGAGCGCCTCGGCCCAGTTGAGCAGTTCGAAATGCGGTTTCAGCGCCGGATCCTGCGGCGCTCGCTCATTATAGGTCCGCCGCTCCTCGCAGCCCATCACCGGATCGAATTTCTCGGCATAGAGGTCGAGCAGCCGCACCTCCCAGCCTCTGCGCCTCAGCACGTCGATGGCGGTGTCACGGATGGCGGCGCAAAAGCTTTCCGGCACCGGATGGCAGTAGACCACGAGGACCCGCATCAGAACGCATCCATCCTGTCCGCGACCTTGGTCATGAAGGCCTTCCGCGTTTGGTCGGTCGACAGGTTCATCGCGTAGTGCGCGAGGTAAGTCACCGAGGCGCCGGGCTTTACCGTGGCGCGCAGCATGCGCTTGATCAGTCTGCGCGGCGGATCGCCCATCAAGATGGCGCGAAACCGGCTGCCGCCATAGGTGGTGACAGCTGCGACCTTCTTGATGTTGTGCAGCGAAGGCTGCACCTTGCCGTCGACCAGCTTGAACGACACGCCGGGCAGGAAGACGCGATCGAAGAAGCCCTTCAGGATCGCCGGGAAGCCGTAGTTCCAGACCGGGTAGGAAAGCACCAGCGCATCGGCCCGCAACAGACGCTCGACATAGGGCGCAACAGCTTCCCCGGGACCGCGCTGGTTGTGATAGTCCAGCCTCTCCTTACGCGTCAGCCTCGGGTCGAAATTCTCGGCGTAGAGGTCACAGTCGTCGACCGAATGGCCCGCCGCCCTCAGCTGCTCGATGATCATGCGGTGCAGGCCGGCATTGAAGCTGGTCTCGACCGGATGGGCAAAGAGGACGAGGATATTCACTGGAGAAGATCCCGCAGGTCACCGCGAGGCACCCCCCTCTGCCCTACCGGGCATCTCCCCCTCAAGGGGGGAGATTGGCAGTTTCGACGCTTCCCTTCCGTTCTGGCATTGGTGATTGGCGAAAGCCGAGGCGACAGTTGATCTCCCCCCTTGAGGGGGAGATGGCCGGCAGGCCAGAGGGGGGTGGACGCGCGCGAACCTCTCCTCATCCCACCCTCTGCAGCCCCTTGAACAAAAAAGTCCGGCCCGAACGATAGTCGTAGTCCGGGTTTTCCCAGGCGATCATCTTGCCGGGGTTGAGCAGGCCTTGCGGATCGGTCTCGCGCTTGAAGGCGAGCTGCACCGCATCCGTCTGCTTCATGCCGCCCTCTTCCAGTGTGTAGCGGTGCGGGTTGAAGATCGGGCAGCCATTCTCCTCATGCAGCCGGATGATCTCGTCGAGCCGCGCCTCGGTGGTGAACTTGACCAGCGGCAGGCCGAAACAGGTGATGTTGCCGTCCAGCCGCACGAATTCGAGATGCGAAAAGACTTCGCCTGGAAACATCGCGTCCATCTTCTCGACCAGCGCCAGCTGGTTGGGAAAGGGATAGAGCGACTGCAGATAGGTGATGTCGGGGTCGACGCGCAGCGCCCTCAGCGTCGTATGGTTCCAGGCCAGCTCGTAGGCCGGCGGCAAGCCCTTCTTCTCGTCCGGCGTTGCGACGGCGGCGTTGAAGATCACGTCGCCGTCGACCCGCCGGGTGAAGGCAAGGAAGGCATCCAGCCCATGCCGCGCCACCATCACGACGCAGATGCTTTGCCCTTCCCTGAAAAACTTCTGGTGCCGCTTGAAATAGAGCTGCGGCACCGGCGCTGATATCGGCGTGATCAGCTTGGTCAGGATGCCATCCTGGCGGGCAAGCGCGTTGCCGTAGCGCGCCGCGCCCATGAAGCTGTCGAAGCCGACGATGACATCGACCCACTCATAGCCCGCGGTCAGCGGCATCTCGACCTCCGAGATGATGCCGTTTGTGCCGTAGGCATGGGTCACCTTGTGCAGATCCTCGCCGGCGAGTTCGAGTACTTTCGGCTCGGCCTCCATCGTCACCACGCGCAGCCGCAGCACATTGCCGAAATCGCGCAACCCGCCAAAATTGATCGAGCCGACGCCGCCCGAACCGCCGGCGATGAAGCCGCCGATCGAGGCGGTGTTGTAGGTGGAGGGCGACAACCGCAGCTCCTGCCCGGAATGCGCGCGCGCTGCCTTGTCGATGTCGGCCAGCACCGCGCCTGGTCCGGTCACCACGCGGCCCGGGCCGATCGACCTGATCTCGTTCATTTCGGCGAGGTTGAGCACCACGCCTCCCGAAAGCGGCATCGCCTGCCCATAATTGCCGGTGCCGCTGCCGCGCGGCGTCACCGGCACGCCATGCCGGTGACAGGCGGCAAGCACACGGATCAGTTCGGTCTCGTCCTTCGGCGTCACGATCAGGTCGCCGGTGACGTGGTCGAGCTGCTGTTTCAGTACTGGACTGTACCAGTAGAAGTCGCGGCTCTTCTGCTGGACGATGGCCGGATTGTCGTCGAGTTTTATCCCGTCGAGATCGCGCTTGAGCGCCGAAATATCCATCATTCCACCATTAGTTCGTCGAGTTCGGCATAGTCGGGCAATTGCCGGTCGATCGCGCGCCCGGCGCGCACAACGATGCGATCCGATTCGGGCCGGGACAGCAATTCCGTCCAGCTCCTACCTTTGAACAGGATGAAATCGGCATCGCCGCCGGCGGCAAGCGTGCCGAAGCCGTCGAGCCGCATCACGCTCGCCGGCGTCGCGGTGACCGCTTGCGGCCAATCGGCGACCGGATGGTCGAGATGCAGAATGCGCGTCGCCATGCGGTAGACCTCCAGCATGTCGAGATCGCCATAGGCATAGAAGGGATCGCGCGTGTTGTCGGAAGCGATCGCGACCGGAATGCCCCTCACCCTCATCTCGTGCAGCAACGTCACCCCACGCCAGCGTGGTGTCGTGTGGTCGGTCCGCCGGTCCTGCAGATAGAGATTGCACATCGGCAGCGAGACTACCGCCAACCCGGCCTTGGCCACCTTGTCCAGCGTGTCTAGCACCTCAAGATCGGGCTGACGCGCCAGCGAGCAGCAATGGCCGACGAGGATCTTGCCCTCGAAGCCGTTCCAGAGTGCGGCCTCGGCGATCTTCTTCAGCGAGATGGCGGCGATGTCGTCGGTCTCATCGGCGTGGAAGTCCAGGTCGAGCCCATGCTCGATCGCTTGCGCGAAGACATGGTCGAGCAGCTCTTCCAGATCCGGCACCATATAGGTGACGACGCCGAGCACGCCCTTGGCGGCGGCAACCCGTTTCGCCAGCCCGTCGAACCATTTCCTGTCGCGCACGCCCTCGATGCCGAGCAGGCAGGCGCCCTGCAATTCGATGCGGCCGCGCCATGTCTCGCGCATCGATTCGAAAACCGGCCAGGAGATCTCCTCCTGCGGCGCGACGCTGTCGAGATGGGTGCGCAGCGCCCTGGTGCCATGCGCGTAGGCCGAGCGCAGCGAGAAATCCATGCGCCGCGCAACATCGTGCGCACTCCAGCGGGCAGCGCGGTCGGTGCCGGTGGCATTCAACGCGCCCATGAAAGTGCCGTCGGGATTGGGTTTTCGCGGCCAGATATGGCCCTTGTCGATATGCGTATGGCAGTCCACGAAACAGGGCAGAATGATACGCCCGCCAAGATCGACCGCGTCGACCGGCGCCGTTGCGCGGTCACGCGCTGCGATGCTGGAAATCCTGCCGTCGGCGACGGTAATGTCGGCAAGCGCAAAGCCATCGCTGTCGAAGGTTGCAGCTAGGTCGGGCGTGAGCGACTGATGAAGCCGAACATTAGCGAGGTGATAAGAACCAGATGTCGGGATCAAGCCCTATCTCCCTCTGTCCAATGTAACACCGTCCCCTCAAGGCGGCGTTTGGACTGGAGATCTTGTGAACAGGCGTGTGGAGACATCGCGAACAATCTTGCGCTGCCGTCGAGCTCGGAGGAAACGGCATGGATCCTAGGGTCTACGCGTCCGCTTCGCTCCCGCTCTGCCCTAGGATGACGAAGAGAAAGGATGCCGCCGCCAATCGCAAACGTCGAAGATACCGGGGTTCCTACAAATCTCCAGCATTGGCGATTTGCATTTGCCTTCCCGTCCTTCGTCATCCACGGGCGGAGCGGGAGCGAAGCGGACGCGTAGACCCGAGGATCCATGCCGTGACGACCACCGAAGGATGCGGCGGTGTAAAACTGTTCGCGATGTCTGCGCACGTCTGTTCGCGGTGTCTCCGGCCTGAACATTCCTTACCGCTCCTGCTTCAGTGCGCTCTCATGCCAGCGCCGCAGAATGAGATGCGAAATCAGGGACAGCACCAGGAAGATCAGGATTCCCGTCAGCGAAATCAGGAACAGCGCCGCGAACAGCCTTGGCGCATTGAGCCGGTAGCCGGCCTCGATGATGCGCGAGGCAAGCCCAGACGACTGGCCGGTGGCGCCGGCGACGAACTCGGCCACTACGGCGCCGATCAGTGACAGGCCGCCGGCGATCTTCAATCCGCCGAGGAAATACGGCATCGCCGCCGGCAGCCTGAGATAGCGCAACTGTTGCCAGCGGGTCGCGCCGTTGAGCTTGAACAAATCGCGCAGATTGCGGTCGACGGAGTTGAGGCCGAGCGTGGTGTTGGACAGGATCGGGAAGAAGGCGACGATCCAGGCGCACAGCAGAAGCTTGGTCGTCTGGTTGTCGACATAGATGTTGATCAGCGGAAAGATCGCCACGATCGGCGTCACCTGCAGCACGATGGCGAACGGGAAGAACGACATCTCCACCCATTTCGATTGCGCGAACAAAACCGCCAGCCCGACGCCGCCGACAACGGCGAGAGCCAAGCTGAGGAAGGTGATGCGCAAGGTGACCAGCAGTGCCGAGAACAGCAGGCCGGCATCGTTGTAGAGCGTCCACAGCACCACGCCGGGACGCGGCAGGATATATTGCGGGATCGCGTTCCACACGCAGATGCGATCCCACAGCCAGATGGCCAGGATCATGATCGCCAGCGGCAGCACCCAGCGGCCGATCCGCTCGAGCCGCTCCTGGCGCACCCGGCGCGCTTCCTCCGGGTCGAGCTTAATCGCCCGCTCGTCAATGGCCGTCATGGTGCGAGCCTGCTGTTGAATTGATGGCATTGACCAGCACGTCCGAGGCTTGCCGGCAAAGGGATGCATAATCTGGCGAGGTGCGAAACACCTCATCGCGCGGATAGGATGCCTCGATCGCAAGTTCGTCGAAGACCCTGCCCGGCCGCGCCGCCATGACGACCACCCGATTGGAGAGAAACACGCTCTCGAAGACGCTGTGGGTGACGAAGACGACGGTAAAGCGCTCGTCCTGCCACAGTTCCAGCAGGTCGTTGTTGAGCTTGAAGCGGGTGATCTCGTCGAGCGCGGCGAAGGGCTCGTCCATCAACAGCACGCGCGGCCTGGTCACCATGGCGCGCGCGATCGAGACCCGCATCTTCATGCCGCCGGACAGTTCGCGCGGCACCGCATCCTCGAAACCGGTCAGGTGGACCCGTGCCAGCATCTCCGTTATCGCCGGAGCAGCCTTGGCACGGGAGATGCCTTTCAGCCTGAGCGGCAGCCAGACATTGTCGAAGACGCTGGCCCAGGGCAGCAGCGTCGGTTCCTGGAAGACGAAGCCGATATTGGCGCGATCGAGCGAACCGCCGCCGCGCCAGTCAAGCACGCCGGAGGTCGGCGTCGAGAGGCCGGCGATCAGCCGCAGCGCCGTCGATTTGCCGCAGCCGGACGGCCCGAGCAGGCTGAGGAAATCCCCTTCCCGGATCGTCAGATCGACATCGCTCAGCGCCGTCACGCCGTTGGAAAAGACCTTGCCGACGCCGCGCAATGCCAGCAATGCCGGAGCGACGTCCGACGCGTTCGCGGGCGCTTGCGCCACCTTTTCCCTTATCATGCCGGACCCCGGCCTATTTCTTTAGCTCGAGCCCGACGCCCTTGTTGACGAAGGCCAGCGTGTAGGCCTTCTTGATGTCGATGCCGCCGGGTGCGACCTTGGCCTTGACCATCTTGTCGTAGAAACTCTTGATCCGCGCATCCGTCATGGCGCCGATGCCGAGTTTTTCGGTGTCGCCGGAATCGGCAAGGCCGAACTTCTTCATCTGCTCGATCGAGAAAGCGATCTGCTCGTCCGTCATGTCAGGATTGTCTTTCTTGATCAGGTCGTTGGCGGCCTTGTTGTCGCCGTAGAGATATTTGTACCAGCCCTTGGCCGAGCCATCGACGAAGCACTGGACCACCTCCGGCTTCTTGTCGATCGTGTCCTGCATCACCTCGATCGTCGTCGAATAGGTGTCCCAGCCATAGTCGGCCAGCAGGAACTGGTTCGGCACGAAGCCGCCTGCCTTCTGGACCGCGAACGGCTCTGAAGTGACGTAACCCTGCTGGATCGACTTCTTGTTGGCGATGAAGGGAGCGGTGTTATAGGTGTAAGGCACGCGCTTGGCGGCATCGAAGCCGAGCTCGATGACCATCCATTGGAAGAAGGTCTGCACGCCCTCGTCGCCCAGAATATACTGGTCGGCGTTCTTCAGATCCTCCCATTTGTCGAGCCCCTCGCCGGGGTGTGACATGATGACCTGCGGATCCTTCTGGAAGTCGGCCGCCACGACTCGCATCGGAATGCCCTGCTGCACGGCATCGAAGGCCGACAGCAGATTGCCGCCCATGTAGAAATCGATCTTGCCTGCCAGCAGCATCGGCCGGCCGCTGACCTGCGGGCCGCCCTGCATGATGGTGACATCGAGGCCGCAGGCGGCATAGGTGCCATCGGCCACGGCCTGGTAATATCCGCCATGTTCCGGCTCGGCCAGCCAGTTGGTGCCGAAGGTGACTTTTTCATTCGCCGCGGCCCCCAGCGTGCTGGCGGCCAGCAAGGCTGCCACGCCCACCGAGATCTTCTGTTTTCCGTACATCGACACCACCCTTTGTTTGCTCCGGCGCTCCACGCGCCAGGCTCGACACCGAAGATTCAAGAAGCAAGACACATGCCACTGGCGTCTCGCGCCGGGACCCGCCCGCCTGCACCACAGCCATCTGCGAAAGCCGGAAAGGTCGTGCTGCACCGGAGGCATCGTGCCCATTTTTTGAACGCCTGTCCACAATCGCACCGGCGACATGCACCGCCATCTTGAAGCTGTGCACCGCCATCTGGAAGCTGTAATGAAACCCGTCCCAGGCTGACGGCAAACCGGAGATTGCCATGTTCAAGTTTCTCACCCCCAAGTCGATCAAGCCGCCCTTTGCCCGCTATAGCCACGGTGTCGAGGTGCCGGCGGGCAAGCGGCTGGTGTTGTGCTCGGGCCAGGTCGCGATCACCGCGGACGATCAGATTCCCGAGGACGCCGGCGCCCAGGCCGAGCTCTGCTTCCGCAACCTCGCGGCGGTGCTCGGCGAGGCGGGGCTGGGACTGCAGGACATCGTGAGAATCAATGCCTATGTCACCGACCGCGCACATTTGCGGCCCTATATGGATGTCCGCGACCGGCTGTTTTCGAGCCCGGCGCCGGCCTCGACGCTGATGATCGTTTCCGGCTTTGCCCGGCCCGAATTCAAGGTCGAGGTCGAGGCAATCGCGGCAGGATGAGAAGCGCCGCGCTACGAATCGACTGGCCGATGGTCTAAGGTCTAACTATCAAAGCTCGGCGCCGCCCCTCATCTGCCTGCCGGCACCTTCTCCCCGTATAGTGACGGGGAGAAGGGAGAAGCTCCAGCGCTGGCCACCCCTCTCCCCGTTCTTCACGGGGAGAGGGTAAGGGTGAGGGGCGGGGCTGACGTGCTTCAGTTTCTTCGAGGTCAGAATGGACAAAACAAAAAAACGCGTCTGGTGGGGTGACTACCGGACTACCGAATATGCCTCGATCGATCCGGAGGCGACGATCGCCGTGCTGCCGGTTGCGGCGATCGAGCAGCATGGGCCGCACCTGCCTGTCTCGACCGATACTTCGATCATGAACGGCATGCTCGACACGGTCATTTCGCGTCTGCCCGACGATCTCGACATCCGCATCCTGCCGGTGCAGGCGGTGGGCAAGTCGAACGAGCATCTGCACGCGCCGGGCACCCTCACCCTGCCGGCAACGACATTGGTCGAGGCCTGGACCGAGCTTGGCCTGTCGGTCGCGCGCGCCGGTGTGCGCAAGCTCGTCGTCGTCAATTCGCATGGCGGCAATGAGGAGATCATGGGCATCATCACGCGTGAATTGCGCGTGCGCGAAAGGATGCTGGTGGTGAAGACGAGCTGGCAGCGCTTTGGCCGGCCGGCCGGCATGTACACCGAGCTCGAGGATCGTCACGGCATCCATGGCGGCGATGTCGAGACTTCGCTGATGCTGCATTTCCGGCCGGACCTTGTCGCCATGGGCAGGGCCGACAATTTCGTTTCCAACGTCGCCCGCGCCGAGAAGGAATTCTCGCTGCTGCGCCACACCGGCACGCACGCCTTTGCCTGGCTCGCCAGCGACCTGAACCCGAACGGCGTGGTCGGCGACGCCAGCATCGCGACAGCCGAAAAAGGACGCTTGACGGCAGAATATCAGGCCGACGGGTTCATCAGCCTGCTCAAGGACGTGCGCAAGGCAAAGCTCGCGGAGTGGCTTAGATAGTCTCCTAAGCGTCGATCTTCAGCGCAAAAGGCGTACCCTCGAAGGCGTCGGCGCCACGGCCGATCGACAGGATCGCCTCGATCATGCGGCCATTGCGATCAAGCAGTGCATCCGCCACGGCAATCAGGCGCGGATTGGGTGTCGCCGAGGGGGACAGCGTCCGCAATGTCTGAGCCAATTCGGCCTCGTCACGTTTCGGCGCCAGAGCGGCGGCGATGATGTAGGCCGAAGCGGTCGAACGGCTGATGCCTGCATAGCAATGCACCACCATCGGCCTTGCGCGGTCCCACCGGCGCGCGAAATCGAGCAGGTTGCGCACGTGATCCTCGCCCGGCATGGTCATACCGTCCTGCGCCACCGCAATGTCGTGCATGACCAGATGCAGATGGTTTTCCCTGGCGATCGAGGCCGGGCGGACAACCTCGGTTCCGGCGGCGAGCAGCGATAGCATGCGGTCGGCACCGGTCCTCGCCACCGTTTCCTCGACCTTTGCCAGCGAACAGACATGGATCATCATCGCGCGATCTCCCTGGCGCTATCGTCGCGCCGCGAAGCCCAGCCGGCAAGAGCGGATTCGAGCCGCCGCCGTTCTTCGTCACTCCCCGGCAGGCCTGCGCGCAGGACATGCGGCCGGTCGGAGAAATGCCGCAGCAGGATACCGTGCTCGCCAAGCGCGGAAAACAGGCCGGCGGCATCCGCCAGGCCGAGATAGCGGAACAGCGTGGTGCCGCCGGCAACGGGCACGCCGAAGCGGCCGAACAGCGCGTCGAGCCGTGCCGATGCCTCCGCGAGCGATGTCCTCATCGCGTCCTGCCAGCCGACATCGGCAAGCGCGCGGATACCGTATTCCAGCGCCGGGCCGGCGACGGCCCATGGGCCGAATTGCGTTTCCAGCAGGTCCACCGTCGGCGTATCGGAAAGCGCGAATCCAAGCCGCAGGCCAGCCAGGCCAAAGAACTTGCCGAACGAGCGCAGCACGACGATGCCGCCCTGCCCGACATCGCCGGCCAGACTGTGTTCGCGCGGGCCGACATCCATGAACGCCTCGTCGACGACCAGCAGGCCGCCCTTGGCGCGCAATCCTGCGGCGAGCACCAGCAACCGGTCGCGCTCGATGACGCGCCCATCCGGGTTGTTGGGATTGACGATGATGGCAAGGTCGGCGTCGGCGAGCGCCGCAAAATCGCTGACCTCGACCACCTCGTGCCCGGCGATCGCCGCCGCCCGGGCGTGTTCGGCATAGGTCGGCCCCAGCACCAATGCCTTGCCGGGCCTCACCAGCGATGCCACGCGCGGCAACAGGATCTGCGTGCCGGGCGCCGCGACGACGTGGGCTGGCGACGGCGCGCCGTAGGTGCGGGCCGCGATTTCCGTCAGTTCGCGCCCGCGGCCTGCTTCTGGCAAACGCGACAGCGAGGTGGCGGGCAAGTCGAAAAGCGGGTAGGAGTGCGGATTGATACCGGTCGAGAGGTCGACGAAAGGCAGCAAGGCGTTGGGGAAAAGCGCCCTCGCCCGGCCAAGACTTCCACCATGGTCCACCGCTCCTTCAAGAAGCTTCATGTCAGTCCTGATCGCTTTCCTGTCACTGGCCGTCGAATTCGTCCTGGGTTATCCGGACTGGCTGTTTCGCGCCATCGGTCATCCGGTGACGTGGTTCGGCAGCCTGATATCCTTTCTCGATCGCAGGCTCAACCGCGCCACTGATCCCGACGCGCTGCGTCGCCAACGCGGCGTCCGGGCGCTTCTGGTCATCGTGCTGATACCGGCGGTGATCGGCCTTTGCGTGCAGATCCTTCTGCTCTGGTTCGTTCCCCTGGGACTGATCATTGCCGCCCTTCTGGCGACGTCTTTCCTGTCGCAGAAGAGCCTGTATGAGCATGTCGAGGCCGTGGCGGACTCGCTCGACTCGGGTGGCCTCGCCATGGGCCGTGTCGCCGTCTCGCGAATCGTCGGTCGTGACCCGGAGACGCTCGACCGCGCCGCCGTCTGCCGCGCGGCGATCGAAAGCCTGGCCGAGAATTTTTCCGACGGCATCGTCGCCCCCGCCTTCTGGACAGGCGTCGGCGGGCTAGCCGGGGGTGCTGCCTACAAGGCGGCCAACACCGCCGATTCGATGATCGGCCACCGCACCCCGCGCCACGAGGCGTTCGGCTGGGCGGCGGCGCGCTTCGACGATTGGATCAACCTGCCGGCGTCGCGGCTGACGGCTCTGCTGATCGTGCTGACTGCTTTCCTGGTCAAGGAAGCCGATCCCCGCAACGCCTGGACTGCGGTGTGGCGCGATGCCAAAAAGCACCGCTCGCCCAACGCCGGCTGGCCGGAAGCGGCCATGGCCGGAGCGCTTGGCCTTGCGCTTGCCGGACCGCGCAGCTATGGCGGCGTGGTGGTCGACGACGTCTTCATGGGCGAAGGCGGCCGCCGCGACGTCGACAGCGGCGACATCAGGCGGGCGCTGAAGCTCTACCGCGTTGCCGACTATCTGCTGATTGCGCTGTTCGGGGTGGTCTCCGTGATTGTCATCGTGGCGTAACGGAATCAGCGAGGCTATTTCCCGAACGCCTCGCACACAGCCCGCAAAACTCTCAGAACTCGATGCCTTGCTGCGCCTTCACGCCTGCCGAAAAGTGGTGCTTGGTCAGTCCCATCTCGGTGACCAGATCCGCCGCCTCCACGAGCGCCGGCTTGGCATTACGGCCGGTGACGACGATGTGCAGACCTTCGCGCCGCGCCTTCAGTGCCGCAACGACCTTGTCGAGATCGAGATAATCATAGCGCAGCGCGATGTTGAGCTCGTCGAGCACGACCAGGCTGATCGAAGGATCGGCGATCAACTCCAGAGCCTTGGCCCAGGCGGCCTCGGCGGCGGCGATGTCGCGCTTCAGGTCCTGCGTCTCCCAGGTGAAGCCCTCGCCCATCGCGTGCCAGACGACACGGTCGCCGAAAGCAGCGAACGCGTCCTTCTCGCCGGTGTGCCACTTGCCCTTGATGAACTGGACGACGCCGACCCGCTTGCCATAGCCAAGCATGCGCAGCGCCAAGCCGAAGGCGGCCGTGGTCTTGCCCTTGCCCGGGCCTGTATTGACGATCAGCAGCCCCTTCTCGACGGTTTTGCTCGCCACCTCGGCATCCTGCACCGCCTTGCGCTTGGCCATCTTGGCGCGATGGCGTTCCGTATCCTTGTCTTCGGTCATGTCATTTCACCTTGAGCGGCAGCCCCGCCACCATCAGCAGCACCGTATCGGCGACCGCCGCGACCTGCTGGTTGAGCCGTCCAGCGTCATCGCGAAAACGGCGCGCCAGCGCATTGTCCGGCACAATGCCTTGTCCGACTTCATTGGACACCACGAACCACGGACCGCGCGGCCGTGACAACACGTCCGCCAACCGACGGCACTCGGTTGCGATATCGTGTTCGGCCAGCATGTGATTGGTCAGCCACAGCGTCAGGCAGTCGAGAAGCATCGGCTGGTTGTCGGGCAAAGCCTTGATCGCGCCTATGAGATCGAGTGGCGCGTCGATGGTCGCCCAGCCGTCGACACGCCGCGAGCGGTGCAGCGCGATGCGCTCACGCATCTCGTCGTCATAGGCTTCGGCTGTGGCGATATAGATCCATGGCGAGGGCAAAGCCGTCACCAGGATTTCGGCGTGCGCGCTCTTGCCGGAGCGCGCACCACCGATGATGAAGGTCAGCTTGCTGCGATCAGGCAAAGCTGTCGCGCAGGCTGGTGGCGGTGCCGGTGAAGCGTCCGCGCACCACGCCGACGGCGGCGCCGAGCACCAGCCAGAACACCAGATTGGTCAGCGTCACCGCCACCACGAACTGATGATGCAGACCCTCCGGGATCGGCGTCTCGAAACTGTCGGGCTGCGGCGCGCCGATGACATGCGGGGCGATAATCAGCAGGACGGCAAGGATCGCAAGCGGCAGCGATTTGCGGAATGCGATCAGGCCTAGCCCCACGGCGGTCGCGACCACGGTCGCCACCCACCAGATCTGGCGCTGCGTGAGATCCGCCGACGGCATGGCCGGCAATTCCGGCGGCAGGCCGAGGCCGGGCGCCAGTGTGAATATGGCAAAGCCGGCCAGGCCCCAGAACACGCCCTGACGCCAATTGCCGATGCCGCCAGCGAATTCCGAGACCGCCACCAGGACCAGCGCGAAGCCGATGCCAGTGACGATATTGGCAAGCACGCTGAAGCCAAAACGCTCGAAACCGTCGGCCGGAGCCCAGCCTTCGTCTTCCGACGCCGGGGCGGCTGCTTCAGCCGGTGCCGGCGCGGCGGAGGTCATGGCATTTCCTGCCGGCGCGGCAGGGCTCATAACGTTGGTATCTGCTGCTGCCGGTGCGGCGTGGTCGTGATGGTGGCCGCCGCCGGCCTGCTCATAGACTTCAGCCTTGAGGATCAGCGGCACGGTGGCATAGGCCTGCATGCAGGCGAGAACGACGCCAGCCACGAGCCCTGCGATCGCCGCGATGAACACGACGTTGCGAAACAGGTTCATGATGTCAAATCCTCGTCAGTGGCAGGGAAATGCCATCGAATGACGGTAATCGTGGGCGGCATTGTGGACCGCATCGATGTGCGAAAAGCCGACAAAGCTAACGACGAAAATGCCGAGCAGCGCGGCAAGCGCAAGCTGCATGAGGCGCGACTGCGAGGAGACGGAGGCGCCGAGGGAGACGGAAGCGGTATTCATCTCTTGTCCTTTCGCCCTCCACCCGAGGGCATCGAAGTCATTTTCCTGTCGCCGGCAGGTCTCCTGGCTCGCGGATCAGCGCCCTTCTCCACCTTCCCGAAGAAAAATCTTCAGTGGCCTATGGAGAGGACTACCGCACACAGTTGCGGGGGCAGCCACGGCATTGGGCAAGAACTCAGCCCGCACCGTATTCCCTCTTGGCTCCAAAACGGAACCGACGACAGGCTGGACTATAGGCAGAATCGACGCCCGCGGCAAACCAAATTCCGCCGGCGACCATTGCGAATGCGCCATGTCGAGATCAGTTTGCTTGTGCCGCATTTGTTCTATTGGTACCCGGAAGCCCAAAATCGCGACAGATGTCCGCCGGAGTAGAATTTTCAAGGCCGGTTAAAGCGACTTCGGCAGATAGCGCCAGGTCACGAAGCCGCAAAACGCCGCCAGCAGGCCGAGCGTGACGAACACCGAGCCCAGCCCGAAGAACGCCAGCACGACGGAATAGACCAGCGGCGGGGTCAACTCGGAAAAATCAAGATAGGTGCGATAGACCGCGGCCATCTGCGCGCGCTCATAGGAGTGCACGGAGCGCATGAAGGCGGTCGAACCCAGCGCATCGAGCGCAATGGTGAAGAAGGCGCCGCAAAGCAGGAAGGCGCCAGTGAGCAGCGGCAGGCTCTCGCCGACCGCACCTGCCGCCAGAAGCGTGGCCGACATGGCGAAATAGGCAAAGGTCATGGTTTTGCGGCCGCCAAAGCGCTTTCCGGCCTTGCCCCAGAAGATGGCCATGAACAGAAGTGCGTTGCCGGCCGAGACCAGCAGGCCGCCGGCCAGTTCGCCCTCGCCGGTGATGACCATGAACAGCGGTCCATAGACGAAGAACGTCGTCCAGAAGCAGGAGCGGCCGAAGGCGATCAGCCAGGCGAGCCTCAGTCTCGGCTGCGCGACGAAGCGGCCGATATTGGCGAGCGGATTGACCGGACGCGTTTTGCCCGGTTGGATCGACTGGTTGTCGCTGAGCCGATAGAACCAGAACAGGGCCAGCAAGATCGAAGCGAACACCGCCACCGCGCCATGCGCGGCATAGATGCCGAAATGCGCGTAAAGAAAGATGCCGAGCGTCGGCCCACCGGTCCAGGCGAACATCGACCACGCCATGCGCAGCGACTCGGCCTGCATGAAGTCGGTCTTGCGGATATGGTCCATGATGTAGAGATTGAGCGTGATCGACAACGCGCTGGCGCCCATGACCCGGCACAGCATGCCGGCCAATTGTCCGGCAAGCGTATGGGTGACGAAGAAGAGCGATCCGATGGCGAGCAGGCAGGCGCCGGCGGTGTAGACCCAGCGCCGCGCAAAGCGGCGGATCAGCATCGGCATGAACAAGGTCACCGATAGGCCGAGCAGCGCCACGATGGTATAAAGGATCGAGACGATCTGCTCGTTGTGCAGAATCTCGTAGGCCTGGATCGGGATGACGCTCGACACCGTGGCGCGAGCGAAGGACTCGACCGCGTAGAGCGAGGCAAAGGTGCGCGCATCCGTGGCCTTGAGGGCCGGGAGCCAGATCGGATGGCGCACATGGGTGGACATTGCTTCCCCAAAGCAGAATCACCGGCCAAATCTGCCTTGGCCATTTCGGTGCCAATAAGAGGAAACCGACGCGCGTGCGGGGAAAAACGAAGCTGGTCAAAGGCTTTCCGGCGCTGGCCTAAAGCGAGATCCCAAAGGGCCGGCGCGGCTCGGCGCTATGCCGACGGTCCCGGCCTTCTTCTGTCTGGTTGAACCGTGATAGTCCTCAAACGGGGCTGAATCAGATCGCGAGACCATGACCATCCATACGCCGACCGCACCCGTTCCGGAGCCATCGAAGCGCATCGCCGCGATCGACGTCGTTCGCGGCATCGCGCTGCTGGCCATGGCGAGCTATCACTTCACCTGGGACCTTGAGTTCTTCGGCTACACCGATCCCGGCCTTACCGCCTTCGGCTGGTGGAAAATCTACGCGCGTTGCATCGCCTCGACCTTTCTGTTCCTGGTCGGCGTCAGCCTCTACCTCGCACATGACAAGCAGATCCGCTGGAACGGCTTCTGGAAGCGGTTCGCCATGATCGCGGGCGCGGCGATAGCCATTTCGGTCGTCACACGCATCGCCACGCCCGATGGCTTCATCTTCTTCGGCATCCTGCACGAGATCGCGCTCGCCAGCCTGCTTGGGCTTGCCTTCCTGCGGCTGCCCGCGCTGCTGACGCTTGTCGTTGCCGCGCTGATCATCGCGGCGCCCGTCTACCTGCGCTTCGAGGCCCTCGACCATCCCTGGCTGTGGTGGATCGGCCTGTCGGCGATCAATCCGCGTTCCAACGACTACGTGCCGCTGTTTCCATGGTTCGGCGCGGTGCTCGTCGGCATTGGGGTGACGAAGCTCGCCACCTCCTCCGGCCTGCGAGCACGCCTGGCGGGCATCGCGCCCGGCCGCTTGGCCAATCCGCTGGTCTTCATCGGCCGCCACAGCCTCGCCTTCTACCTGATCCACCAGCCGCTGCTGATAGGCTGTGTCTGGCTGTTTTCGCAAGTCATGCCGGCCCAGGTCGAAACCCCGCAGGTCAATTTCCTGAAAACCTGCCAGCGCTCGTGCGAGCAGACGCGCGACGCAACCTTCTGTTCGAGCTATTGCGGCTGCATGCTCGATACGCTCGAAGGCGAGGCCTCTCTTGATCGGCTCTACAACAACGACCAGACTGCGGACTGGAGAGCCCATCTGTCCGATCTTGCCGGCATGTGCACCGCCAAGACCGAGGGCAAGATGACGGAGGGAGGAACGCAATGACCGACAGCCAGCCGAAGCCCGGAGTGATCCCTTGGCCACCGGTGATCTACGCCGCGGCCATCGCTATCAGCGTCATCCTCGGCATGCTCTACCCCTTGCCCTGGATCGACGATCTTCTGGGCGACATCCTGTTCGCGGCCGGCTGGGTGGCGCTGTTCGGCGCCGCGGCGCTCTGGGTCACCGCTATCCGCGCCATGATGCGGGCCAAGACCACGCTCAGCCCCACCGCCCTGCCGGATCATCTCGTCACCTCGGGTCCGTTCGGCATCACCCGCAACCCGATCTACCTGGCACTCACCCTGATGCTGATCGGCGTCGCCTTCGTCTCGGGGATAGCCTGGTTCTTCCTGTTTGCCTTCATCGCCGCGTTCGTTACGCAGAAGGTCGCGATCGAAGGCGAGGAAAAGATCCTGGCGGCGAAGTTCGGCAAGAAATACCGCGACTACACCAAACGGGTGCGACGCTGGATTTGAGGCAGCGTCCGCCGGTCCCGTAATGACAGGCTGCTGGAGCAGCGCAAGCAGATCGCATTCCTTGGCGATTGGCCGAAACCTCCCTAACTTCGTCATCCTAGGGCGAAGCAAGGAGCAAAGCGACGCCGCGCAGACCCTAGGATCCATGCCGTGACGTTAAGGCGTTGCAACGGTTCAGAATTCTGCCCCGCGGCACTCTACGATCAAGGTAACGGCATGGATCCTTGGGTCTTCGCTCCGCTTCGCGTCGCTACGCCCAAGGATGACGAAGTCCGGGAGGCTCCGCCCAATCTCGGACGTGTGCGAAAGTTGGCCTGGACGAATGCTGAAGTCTTCGGCTGCGAGCGGTTCACGTATTCACACCCAGTTCCACCAGCCGCTCGACGCAGGATTCCTCGGCCTGGTCGAGTTCGGCCAGGGTCTCCTCGAGGTCGCGGCGCTTTTGCCGGAGGTCCTCGCGCTTTTCCTCGATGCGCTTGATCATCAGCTTGAGCTGCCCGACCTCGCCCGGCGGCTCCTTGTACATCTGGATGATCTCGCGGATCTCGTTGATCGAGAAGCCGAGCCTTTTGCCGCGCATGATCTGCCGGATGAGATGGCGGTCGGAGGGACGAAACAGGCGCGTGCGGCCGCGCCGCACGGGCTGCACCAGTCCCTCGTCCTCGTAGAAACGCAGCGTCCGCGTCGACACGTCGAATTCGCGGGTCAGTTCGGTGATCGAATAATATTCCCGCATTGTCACTCCGTGCCGGAATCCCGGGCGATCGCCATGCGCCGCCCTCTGTCCCGAAACAAACCCTCGCCTCGCCGGAATCGACGCGGCACCCCAAGCAAGCCTCGCACGGCATTTACGTAAAAGTCAATTGAGACCGCTACCTGACGCCGAACCACCAGCTTGCAAGGCCGAGGAAAGCGAAAAAGCCGACGCAGTCGGTGACGGTGGTGACGAAAACCGCCGATGCCACGGCCGGGTCGATCTTGAACCTGTCGAGCAGCAGCGGGATCAGGATGCCGGCAAGTGCGGCCGCGAACATGTTGATGATCATGGCGGCTCCTATGATCCCGCCGAGATTGGCATCGCGAAACCAGACCGCGGCGACGATGCCGATCAGAACGGCAAAGACGATGCCGTTGATGAAGCCCACACCCACTTCGCGGCGAATGATGCGGGCGGCATTGTAGATATCGAGGTCCTTGGTCGCCAGCGCCCGCACGGTGACGGTCATGGTCTGCGAACCGGCATTGCCGCCCATGCCGGCCACGATCGGCATCAGCACGGCGAGCGCTACGATCCGCTCGATCGTGTGGTCGAACAGGCCGATCACCGATGCCGCAAGGAATGCCGTGACAAGGTTGACCAGCAGCCAGGGAACGCGCGAACGCGAGGTCGCAAGCACGGTGTCGGAAAGCTCCTCGTCGCCGACACCGCCCATGCGCAGGAGATCTTCCTCGGCCTCCTGCTGGATGACGTCGACGACGTCGTCGATGGTCAGCACGCCGACCAGCCGTTCATTCTCGTCGACGACGGCGGCCGAAAGCAGGTCGTACTGCTCGAACTCCCGCGCGGCCTCTTCCTGGTCCATGGTGGCCGGGATGGCGTGGCGCGTCTCGTGCATGACTTCCTCGACCTTGACCGAGCGCTTGGCGCGCAGGATCTGGTCGAGGTCGATAGCCCCAAGCAGCTTGAAGGTCGGGTCGATGACGAAGATCTGGCTGAAGCGGTCGGGAAGGTTCTTGTCCTCGCGCATGTAGTCGATCGTCTGGCCGATGGTCCAGAACGGCGGCACCGCGACGAACTCCGTCTGCATGCGCCGTCCGGCGGTCTCTTCCGGATAGTCCAGCGAGCGGCGCAGCCTGATGCGTTCGGTGAACGGCAACTGCGACAGGATCTCGTCCTGGTCTTCCTTTTCAAGGTCTTCGAGAATGTAGACCGCGTCATCGGAATCGAGTTCCTGCACCGCCTGCGCGATCTGCGCGTTGGGCAGGTTGTCGACGATCTCCATGCGGATCGCCTCATCGACCTCGGTCAGTGCGGAAAAGTCGAAATCGGCGCCCAGGAGTTCGACCAGGGCCTGTCGCTGGTCGGGATGCAGCGCCTCGATCAGGTCGCCTAGTTCCGACTGGTGCAGATGGTCGACTTCACGCTTGAGGGTCAGCGTGTCGCGGTCGGCGATCGCAGCCCCGATCTGCGCAAGGAAGGACGAAAGCACCGCGCCGTGCTCGCCATAGATGTCGGCGTGGGCCTCGTCAGCCGCCTTGGCGGAGGTCGTCTGCTTGTCCTGGCCTTCCACCAGCGCCTCCCGCCATCAGAATCCCGAAAAGATGCCTGTCAGGTCTAGACCATGATCTTGAAAAGTGGAAACCGGTTTTGGGTCCGAGGCTGAAACAAAAAGAAGGATAGAACCATAGCATGATTCGAGTTCGCAACCTGTTGCTCTAACCCACGGAAATCCCGAACGAAACGGACACTTTCCATTGGCGATGATTTGCGCCGATGCGGTACTGGCAGTCGAGCCCGGACTTGTCGAATTCACGAGAACAAGATGCGCTTGGTGTTCAGGCGGCGCGACAGCGCATGTCGCAGGGGAAAGAGCACCCCTATGCAATTGGGTCAGAATTGTCATGATGCAGGTCCACGCATCGGCTGGACCGCCCAGGCCGAAACCCGAACAGCCGGAAGCCCTTGAAGATCAGCTCGCAGAAACCGAACAAGGCAATCGAAGAGCGGCGCGTTCGCGTGGTCGTCGCCGAACGCAATCCGCTCGTCATATCGGCCCTGCGCGAAATGCTGGAATGCGACGGGCGCTTCGAACTTCTGGCCTCGGTGCAAAGCGGCAAGCATTTCCTGGAACTGGCAATGGCGGGCGAATTCGACGTCGCCGTCATCGGCTGGAAGCTCTCCGACATGGATGGCGCGGATGTTCTGGCCGAGGTCCAGGGCCGCAAGCTTGATGTGCGCATAACGGTGTTTTCAAACGACCATGACATCGGCATCCTGAAGCAGTGCGTGCGGCTGGGAGCCCAGGGCTACTGCTTTCAGTTCGACGATCCGGCCATCATCTTCGAGACGATGCTGGCCGTCGCGCACGGGCGCATCTGCATCCCCTTTATCGACATCAACAAGGTCAACGACACGCCGCTGGCGCTGCTCACGGTCCGCGAGCGCGAGCTGCTGGCGGTGCTCTCCGACGGCTGGACCAATCTGCAGATCGCGACGCGGACGGGCATTTCCGAGAACACGGTGAAATACCACCTCAAGAATCTCTACGACAAGCTCGACGTCCGCAACCGGGCGATGGCCGTAGCGCTCTATGCGCGCGAGAAGCGTACCCAGAAACAGCCTTTCGGGTAGGCCAAACGGGTAGGCCAGTCCCACCCGCACGCGGCAAGATCTTACCCGCCAAGGTGTGGCTTCCATTCGCCATCGAAACGAAACTCTCCGTCACCGCTTTGCTTGATCAGGAGGAGTTCGCACCATGGCCGGTTTCACCCATCTTTTCATTCCGGGGCCGACCAACATCCCCGAACAGGTCCGGCAGGCGATGAACCTGCCAATGGAGGACATGCGCGCCGCGTCCTTCCCCGATCTCACGCTGCCACTGTTCGAGGACATCAAGCGCGTCTTCAAGAACGAGAACGGCCGCGTCTTCATCTATCCATCCTCGGGCACGGGCGCCTGGGAAGCGGCGATGACCAATGTGCTCAGCCCCGGCGACCGCGTGCTGATGTCGCGCTTCGGCCAGTTCTCGCATCTGTGGGTCGACATGGCCGAGCGCCTCGGCTTCGAAGTCGATGCCATCGACTGCGAATGGGGGACCGGCGTGCCGCTACAGCTTTACGCGGAGCGGCTGAAGGCTGACAAGGCGCACCGCATCAAGGCCGTCTTCTGCACGCAGAACGAGACGGCGACCGGCGTGACCAGCGACGTCGCTGGCTGCCGCGCCGCACTCGATGAGGCAAACCATCCTGCCCTCCTCTTCGTCGACGGCGTGTCGTCGATCGGCTCGATCGATTTCCGTCAGGAGGAATGGGGCGTCGACTGCGCGGTCAGCGGCTCGCAGAAAGGTTTCATGCTGCCCGCCGGTCTCGGCTTCCTGTCGGTGAGCAAAAAGGCGCTTGTCGCTTCGAGAACCGCCACCCACCGGCGCTGCTTCTTCTCCTTCGAGGACATGATCCGCGCCAACGATGCCGGCTATTTCCCCTACACGCCGGCGACGCAGCTGCTGCGCGGCCTGCGTGCCTCGCTCGACCTGATCGAGGACGAAGGGCTCGACGCCATCTTCGCCCGCCACCATCGTCTCGCTGAAGGCGTGCGCAAGGCGGTCGACGCGTGGGGCCTGAAACTCTGCGCCAAGGCGCCGAAATGGCATTCCGATACGGTGAGCGCCATCCTGGTTCCGGAAGGCATCGACAGCGGCGACGTCGTCAAGCGCGCCTACGGCACCTACCAGACGTCGCTCGGCGGCGGCCTCAACAAGGTGTTCGGCAAGGTGTTCCGCATCGGCCATCTCGGCTGGTTGAACGAGGTCATGGTGCTCGCCTCGCTTTCGGCGGCCGAGATGGCGCTGCTCGATTGCGGCGTGCGGCTGGCGCCGGGCTCCGGCGTCGGCGCGGCCATACAGCACTTCCGCGCCTCGGCGCAGATGCCGGTCGCCGAAGCGGCGTGAGAGGGAGCCAACGATGAGCCACACCATCAACCACCTTAAGAAATTGCGGCTGCAGCGCAGCGAGCTGGCGGTTCCCGGCTCCAGCCCGGAGATGATCGACAAGGCGGCGAACAGCGCCGCCGACTTCGTCTTCCTCGATATCGAGGACGCGGTCGCCCCGCCCGACAAGGAACGCGCCCGCAAGAACATCATCCAGGCGCTCAACGACATCGACTGGCGCGCCAAGGGCAAGACCGTCTCGGTGCGCATCAACGGTCTGGACACTCATTACATGTACCGCGACGTGGTCGATGTGATGGAACAGGCCGGCGACCGCCTGGACACGATCCTGGTGCCGAAGGTCGGCGTGCCGGCCGACCTCTATATGGTCGAGGCCATGGTCAACCAGATCGAGATGGCCAAGGGGTACAAAACCCGCGTCGGCCTCGAAGCGCTGATCGAGACCGCGCTCGGCATGGCCAATGTCGAGGCCATTGCCGCCACACCCGGCCGGCTGGAGGCGATGCATTTCGGCGTCGCCGATTATGCGGCAAGCTGCAAGGCGCGCACCGTCAACATCGGCGGCCTCAATCCCGACTATCCCGGCGACCAGTGGCATTTCGCGCTGTCGCGAATGACGGTCGCCTGCCGCGCCTACGGCCTGCGCGCCATCGACGGGCCGTTCGGCGATTTCTCCGATCCTGACGGCTACACCGCCGGAGCCAAGCGCGCCGCCGCACTCGGCATCGAAGGCAAATGGGCGATCCACCCCTCGCAGATCGCGCTCGCCAACGACGTCTTCTCGCCTCCCGAGAAGGAGGTGACGCGGGCCAGGCGCATCCTCGAGGTGCTGAAGGAGGCCGAGGCGCTCGGCAAGGGGGCGGCCGCCCTCGACGGCAAGATGATCGACGCCGCATCGGAGCGCATGGCGAGGAACGTCCTGGTGGTCAACGAAGCCATCGAACGCGCCGGCCAACCTGCTCGCTGACGAGAGTCGCGCGTCGCCACGCATGAGTTTACGGGAGGATAACAATGGACATCCACGAATATCAGGCCAAGGAACTGCTCGCCCGTCACGGAGTGCATGTGCCGCGCGGCGGGCTGGCCTACAGCCCCGAACAGGCGACCTACCGGGCGCGCGAGATCGGCGGCGGCAAATGGGTGCTGAAGGCGCAGGTTCATTCCGGCGCGCGCGGCAAGGCCGGCGGCATCAAGCTGTGCACCAATGACGAGGAGATCTCGAGCGCCGCCGAAGCGATGCTCGGCCGCAAGCTGGTGACTCATCAGACCGGCCCGCGCGGCAAGCTGATCTCGCGGCTCTATCTGGAGGAAGCGGTCGACATCGCCCAGGAGCTCTATCTCGGCTTCGTGCTCGACCGCAAGGAAGAACGCGTCATGATCGTGGCCTCGGCCGCCGGTGGCATGGAGATCGAGGACATCTCAGAGAAAAAACCTGATTCCATCATCCGCGCGACTGTCGATCCCGGCGTCGGCATGCAGCGCTTCCAGGCGCGCGAGATCGCCTTCGGGCTCGGGCTGGAGGACAGCCTGATCGGCAAGGCGACCGAGACCATCTTCAGCTGCTACCAGGTGTTCCGCGACTACGACGCCTCGATGCTGGAGATCAATCCACTGGTGGTGACACGCGACGGCAACCTGGTCGCGCTCGACGCCAAGATGTCGTTCGACGAGAACGCGCTGTTCCGCCGGCCGGAAATCTCCGAACTGCGCGACAAGAGCCAGGAAGACCCGCGCGAGACCTTCGCCAGCGACCGCGGCCTCTCCTATGTCGGCCTCGACGGCAACATCGGCTGCATCATCAATGGCGCCGGCCTCGCGATGGCGACCATGGACATGATCAAGATCGCCGGCGGCGAGCCGGCCAACTTCCTCGACATCGGCGGCGGCGCCTCGCCCGAGCGGGTGGCGAAATCCTTCCGCGCCGTGCTTGGCGACAAGAATGTCGAGACCATCCTCGTCAACATCTTCGCCGGCATCAACCGCTGCGACTGGGTCGCCGAAGGCGTCGTCAAGGCGATCCGTGAAGTTGGCGTGACCGTGCCGCTGGTTGTGCGGCTCTCCGGCACCAAGGCCGAGGAAGGGCGCCGCATCCTGGCCGATTCCGGCGAGGCGGTGATCGTCGCCGACACGCTGGCCGAAGCCGCCGAAAAGGCCGTCGCCGCATGGCGTGCGGCCAACGAGAAAAAAGCAGCCTGAGGGAGGTCGAAACCATGGCAATCCTGCTCAACCGCAGCACGCGCGTTATCGTGCAAGGCTTCACCGGCAAGATCGGCAGTTTCCACGCCGAGGACATGAAGCGCTATGGCACCAAGCTCGTCGGCGGTGTCACCCCCGGCAAGGGCGGCCAGACACATCTCGGCCTGCCCGTCTTCAACACGGTCAAGGGCGCGGTGCGCGAAACTCGCGCCGAGGCCAGCATTGTCTTCGTGCCGCCGCCCTTCGCCGCCGATTCGATCATGGAGGCCGCCGATGCAGGCATAAAGCTCTGCGTCTGCATCACCGACGGCATCCCCTCGCAGGACATGATGCAGGTCAAGCGCTACATGCGCCGCTACCGCTTCGAAGACCGCATGCGGCTGGTCGGCCCGAACTGCGCCGGCATCATCACGCCGGGACAGGCGCTGATGGGCATCATGCCCGGCTCGATCTACCTGCCCGGCCGCATCGGCATCGTCGGGCGCTCCGGCACGCTCGGCTACGAGGCCGCCTCGCAGATGAAGGCGCTCGGCATTGGTGTGTCGACCAGCGTCGGCATCGGCGGCGATCCGATCAACGGCTCGTCCTTCAAGGACATTCTGAGGCTGTTCGAACAGGATGACGAGACCGATGCCGTGGTGATGATCGGCGAGATCGGCGGGCCGCAGGAAGCCGAAGCCGCGATCTGGGCGCGCGACAACATGCGCAAGCCATTGATCGCCTATATCGCCGGCCTTTCGGCGCCGAAAGGCCGCCGCATGGGCCACGCCGGCGCCATCATCTCGGCCTTCGGCGAGTCGGCGCAGGAGAAGGTCGAAATCCTGAAGGAGGCCGGCGTCGTCATCGTGCCGACACCATCCTCCTTCGGCGAGGTCGTGGCGGATACGCTGGCACGCATGAAGAAGGCTGCTTGATGGCCGACCGGCCGAAGGCCGCATAACGCGAAATGGGAAGTCTGTTTGGGGGTGGCGGAAACGCGGGTCCACGGATCGGCAGGAAACTCCTCAGAACGCTTCGACACCGCGTCCAACGCAAGCGATGCGAAAAAACAGATACTTGGAGCGGTTCGGCGTCTCACGCAGTCACTGAATCGCTCTAAGGGCGCGGCTGCAGCGCAATTGATGGACGGGTCAGGAAACCGGTTTGGAACAGAGCAGACGCATCAGATTTCGTGAGGACGAGCGCAGCCTTTTGTTGCGCCTGCTGCTTCAGGTCGCAAGCGCGCGCGAGCCGGAGATCGCCGCTGTTCTAAGCGGACGCAGGTCGCTTGTCTCGCTTGCCGCGGAGCAGCGCATCCCGGCGCTTCAGGCGAGCGGCGTGTGGTTCCAGTTGCTGACGATTGCCGACGAGTTGCTTGCCATGCGAAGGCGTCGCGAACTCGAACAAGGCGCGGGTGTCGACGAAGTGCCCGGGTCGTTCGCCAGCGTGATCGCGCAGATGGCGGCGAACGGCCACTCGGCGGGCGAAGTCCAGGCGGCCCTTGATGAGCTTTGTGTCGGCCCGACCATGACCGCGCACCCGACGGAGGCCAAACGCGTCACGGTTCTGGAAATCCACCGCCGTATCTATCGCAAGCTGACCGAACTCGACCAGCCGCGCTGGGCGCCGGACGAACGTGACCTGTTGGTCGCCGATCTGGAAAGCGAGATCGAACTTCTGTGGATGACGGGCGAACTGCGGCTGGAGCGTCCGACGGTCGAACGCGAAATCGCCTGGGGCCTGCATTTCTTTCGCGAAGTCATCTTCGAGGCGACGCCGCAGCTCTACGGCAAGCTTCAAGGCGCTTTCGAGCGTCACTATCCGGGAGAGCCGATCAGAATCCCTTCTTTCATGCGCTATGCCTCGTGGATCGGCGGCGACCGCGATGGCAATCCAAACGTGACGGCTTTGGTCACCGCCCATGCCGTGGCCGAATACCGCAATACCGCCATAGGCTGGTATCTGACACAGGTGCAGCGGCTGGTGAGGGTGCTCAGCGCCAGCTCGAACGTCATTGACCTGCCGGCCAGCTTCAAGCCGGTGCTGCAAATGGCACTTGATAAAAGCGGACAGGCGCAAGAGATCGCCATCCGCAACCCTGACGAACCGCTTCGCCAGTTCGCTTCGGCCTTGCTTGCCCGGCTGGAGGCCACGCGAGACGGCGGCCCGGCGGCGTACCTCTCGGCGGAGGCGTTTCGTGCCGATCTGAACGGCCTGTCATGCGTTCTCGAAGCAATCGGAGGGCGCGCGGTAGCCAGGCGTTTCGTGCAGCCCCTGCTTTGGCAGGTCGGAAGCTTCGGCTTCCGTACCGTCTCGCTCGACATCCGGCAGAACTCCACGGTCGTCAACCGTGTGCTGGCCGAGCTGTTTGCGCTGACAAATCCCGCAGGTCCGGTCGCGGCCGGCACACCGCAATGGTCGGCGCGCATTCGCGCCGCCTTAAGTGAGGGCAAACGGCTGGAGATCGACGCAAGCCGGCTTTCGCCGGAAGCAGGTGAAATGCTTTCGACATTCTCCGTCATCCGCGAACAGATCTCCAGCTCGGATGCCGACGCCGTCGGCTCTTTCGTTCTCAGCATGACCCGCTCGGCCGACGATCTGCTCGCGGTCTATCTACTGGCGCAATATTGCGGACTCTCCACCGCGCCTGACGGCGGCGGCACAATCAGGCTGCGGATCGTGCCATTGTTCGAGACCATCGCCGATCTGCAGGCAGCACCCGTCATCCTGAACGAATTGCTCGGCATTTCGCTGGTGAGGCGGACGGTGCGGGATTTCGGCGCGCGCCAGGAGATCATGCTTGGCTATTCGGATTCCAACAAGGACGGCGGTTTCCTGGCTTCCAATTGGGAATTGGCAAAGGCGCAAAAGCGCCTCGCTGCCATCGGCCGTAAGCATAGGGTCAGGATCAGCTTCTTTCATGGTCGCGGCGGCTCTGTCAGCCGTGGCGGCGCGCCGACCGGCCGGGCAATCGCGGCACAGCCGGCAGGCACCGTCGCCGGAGCCATGCGGGTGACCGAACAGGGCGAGGTCGTATCGTCGAAATTCGCCAATCGCGGCACCGGCCTCAACCAGCTCGAGGTTCTCGCCGCTGGCGTGCTGGCCCATAGCGTCGGATCGCCCGGCAGTGTCGAACCGAAGGAAACGCCGGAGTTCGACGAAGCGCTGGAAGCGCTGGCAGGCATGTCGCAGGCATCCTATGCCGGGTTGATGGCCGAGCCCGGCTTTCTCGATTATTTCAACCAGGCGAGCCCGGTCGCGGAACTGGCGCTGCTGAAAATGGGCTCACGGCCGGATCGCCGTTTCGGCGCCAGCGGCATTGCCGACCTGCGCGCCATTCCCTGGGTGTTCGCCTGGAGCCAGAACCGTCATCTGTTGACCGGCTGGTATGGCATCGGCAGCGCGCTGAGCGCCTTCGTCACAGTGCGCGGCGAGGCCGGGCGCGATCTTCTGGCCCGCATGTTCGAGCATTCGCGCTTCTTCCGCCTGATCGTCGACGAGGCCGAGAAGACGCTTTACCAGTCCGACATGGAGATCGCGCGGCTCTACGCCGGCCTGGTGTCCGACAGCCAAGCGGCTGGGCGAATCTACGCCCGCATCGCCGCCGAATACGAGTTGACGCGACGCCTGATCGGTGACCTCACGGGAGGCGATCTTTCCGCACGCTTTCCGATGTTCAAGCGGCGTTTCGACAATCTGCGGCGGCAGATGGATGACATTCACCGGCTGCAGGTCGAACTGCTGCGCGAAGTCAGGTCAAAGATCGGGACGGCGGATCAAAAGCGGGCGACCGACGCTCTGCTCGTATCGATCAATTGCATCTCGGCTGGCCTCGGGTGGACGGGATAGGCCCACCTTCTGCCGAACTGCCTTCGTCGCATTGCATCATCGTCCAGGGCCAATCGCCCCTATAGCGCCAGCCTTTCCGCTCCAAAGGCCGGCGCACGGGCCATGCCGGCGCTGTCTTCTCGGCGCTCGGCGAGTTGCAGCAGTCGGGCATATGGAGGCCCCGCTCAGACCTTCTGTCAGGTCAGCGACCGTCACCGACGGTCAATCTCGAGGTCGTTCGTCGGGCATCTGGAGTTGGACGGGAGCACCATCAGTACATGGCGGACGGGTCGGATCCTCACTGCTGCGATGCGCGGTAAGAGGGCAGAACCTGCACGAGGCACAAAGCTGTTCTGAGCCAGCAGGGCTCGTCGCCACGATACCGCCAGCCTATACAAGGATATGGCCGCAGGGGTGGAAGAAAAAATGGGTAAGTTGGGCAATGGATACGGGAGCGAATTTCACTTGCTCCGGTACTTGGAATTTGATCGCATCAGTCTGAACAGCGCAATTCAAACGACCACCGGCTCAGAGGACCTTGAGTGGCTCCCCGGACCGCCCGATCCGAACAATCCAGGGAAACTCCGGGAATGGAAAGGACTCAATTTCCTCAGTCATGATGTTCCGTTGCAAAGTGCGTGGCGAAAGATCTGGCCAAGCACCGGCAATCCCCCAAATTGGGATGGCGTTGGCAGGGTACAGATAGCTGGCCAATGGCAATGGCTACTGGTCGAGGCCAAAGCGCATGAAGGGGAAGTGGCTTCCTCGTGCTCGGCCTCAAGCGAGCACAGTCGGGCTCGGATTGCGGCGACCCTAGCAGCCACCAAGCAGGCTCTTGGCGTAAGCCCGGAACGGGATTGGCTTAACGGCTACTATCAGTATTGCAATCGACTCGCGGTCTTGAACTTCCTCCATAAACAGAACGTCCCGGCCCACCTCCTGTTCATCTACTTCATTGGCGACAAAAGCGGCTCTGGCCGCAATTGCCCGCAGACGAAAACTGACTGGCGTGACACCCTAGAGCGCCAGAGGAAGCATGTAGGGGTCCCAAACACCCACCCGTTGCAAGAGAGGGTGCATACCCTTTTCCTGCCCGTCCAAGCCCGATGATGTGAGGGGTCCACGGAATTAACATAATACCCTACTGCCACCGTATAGCCCGGGAAAGAAGGCGACAACTCTCAACAGGGGTAATATAATTGGTGCCCCGGCATCACCCGTAGGGCACGGCTCAACAAGCCGTGCTTTTGAAATAACCCATGTCTTTGAGCGTCAGAGCTTTACAACGACGCCAAGGCGATCGCCCAGCATTGCCGTCAGGCCAACGCGATGAGAATGGTTGGCGTCAAAATCGAAGCATGTTTTCAGGCCTTCTAGCCTTGATGAACCTGGCTACGGGATAAAAATCAGAAAAACGTAGGCCAGAAAAATAACGATATGCACGAGGCCCGTAAGGAACGTGGTTCTTTCTGTCCCAAAACTGACGGTGCTTACCGAAAGCGCCAAGATCAGAAGTACCGTGTCGCTCGCCGGAATGCCAAGAGTTAATCCCCTTCCGGTAATTAAACTGGCGAAAGCAACCGCCGGGATCGTCAAGCCTATCGTAGCGCATGCTGATCCCATCGCGACATTCAGGCCGCGCTGCAATTCATTGTTCAGTCCGGCGCGTATCGCAGACACTGCTTCAGGCATCAAGACCAGAGCCGCGATCAACGCGCCAACGATGGCATCAGCTTGTGTGACCTGAAGAGACATGAGCGCATTTTCGATGGTACCCGCAACCTGTTCCGCCAGCATTACGATCCCAATCAGCCCAGCCATCATGAGGAGTACGTTAGCGGTTATCCCATCTCGCGCTTCGGGTTCGCCGCCGTGCGAGTGACTTGATTGCCCATCCACGAAGTCGTCTCGATGGCGAACTGTCTGTGCGAAAACAAAACCTGCATAGAGCAGCACCGACAGTATGCTCACAAAAGCCAGCTGCGCGGTTGAAAAAGTGCCCGGGCCGGTGGCGCGCGTATAGGTCGGCAGGATGAGTGTTAGGACGGTCAGCGCGATAAGAACCGCCAGGTAGGCGCTTGTGCCCTGGCGAAGAATCGCCTGCTTGCGATGTTTCCATCCACCCAGAGTGAGGCACACGCCTACCACACCGGTCGACGTGATCATGACTGTCGAGAACACGGACTCGCGCGCCAGTGTGGGATTGTTGGCTCCATGCAACATCATCGAGACGATGATCGAGACTTCGATCGCCGTCACGGCGACGGTAAGCACCAGCGTCCCATAAGGTTCTCCCAACCGCCTGGCGACCGCCTCGGCATGATGGAGCACGACAAAGACTGTGACAAACAGCAGCGCACTGGAGATCGCTCCGATCAGCACTCTCACGCTCATCGCACCTTCATCAACCGACAGCCCGCTGATGTGAACTGCCAAAGCGGCTGCAAGAGCAGTTGGCGGCAGCACATATGGGACAATGGCCCGCCCGCTAGCGCGTGTGATTGATATTTCGTTGGCGTTCATTAGTGTTGCCTACGGGTGTGTCTTTGAACTCGTGCTCCGAAAAATGCCACCGTTCGTTAAGTGAAGTTGCCGTCTGACGCTTCCGTCGAGTGGGCAAAGCCTTATGGTTTGGAAGCTAGAAAAACTGCCAGCGCTACGGCCTTCCGGCGGCCGGCGGATAGAAAGATGATGTTTATCTTATAACTTGGATAGGCACTGAAATTGATTACTGGCAAATGCGAAACCTAGCAATCGGCCGACGGTCGATTGGCCGCGTTGAAAGCGGCATTCGCTACAGCCGCGCGCGCTAATCGGTACGGAACAGACGGCCGCTCGCCAATCACCTTGGCTTGCGAATCCACATTTTACTGTGAAGTCAAAGAAACTGGCTTGCCAGGGCATTGACACAGGGCCACGGCAAGCCTGTCACCAAGGAAAGCTTCGGCAACATGTTCCGCGCCGCCTGTAATGCGGCTGGCGTGAAAAAGTCAGCTCATGGCGTGCGTAAAATTGGCGCCACCCGAGCCGCCGAGGCCGGCGCAACGATGCGAGAGCTCGAAGCTTTGTTCGGTTGGACCGGTGGAACCATGGCCTCGCTCTACACGAAAACGGCCGATCGCAAGCGCCTGGCTATGGCCGCTTCGGAAAAGATCGAGAACGCCCAACGCCCGCACCCCCGGTTCAGGTGCGGGATAATGGTGAAATTTCGTAATGATTTCATTGGTCAAAAAATCGTATGGTGCGGTCGAGAAGACTCGAACTTCCACGGGTTGCCCCACAGCGACCTCAACGCTGCGCGTCTACCAATTCCGCCACGACCGCACGTGGTAGGAGCCGGAACCGACCGGCTCGCGGCGTGTAGCAAATCGTTTCCGGCGAAACAAGTGCGTGGCGAGCAATAATCTCAAGCGATTGGCATAACGGTCCACAGGATTGGAATGAGCGCCCGCAACTGGACGTTTACGCCTGATATCGCCATATGAGAGCGGATGCATGTCGCCCGGACACATGCTTCGGGCTTGACCCGTGGGATGCACAAGCGAAAAACGAAAAGCCATGCCAGAACGCAGCCAGATCGCCACGTCGTTCCTGCCGCTCCCCGGTTCGGCGCCGGTCGAATGGCTGGTCGAGCCTGGCCTCACCGCTTATCCCGATGCGCTGGCTTTCATGGAGGCGCGCGCCGAGGCGATCCGCAGCGGAGCGGCCGGAGAAATGGTCTGGCTGGTCGAACATCCCCCGCTCTACACCGCCGGCACGAGCGCCCGTATCGAGGACCTGATCGATCCCGACCGCTTTCCGGTGTTTTCGGCCGGTCGCGGCGGCGAATATACCTATCATGGGCCCGGCCAGCGGGTTGCCTATGTCATGCTGGACCTGAAGCGGCGTCGAGAAGATGTTCGCGCCTTCGTCGCCGCGCTCGAACAGTGGATCATCGGCACGCTCGCCGCCTTCAACGTGCGCGGCGAACGGCGCGAGGACCGTGTCGGCGTCTGGGTGGTGCGGCCGGATCGCCCTGCCCTGCCGGACGGCTCGCCGGCCGAGGACAAGATCGCCGCGATTGGCATCCGGCTGCGGCGCTGGGTGAGCTTTCACGGCATCGCCATCAATGTTGAGCCGGACCTTTCCCATTTCGGCGGCATCGTGCCATGCGGTGTTCAGGACCATGGCGTCACCAGCCTCGTCGACCTTGGTCTTCCCGTGACAATGGGGGACCTCGATCTGGCGCTGAAATCCGCTTTCGAGGACGTCTTCGGCCCCGCCGCGGCTATGCCTACCGAGGCCGACCGCAAGGCCGGCTGAGCTTCCTGGCTCCGAAACTGCTTGGGGTATATTGAGAGTCAGGTCAGGCCGAGTCGAGAATGGTGGATTTGAGAACCGGAGCGGAGCGTACTTTTGGGTATGTGAGCACCGGAAGCGCAGAAAACCATTCGCAGGCCGGCATCACCTGAATATCCATGCACCTTAGATCAGTTGCGCCGACGCCCACAGGACGCCGCAGCCATGGATGACGAACACCGCCACCAGCGCGCCGGCGATGGCGAAGCGGTCGATCGTGCGGATCGGTTCCAGTTCGTGGCGCGGCTTCACGCCGCTGCCCATGGTCAGCAGGCTGAGGATCGAAAAGACTGCGCCGGCGGCGAGCAGGAAGCCGGATGAGAACCCGGCCTGCCGGCCGAGCATCAAGAAAGCCGAGAGCAGGAAGAACGAGGCCAGCGCCAGCGCGATCGGCCCGGGGCAGATCTGGCGCAGCACCTGGCCGCCATCGAACTTCCACACCGGCACCAGATTGGCGATGTTGAACAGGGCCGCGCAGCCTGCCAGCGCCGCGAGCAGCGCGGCAGCGGCCTTGTGCCCCTCGCCGCCGGCAAACGCGCTGGCAGCAATGACGATCGGCACCAGGAAGGCGGAGAACCCCGCCCCCATCAATGCCACGAAGGCCACTTCGAACCGGCTGTTGTAGGGGCGGCCGCCAATGGCGATGCCGCCGAGCAGCGGGATGAAGATCATCCGCGCCTTGCGGTGTCCCATCAGCCGGAACGCCGCCATGTGGCCGAGCTCGTGCAAGGCCACGACCGACGTCAGGATCGCGGCCAGCGCCAGCCCGCCGAGATGGAGACCGAAGAACGGCCACAGGATCAATGCCGACAGCACCGCAAAGCCGATCTGGCTCAGCGGATGCTCGAACCAGCCGCCTTTGCGATAACGCCCGGTCGTCGCCCAGCGCTGCAGCTTGGAGAGCTCGCGGCGCATGGCGAAGTAACGGAACACCAGGAAGGCGATGCCGCGGTAGCGGTCGGTCCGGCCAAGGGTCACCCTTGTGCCATGACCCTCGGAAACCAGTTCGGTGGTCTCCTGATAATCCTTCCAGAAAGAACTATCGAGCACGGTATCCTCGATGACGCGCATCGAAAACCGGCTGCCCTCGACAACGTCCCCAAACTTTGACCTGCGCTCGATCGGCTTGCCGTCGCGGCCTTCCCACGACAGCATGATGCGGGTCACGCCCTCCCCGTCCAGCGCTTCGGCTGACAGGATCTCACCGGACCAGCCGGCATCGCTGCCAAGCGGCCACAGCGCCTGCCAGAGGCGCTGGCGGTCCATGGCAACCACGCGGCTCACCCTGACCGTGCGCAAACCAAGCGGCATGGTCATCAAGAGAAAGATCAGCCCGAGATTGCTGGCCACGAGAATGGCCGTAACGATCGGCGACACCTGGACGTTGCTCCCTGCCTTCAGGGTACCCTAACGTCGGGGCGGCAAGAAAGGCTTAACGGGCGGAGTGGCCCTGGCCATCGAGGAAACAGCGACGGCACGCCGCCAATTCACATGGCTCCGATCCAGATCGCCATGGAAATGAGGAACGTGCTCATGCAGACAAGCGAGACGACATCCTGAACCAGATCGGTCATAACTCTCTCCTGTTGTTTGTATGTTCGTATTTTGTTCTAATTTTGTTCGAATGTCAACGACCGAGCATAGGGGGATAGGAGGAGAATTTGACACGGTTAGTGAACGGTTAACCGGTCCGGAGGGTCGTTTGACAAGACGGTGCCAGCAGACCGTTCAAGGCTGCCGCGCCGACACGGCGCATGACGACGACGGATGGTTCTGACAATTGCGCCGCGCCAGCAGGCTTCCTGTCTCATTTCAAGACGAAGGGGATGGCATCCGTCTTGCTCCGTAGGTGTTGCCGGTTGATCCCGGTCCTGATCGCGTCCTCTGATCAGGTTGTAGGCTCGCCGGGCTTCGAGGTTGTTGGGGTCTTCGCCCGGCGAGTTTATCGGAATGATGATCACCCTATCCTGAGAGCCACCAATGAGCCTTCAGTGCGATTAAGGCGGAACAGATCGCAATCGCCAACACGACCAGTGCCCCTGTGACACCACCGCGGGAAAGTCGCCATCGGCGGCCTTGTCTCATGCGCTTTCGCCAACGGTCAGCCTGATTGGCACCACCGTATTTTCCCTTGCCTGTCATCCGCTGGCCGCCGCCTGCTTGAGGCGCGCTCAATCGGGATCGGCCTGTCCGATGTCCCAGACGACTTTGGGAGTTCGATGCATTCTTCTCATCAAAGTACCCTCGTCACTGGCAAATCTCTCATGATATTTCGCGTGTGGGGCTATGGGGAGTTTTGTTATGGCTTGGCGGGTTTTTGGAATTTTGGCGATGGGCCTGATCCCGGTCGTTCTCCTTAATAGCATTTCGGACGCAAAAGCCTCCAACGCTGACATAGAGCGCTGTATTCATTCGAAGACACCGAACGACAAGGTTTCCTATTGCTCGATTGCCTTGAGAGGTCGACCTGGCGGAGAGATGACCGATCGCCTTCTTCTTCGAAGGGGCAATGCGCTCATGCAACTCGGAATATTTTCCGAAGCTGTCAAAGATTTCTCGCGCCTCATCGTGGCGAATCCGGCCGTGGCTGGCTATGTCGACAATCGTGTGGCCGCCCTGCGATCCCTCGGCCTTTATCAGGAAGCACTCGCGGACGCCGATCACGCGATAGACTTGGCGCCGCACAAAGCCTTTGTCTATCACAGCCGTGGTCTTGTTTTTGAAGACCTGAAACAGTTTGCTTCTGCTTTGAGCGATCTCGACCGAGCAATTTCCCTCGATCCCAACAATGCAGGGTTCATGGTCGAACGTGCGAGGATCAAGATGGAAGCCGGCCGTGTGAGTGAGGCTGTCGAGGACCTCTCGCGCCATTGCCCAAGACCCCGGCAATTTGGCCGCGCTGAAGCAGCGCGGCATGGCGCACCTCGCCCTTGGTGATCTCAACTCCGCGGCAAGCGATCTTCACATCTATATCCGGGCAGTTCCCGATGATCGGGAAGTCGCGGCTGCGATCGCTGGCATTAAGCCCGCCGCAAGTAGGAGGCCTTCAACCCCTTGATGAGAGGCGCGGTGACTTGAGCAATTCCAGGAAAAGTGTGAAACGGTTTTCCATTCGGAATTGCGTCAAAACAAAGAGCTTGAGCAATTCCAGGAAAAGTGGGAAACGGTTTTCCGTCCGGAATTGCGGCAAAGAGTTAGAGCAGTTCACCGTTTCTGTGAAACTGTAAACCGCTCTAACCGGACGGCATGAATGCCTTTGCCATTGAAGTGGCTGTCGCAGCCGATTGCCGCTGCACTATTTGGGCGGCCGGTAGCTGCCAGCCGAGGTGCAAAATTTCCTTCTATCTCCAACTTACGGCGCCGGCTTCGATTGCTCGCGCACGGCAGCACGGCCACCGGTCAGGCCATCTTTGCCATTACCTTGGCCATATCTGCCGTGTCGAACGCCCTCAGAGTCTGAGTTCTGATGTTGCCCAGCGATGCGATCGACAGGGATAGTGCGGTCGCGGCAATGTCGTCGTCGGCTTCGGCAATCGCCACGACATCGTGTTGGCCAAGTGTCCACAACAGGGTGTGAACCTTGACGCCGCTTTTGCTGGCCATCGCCTTGAAGGCCTCGGCACGCTTCTGGGTATCCTTTATGCTCTTGATACCTTGGTCTGTGAAATTCGAGAGCAGCACGTAGTAAGCCATTCGTTCCTCCCACAATGGGGAGCGGGCGGGCGCTCACGGCGCGTCCGCCGTCTCCCAGAGCCTAAGATAACACGAGCTGGGTGTGCGAACCACAGGCGGCCAGACAGGCCATCGCGCACCGTTGCGCAGCCTACAATGGGACAACCTTGCCGTCGGCAAGCGTGACGCGCCTGTCCATGCGCGATGCCAGCTCGTGATTGTGAGTGGCGATCAGTGCCGCGAGGCCCGACTGCCGGACCAGCGCCTCCAGTGCCTCGAAGACATAGGAAGCGGTGACCGGGTCGAGATTGCCGGTCGGCTCGTCAGCCAGCAGCACCAGCGGCGCATTGGCAACCGCACGCGCAATGGCGACACGCTGTTGCTCGCCGCCGGAGAGCTCGGCGGGCCGGTGCGATGCGCGCTTGCCGATCTGCATGTAGTCGAGCAACTGCGCCGCGCGTTCAGCTGCTTCCTTGCGCGGCAGCCCCTTGATCAGCTGCGGCATCATGATGTTTTCCAGCGCGGAAAACTCCGGCAGCAAGTGATGGAACTGGTAGACGAAGCCGACATCGTTGCGGCGGATCGCCGTGCGCTCGTCGTCGGACAGCCGGCCGCAGGCCCGGCCCGACAGGATGACATCGCCGGCATCGGGACGTTCCAGCAGGCCGGCCGTATGCAGCAGTGTCGACTTGCCGGTGCCCGATGGCGCCACCAGCGCCACCATCTCGCCGCGTCGCAGCGAAAAATCGGCGCCGTTCAAAATCGTGAGCTTGCGCGGCCCCTGGACATAATGCCGCTCGACGCTCTTCAGCTCGATAATGGCCTCGGCCATCACTCATACCTCAAGGCTTCGACCGGATCGAGGCGGGCCGCCCGCCATGCCGGAAACACCGTTGCCAGGAAGGACAGGCCGAGCGCCATGATGATGACATAGGTCGTCTCGCGCGGATCCATTTTCGCCGGCAGCTGGCTGAGGAAGTAGAGCTCGGGATTGAACAGCACCTTTCCGGTCATCCAGGAAAAGAACTGGCGGATCGATTCGATATTGAGGCAGATGACCACGCCGAGCAGCACGCCGGCAATGGTACCGGTCACGCCGATCGCGGCGCCCGTCATCAGGAAGATGCGCAGGATGGCGCCGCGCGAGGCGCCCATCGTGCGCAGGATGGCGATGTCGTGCCCCTTGTCCTTCACCAGCATGACAAGGCCGGAGATGATGTTGAGCGCCGCCACCAGCACGATCAGCGTCAGGATCATGAACATGACGTTGCGTTCGACCTGAAGCGCGGAAAAGAACGTCTCGTTGCGCTGGCGCCAGTCGACGAGGTCGATCGGCCGTTGCGCCGCCTCCTCTATCTTCGGCTTCAGCGCGTCGACATCGTCGGGATTGTCGACATAGATCTCGATCGTCTGCGCACGCCCGTCCATGTTGAAATAGAGCTGCGCCTCGGAGAACGGCATGTAGACGATCGAGCTGTCATATTCCGACATGCCGACTTCGAAGATCGCCGCGATCTTGTAGCCCTTCATGCGCGGCGTCGTGCCGAGCGGCGTCACGTCGCCGTCCGGCGAGATGAGCGTGATGGTGTCGCCCAGCGTCAGGCCGAGATTTTCGGCCATGCGCTTGCCGATGGCCACGCCCTCGCCGGCATCGAAATTGGCGAGCGTGCCCTGCTTGATGTTGCTGGCGACGATCGCGATCTTGCCGAGATCCTCGCCGCGAATGCCGCGCACCAGCGCGCCCGAGCCGCCGCCGACATTGCCTTGCGCCAGCACCTGGCCGTCGATCAGCGGGAGAGCATATTTGACGCCGGCCACACCGTTGATACGGCTGGCGACCTGAGCATAGTCCTCGAGCGGAGAATCGAGCGGCTGCACGATCAGGTGGCCGTTGACGCCAAGGATGCGCGTCAAAAGCTCGGCACGGAACCCGTTCATCACGGCCATGACCACGATCAGCGTCGCCACCCCCAGCATGATGCCGAGGAACGAGATCGAGGCGATGACCGAGATCACCGTCTCCTTGCGCCGCGAACGCAGGTAACGCCACGCCACCGTGCGTTCGAAGATGGAAAAGGGGCCGGCGCCCGCCGATCTTGCCGCGGCCGCCTCGCTCATGCCGCAACACCGAAGCGTTTTTTGGCGTCGGCGACCGGCAGCGTCACGCGCTCGCCGGTCCTGCGATTCTTGATCTCGACCTCGCCGGCGGCCACGCCGCGTGGCCCCACGATCACCTGCCAGGGCAGGCCGATCAGGTCGGCGGTGGCGAACTTGCCGCCCGGCCGCTGGTCGGTGTCGTCGTAGAGCACATCCTTGCCTGCAGCGGTGAAGGCGGCATTGAGCTCGTCGCAGACGCGGTCGCAGTCGGCGTCGCCGACCTTCATGTTGATCAAGCCGATGTCGAAGGGCGCCACCGCCTCCGGCCAGATGATGCCGTTCTCGTCATGGCTGGCCTCGATGATTGCCGCGACCAGCCGCGACGGGCCGATGCCGTAGGAGCCGCCGGAGGCGAAATGATCCTTGCCATCGGGGCCGGTCACCTTGGCGCCCATCGGTTTCGAATATTTCTCGCCGAAATGGAAGATGTGGCCAACCTCGATGCCGCGTGCCGAAACCTTGTCGCTGTCGGGGACCTTTTCCCAGGCCGCCTCGTCATGCATTTCGTCCGTGGCGGCGTAAGGCGTCGTCCACGTCCTGACGATGTCAGCGATCTCGCCGTCATTAGCGAAGTCGGTGTTCGCGCCGGGCACGGCAAGCGAAAGATAGTCGCGATGGCAGAAAACCTGGCTCTCGCCGGTGTCGGCCAGGATGATGAATTCATGGCTAAGATCACCACCGATCGGCCCGGTGTCGGCGCGCATCGGGATCGCCTGCAAGCCCATGCGCGTAAAGGTCCTGAGATAGGAGACGAACATCCTGTTATAGGCGGCTCTCGCGCCCTCGAAGTCGAGATCGAAGGAGTAGGCGTCCTTCATCAGGAACTCGCGCGAGCGCATGACGCCGAAGCGCGGCCGCACCTCGTCGCGGAACTTCCACTGGATGTGGTAGAGGTTGAGCGGCAAATCCTTGTAGGACTTCACATAGGCGCGGAAAATCTCGGTGACCATTTCCTCATTGGTCGGACCGTAGAGCATGTCGCGGTCCTGGCGGTCCTTGATGCGCAGCATCTCCTTGCCATAGTCGTTGTAGCGGCCGCTTTCGCGCCACAGATCGGCCGACTGGATGGTCGGCATCAGGATTTCCAGCGCGCCGGCGCGGTTCTGCTCCTCGCGGATAATCTGGCAGACCTTGTCCAGCACCCGCTTGCCAAGTGGCAGCCAAGAGAAACTGCCCTGCCCCTGCTGGCGGATCATGCCGGCACGCAGCATCAATCGGTGCGAGACGATCTCGGCCTCGCGCGGATTTTCTTTGAGGATAGGCAGGAAATAGCGCGACAAACGCATGGACTGGTCCGTGAATGAGAACGGCCACGCCAGAATCGGCGCGACGCAGGCTTGCTTGCCCCGGCTTCATAGCCATTTCATGACGGATTGGAAACCCGGCCACACCGGCACAATGCCGCGTTTCAGCCCGGAATCCTTCGGTTTCCGATCAGGCCGCGCCGACAATGAAGCGCACCGATCGTCTTTGGGCTTGGCCTTCAATTCTTTGCGCGCGTCAATTCAGGACATGCCGTAAAGGCTGCACCACGCCTTGCTGGTCGTTTCGAAAGCAAACCATGCCATACTATTGTGCAGTGCAGCACGAGAATGCCTGTTTCGAGGCAAAATTCTTCGTGACTTTTTCATTCGGCTTAGGCTAGTGTGCCGCGATAACCGAGAGGGCGGAGAAAAATCTGCTCTCCTACGCGGTCAAAGTCTTGGGAGGATGCGATCTAGGCGCGGTTACTCGCTGCCGCCGGAAACCGGAAACAGATCGGACGCGTTTAATTGCAAGGCCTTGTGCCTTGCATTTTTTTTGTGCAATCATCTGGTTAGCGCGGTGAGTTGCCAGGTCACATGACCTTGCGTCAGCAGGTGTATGGCCGCGAAAACGCGGCAGCATCGCGGGCCGCATCCTCGCGATCTCGATGCAGCGCAGCGCCCTTGCCGGGCGATCTACTTCGCTGGAGTCTGGCCGAAATCCGGCACGATGTGCGGGATGTCGTTGAGGCTGTATCCCAGCCCGTGCGTCAGGCCATAGAAGATGCCCATGAGGATGGCCGTGGCGATGGTAGTGCGGATCACGGCGCGCAGCATGTGCGGCCCGCGCGGCGCGCTTGGAACAGTGCCCAGCGTCACGTCGTGATCATCATCCTGCGTCCGGACACTGAACGGCAGCACGGCAAACAGCACCACCCACCAGGTCGCGAAAAACAGGGCGGTGAACGAAACCCAGCTCATGATTGCTCCAGTTCGATCAGCGTGCCGAAGAAATCCTTCGGATGCAGGAACAGCACCGGCTTGCCATGGGCGCCGGTCTTCGGGTTGCCATCGCCCAGCACGCGGGCGCCGGCGGCCTTAAGCTGGTCACGCGCGGCCAGGATGTCGTCGACCTCGTAGCAGAGATGATGCATGCCGCCGGTCGGGTTCTTCGCGAGAAACGCCGCGATCGGCGAGCCCTCGCCCAAAGGCTCCAGCAGTTCGATCTTGGTGTTGCCGATATTGACGAACACCACGGTGACGCCGTGCTCCGGCAGAGCCTGCGGCTCCGTCACGTCGGCGCCGAGCGTGTTGCAGTAGGCAGCGGTGGCGGCGGCCAGATCCGGCACTGCAAGCGCGACATGGTTGAGACGTCCGAGCATTGGCTTTCTTTCGAGGCAATAGGGCAGTACGGAAGACAGTCCACGAGGAGGCATCCGATCTATTTTCGGCTTCCACCCTACTGCCTTATTGCCCTACTCCCCTACTCCCTTGTTCGTCACCTGGTGACGAACACCGTCACCAGCGGCTTCTTGCCCCAGGCTTCGTTGGCCGCGCCACGCACCGCGCGCCGCACCGCCTCTTGCACGAGGTCGAGGTCCTTTCGGCGCTGACGGGGGATCGAATCCACCGCGCCGACGGCCGCATCGATCATCAGGTCTTCCAGCGTTTCGCCGCTGGCATCGGCCTCGGCGACGCCGATGGCGACAAGGTCTGGGTCGCCGGCCAGCTCATATTTCTCGTCGAGGATGACATTGACCGCGACATGGCCGGCAAAGGACAGTTTGCGCCGGTCGCGGATGCCCATTGCCTGGTCGGTGCCGATCAGATTGCCGTCCTTGTAGATACGGCCGAACGGCACCTGGTCGATGATGGTCGCGGGTCCCGGCGCGAGCCTCAGCATGTCGCCGTCGCGCACCTGCGCCACCTGGCCGATACCGGAGGTCGACATCAGCGAACCCTGGGCCACCAGATGCGCCGCCTCGCCATGCACGGGGACGCCGATCTGCGGGCGCACCCACTCGTACATCTTGCGCAATTCGCTGCGGCGGGGATGGCCGGAGACATGCACCAGCGCGTCGCCGTCCTCGATGATCTTGATGCCGAGATCGATGAGACGGTTCTTGATCTCGAGGATCGCCTTCTCGTTGCCGGGAATGGTACGCGACGAAAACACCACCGTGTCGCCCGCCGTCAGCGACACCGATTTCATCTCGTCACGCGAGAGCTTTGCAAGCGCCGCCAGCGGTTCGCCCTGGCTGCCGGTGCAGATGATCACCAGGTTTTCGCGCGGGATGAAGCCGAAATCCTCCTCGGCGATGAACTCCGGCAGGCCGTCCATGTAGCCGAGCTCGTCGGCCACGTCGATGACGCGCTTCAGAGAGCGCCCGAGCACGAGACACTGGCGGCCGGCATCGCGTGCCGCCCTGGCGATGGAAACGATACGGCCGACATTGGAGGAAAACGTCGTGACGGCGACGCGGCCCTTGGCGGCCTGGATGACGCCCTTGAGGCCCTCGCCGACTGCGACTTCCGAAGGCGAATCGCCTTCCCGCAGCGCATTGGTCGAATCGCAGATCAGCGCCAGCACGCCCTTGTCGCCATAGGCGCGAAAGCGCGCCTCGTCGGTCTTGGGACCGATGGTCGGCTCCGGGTCGATCTTCCAGTCGCCGGTGTGGATGACGGTGCCCGCCGGCGACGTGATCGCCAGCGACATCGGCTCGGGAATGGAGTGCGCGACCGGAATGGCTTCGATCTCGAAGGGGCCGACGGTGAATTTCTCGCCGGCGCGGTAGATCGTCAGCGGGATCTTCGGCGCGCCCTGCTCGCCTTGCCGCTTGGCTTCCAGCAACCCGGCGCTGAACGGCGTCATCCATACCGGCGCCTTCAGCCTCGGCCAGATGTCGAGCAGCGCACCATAGTGATCCTCATGCGCGTGGGTGATGACGATGCCGCGCAGATTGGCGAGGTTCTCCTCGATGAAGCGCGTGTCGGGCAGGATCAGGTCGACGCCCGGATGCGCGGCGTCCGGAAAGGTAACGCCGACATCGATGACAATCCATTCGCGCGCGCTCGGCGGGCCGTAGCCGTAGAGGGCGAAGTTCATGCCGATCTCGCCAACGCCGCCGAGCGGCACGAAGACGAGTTCGGCGTTTTCCGCTTTCGCCATGATTTTTCCCTTCCAAGCCCATTATACCCGGGCGGATGCAACCGCGCCGAAATGCACATCGCCGGCGGCGATCGTCACAACAGTCCCCTCATCGTCGCGGATCACGAAACGGCAGTCCTCGTCAATGGTCTCGAACACGCCACGCACCACATTACCGTCAATTCTGACAGCAACCTCACCGCCAAGTCCCGCTGCGCGTGTCAGCCAACGCCGCCTGACGGCGGCAAGGCCGCGCGCTTCATCCCACAGTCGTGCATTCTCGCTCCACGCATCCGACAGCGCCAGGAACAGTGTTTCCGCGTCGCAAGCCGCACCAAGCGCGTGCAGCGATGTCGCCGGATAAGGCACGTCCTCGGGGTGCGCCACGACATTGACGCCGATGCCGACCGCGACCGCGAAGCGGCCGCCGTCCAGAACCGCCGATTCCAGCAGGATGCCGGCGAGCTTGACGCCGGAGGCAAGCACGTCGTTTGGCCATTTCAACTCGAAACGGTTTTGTCCCTGGCTCGCACCATCGAGCCCGATGGCGATGCGGCCCTTGGGCACCACCGCGTCGAGCGCATCGGCAAGCGAGAGGCCGGCAACGAAACCCAGCGTCGCGGCAAGGCGGAGCTCACCACCGGTGATGACGAGCAAGGTCGCCGCCAGATTGCCTTCGGGCGACACCCAGGCGCGGCCGCGCCTGCCGCGCCCGCTTTCCTGCTTCCTGGAAACCACCCATAGCTTGCCCGGGTCGCCTGCCCGGGCGTGGTCCAGCGCCACCGTATTGGTGGAGCCGACGCTGTCATGCGCTTCGAGCCGGAACCCTTCCGAGACTGAGGTTGGAGCCAGCCGAAATGCCATACTAGTGGTCCGATTCTAACATTCGCATCCCGTTCCAGCAGCGCAGTGAGCGAATGTCAGAATCAAAGGACCACCAGCCAAATATGAGTTTCCAGTGGAGTTTTCAAATTTGACATTCGCGCACCACTTGGTGCGTCCCGAGAGGCGAATGTCAAACTTACTCACCAGCTAGAAGAAGGTCTTGGCGGCGGCTTCGGCATAGGTGCCGATCGGTCCGCCGATCAGCACATAAAACAGCACGAAGGCGCCGGAGACGCCGAGCACGAGGCGCAACTCGCTGGCCATCGGCACGAAACCGCCAACCGGCTCATCGAACCACATGATCTTGATGATGCGCAGATAATAGTAGGCGCCCACCACCGAGGCCAGAACGCCGATGATGGCCAGCGCGTAGAGGCCGGCATTGATGGCGGCGAGGAAGACATACCACTTCCCCCAGAAGCCCGCGAGCGGCGGAATGCCGGCCAGCGAGAACATCAGGATGGTGAGGATCGTCGCCATGATCGGATTGGTCGAGGCGAGGCCCGCCAGGTCGCTGATCTGCTCCACATTGCCTTCCTTGCGCCGCATGGCAAGGATGAAGGCGAAGGTGCCGAGCGTCATCACCAGGTAGATCAGCATGTAGATGGCGACGCCGCGCACGCCGGCCTGGCTGTTGGCGGCAAGGCCGACCAGCGCGTAGCCCATATGGCCGATCGAGGAATAGGCCATCAGCCGCTTGATGTTGGTTTGGCCAATAGCGGCAAAGGCACCGAGCGCCATCGAGGCGATCGAGATGAAGACGATGATCTGCTGCCAGTCGGATGCGATCGGCTTGAATGCGCCCATGGTGACGCGCACGATCAGCGCCATCGCCGCCATCTTCGGGGCGGCCGCCAGGAAGGCGGTCACCGGTGTCGGTGCGCCCTCATAGACGTCGGGCGTCCACATGTGGAACGGCACCGCCGAGATCTTGAAGGCAAGGCCGGCCAGCACGAAGACCAGGCCCAAAACGAGGCCAAGCTGACGCCCGCCGCCGCCGAGTGCGGTGGCGATCTCGTGGAAGCCGGTATTGCCGGTGTAGCCGTAGACCAGGCTGATACCATAGAGCAGCATGCCGGACGACAGCGCGCCAAGGACGAAATACTTCAGGCCGGCCTCGGTCGAACGCAGATTGTCGCGGTTGATCGCCGCCAGCACGTAGATCGCCAGCGACTGCAGTTCGAGGCCGAGATAGAGCCCGATCATGCCGTTGGCCGAGATCATCAGCATCATGCCGAGCGTGCACAGCAGGATCAGCACCGGATATTCGAACTTGTCGAAACGTTCCGCCTTGGCAAAGCGCATCGACATGATCAGCGTCACCGCCGAGCCGACCAGGGCCAGCACCTTCATGAAGCGGGCGAAGGAATCCTGGACGAAGGCGTTGCCATAGGCATTGCCCTGCCCGGTCGAAAAGATCAGCCAGGCGCCTGATATGACCAGTACGGCGACACCAAGGCCAGTCACCGTATTGGCGGTGTTGGAACGGGAATAGGCTCCGACCATCAGCAGCGCGAGCGCACCGATGGCAAGGATCAGCTCGGGCGTCGAGAGCGACAGGCTGGAGAGAAGGTCCGGCGTCATGGTTCGCAAAACCCTTGGGTTAATTCGCCGCCGCGGTCTGCGCGGCGCCGATGGATGCGGTGACATTGGTGACGAGCGACTTGACCGATTGGGCCGTCGCGTCGAAGACGGGAGCGGGATAGACGCCAAAGAAGATGACCAGCACGACAAGCGGGTAGATTATTGCCTTCTCGCGCGGCGACAGATCGAGCAGCCCCTTCAGGCTATCCTTGGTCAGCGCGCCGAAGATCACCCGGCGGTAGAGCCAGAGTGCATAGGCGGCCGACAGGATGACGCCGGTGGCGGCGAAGAAGGCCACCCAGGTGTTGACGCGGAACACGCCAAGCATGGTCAGGAACTCGCCGACGAAGCCGCTGGTGCCGGGCAGCCCCACATTGGCCATGGTAAAGACCATGAACACAGTGGCGTATTTCGGCATGTTGTTGACCAGTCCACCATAGGCGGCGATCTCACGCGTGTGCATGCGGTCGTAGATGACGCCGACGCACAGGAACAGGGCGCCGGAGACGAGGCCGTGGCTGAGCATCTGGAAGATCGCGCCCTGCACGCCTTCCTGGTTCATGGCGAAGATGCCCATGGTGACGAAGCCCATATGGGCGACGGAGGAATAGGCGATCAGTTTCTTCATGTCCTCCTGCATCAACGCCACCAGCGAGGTGTAGATGATGGCAACGACGGACAGGGTGAACACCAGCGGCGCGAACATTTCCGACGCCAACGGGAACATCGGCAGCGAGAAACGCAGGAAGCCGTAGCCGCCCATCTTCAAGAGGATGGCGGCCAGGATCACCGAGCCGGCCGTCGGCGCCTCGACGTGCGCGTCCGGCAACCAGGTGTGCACCGGCCACATCGGCATCTTCACCGCGAAGGAAGCGAAGAAGGCGAGCCACAGCCATGTCTGCATATTGGCCGGGAAACTATGCGTCAGAAGCGTCGGAATGTCGGTCGTGCCGGACTGGTAGAACATCGCCATGATGGCGAGCAGCATCAGCACGGAGCCGGCGAGCGTATAGAGGAAGAACTTGAACGAGGCATAGACGCGCCGCTTGCCGCCCCACACGCCGATGATGATGAACATCGGGATCAGGCCGGCTTCGAAGAAGACGTAGAACAGCACGATATCCAGCGCGCAGAACACGCCGATCATCAGCATCTCCAGCAGCAGGAAGGCGATCATGTAGGCCTTGACGCGCTTCTCGATCGCGTCCCACGACGCCAGGATGCAGAGCGGCATCAGGAAGGTCGTCAGGATGACGAACAGCATGGAAATGCCGTCGACGCCCATATGGTAGGAGATTCCGGAGTCGAGCCAGGCCGCCTTCTCGACGAACTGGAAGCCGGCTTGCGAATTGTCGAAGCCCGTCCAGATGAACAGCGAGACGATGAACGTGAACGCCGTGGTCAACAGCGCGATGGCGCGGATGTTGCGGCGTGCGTTTTCGCTGTCATCGTTGATGAACAGGATCAGCAGAACACCAACCAGCGGCAGGAAGGTGACCAGCGAGAGGATTGGCCAGGCGGTCATCAGAGCATCATCCAGGTGACGAGTGCGGCAACGCCGATCAGCATGGCGAAGGCATAGTGGTAGAGATAGCCGGTCTGCAGCTTGACCACGCGGTTGGTGACATCGACGACCCGCGCCGAAATGCCGTCCGGACCAAGGCCGTCAATGACGGTGCCGTCGCCGGTCTTCCACAGGAAATGGCCAAGACGCTTGGCGGGCCGCACGAATAGGAAGTCGTAGAGTTCGTCGAAATACCACTTGTTGAGCAGGAAGGCGTAAAGCAAGCGATGGTTGGCGGCGACGCTCGGGGGCAATTCCGGCGAGCGGATGTAAAACTTCCACGCCACCGCCAGGCCGATCAGCATGGCGATGAAGGGCGACAGTTCGACCCAGAGCGGCAATTCGTGGATCTCATGCAGGATGTGGTTGTCCGGGAGCGTGAACAGCGAGGCCTTCCAGAATTCGGCATAGCCCTCGCCGATGAAGGCGCCGTGGAAGATGATGCCGGCAAACAGCGCCCCGGCCGCCAGCACGTAAAGCGGCCCGAGCATGACTGGCGGCGATTCATGGACGTGGTGCATCACCTCATGGCTCGCCCGCGCCTGGCCGTGGAAGGTCATGAAGATCAGCCGCCAGGAGTAGAAGGAAGTGAAGCAGGCGGCGATGACCAGGAGCACGAAGGCAAGGCCCGCAACCGAATTATGGCCGGCGAAGGACGCTTCGACGATTGCGTCCTTGGAGAAGAAGCCGGCGGTACCGATGACGGTCACCGGAATGCCGACACCGGTCAGCGCCAGCGTGCCGATCACCATCATCCAGTAGGTGGTCGGGATCAGCTTTCTCAGGCCGCCCATCTTGCGCATGTCCTGTTCGTCGGAAACGGCATGGATGACCGAGCCCGAACCGAGGAACAGCAAAGCCTTGAAGAAGGCATGCGTGAACAGATGGAAGATCGCAGCCCCATAGGCGCCGACGCCCAGCGCCACGAACATGTAGCCGAGCTGCGAGCAGGTCGAATAGGCGATGACGCGCTTGATATCGTTTTGCACCAGACCGACGGTCGCCGCGAAGAAGGCAGTGAAGGCGCCGATGAAGGTCACCACCGTCAGTGCCGAATGCGACAGTTCGAACAGCGGCGAAAGCCGTGCCAGCATGAACACGCCGGCCGTCACCATGGTGGCGGCATGGATAAGCGCGGAGACTGGCGTCGGGCCTTCCATGGCGTCCGGCAGCCAGGTGTGAAGCGGCACCTGCGCCGACTTGCCCATGGCACCCATGAAGAGCAGCAAGCAGACGACGGTCATCGCCGTCTGCTTGTCCAGCGCATGGCCAAGGAAGGTCAGCACGGCGGCGCCCTGCGGCGCGCCTTCAGCCGGAATGAATGTTGCCGCATTGGCGAAGATGGTGCCGAGATTGACCGAGCCGAACAGCACGAACACGCCGAAGATGCCGAGCGCGAAGCCGAAATCGCCGATGCGGTTGACGACGAAGGCCTTGATGGCCGCGGCATTGGCCGAGGGCTTCTTGTACCAGAAGCCGATCAGCAGATAGGACGCGAGGCCCACCCCTTCCCAGCCGAAGAACATCTGCACGAGGTTGTCGGCGGTCACGAGCATCAGCATGGCGAAGGTGAACAGCGACAGATAGGCGAAGAAGCGCGGCCTGTCCGGATCGTGATGCATGTAGCCGATCGAATAGATGTGAACCAGCGCCGAGACGGTGTTGACCACCACCAGCATCACCACGGTGAGCGTGTCGATCCAGAGCGCCCAGGACGCCTCCAGTCCGCCGGACTGAATCCAGCGCAGCACCGGCACGGTGAACACCTCGCCATGGCCGAAGCCGACGGTGAAGAAGGCGACCCACGACAGAACGGCTGATATCACCAGGAAGCCCGAGGTGATGTATTCCGATGCCTTGGCGCCGAGCGAATTGCCGAACAGGCCGACGATCAGGAAGCCGAGCAGCGGAAGGAAGACGATCGCTTGATACATGATAGCCCGTCAACCCTTCATCATGTTCACGTCTTCGACCGCGATCGAGCCGCGGTTGCGGAAGAAGACGACGAGAATGGCTAGTCCGATCGCAGCCTCGGCCGCCGCGACCGTCAGCACGAACAGCGCGAACACCTGGCCGACCAGATCGCCAAGTGCGGCCGAAAAGGCGACGAAATTGATGTTGACCGCAAGCAGGATCAGCTCGACCGACATCAGGATGACGATGACGTTCTTGCGGTTCAGGAAGATGCCGAACACGCCGAGCGTGAACAGGATCGCCGATACGGTCAGATAATGTGCGATGCCGACGACCATCTCAGACTCCTTCGCCCGACTTGACCTTGCGGATTTCCATGCCGGTCGCCGCGGTGCGGGCGACCTGGGCTGCGATCGACTGCCGCTTGACCCCTTCCTTGTGGCGCAGCGTCAGCACGATGGCGCCGATCATGGCGACCAGCAGGATGAGGCCCGAAACCTGGAAGTAGTAGAGGTAGTCGGTGTAGAGGATGTCGCCCAAAGCTGCCGTGTTGGAGCGGGCGGCGAGATCCGGAATGGGCTTCGAGACCGCCGTGGCGAGCTGCGGCGCGAATGTATAGCCGCCCAGCACCACAATCAGTTCCGCCGCCAGGATCAGCCCGACCAGCGCACCGATCGGTGCGTATTGCAGGGCGCCTTCCTTCATCTCGGCGAAGTCGACGTCAAGCATCATGACGACGAACAGGAACAGCACCATGACCGCGCCGACATAGACGACGAGCAGGATCATGGCCAGGAATTCGGCGCCGGTCAGCATGAAGAGGCCGGCGGCGTTGAAGAAGGTCAGGATCAGGAACAGCACCGAATGCACGGGGTTGCGCGACGAAATGACCATGAACGCCGACGCCACCGCGACAAAGGCGAAGAGGTAGAAGAAGGCCGCCTCTAGTCCACTCAGCATGGGGTTCCCCCGGGGTTCCTAATTCCGACTCCGTCCCGACTCCGGTCCGAATTCGCGTGTTCCTTAGACGGGCGACGTTGCGCCGTCCACTTTCTTGTTCCTTCTCCCCGTTTACGGGGAGAAGGTGGCCCGAAGGGCCGGATGAGGGGCAGCGCAAAGATTGGCGACCTTGGCGCCGCCCCTCATCTGCCTGCCGGCATCTTCTCCCCGTAAACGGGGAGAAGGACGCCAATCACCGATAGGGCGCGTCCAGCGAGATGTTGCGCGCCAGTTCGCGCTCCCACCGGTCGCCATTCGCCAACAATCTGTCCTTGTCGTAGTAGAGCTCTTCGCGCGTTTCCGTCGCGAATTCGAAATTCGGCCCCTCGACAATGGCGTCGACCGGGCAGGCTTCCTGGCAGAAGCCGCAATAGATGCACTTCACCATGTCGATGTCGTAGCGCACCGTGCGGCGCGTGCCGTCATTGCGGCGCGGACCGGCCTCGATGGTGATGGCCTGCGCCGGGCAGATCGCCTCGCACAATTTACAGGCGATGCAGCGTTCCTCGCCGTTGGGATAGCGGCGCAGCGCATGCTCGCCACGAAAACGCGGGCTCACCGGCCCCTTCTCGTGCGGATAGTTGATCGTCTCCTTCGGCGCGAAGAACTGGCGCATCGACAGGAAGAAGGCGCTGACGAAATCCTGCAGCAGCAGCGATTTGGCGGCCTGAGCTAGCGCGTTCATTGGCCGCTCCCATACAGGTTTATTGCAATGAAATAGCCCGCACATCCAAATAGGATGGGCGTCACGACACGAAACACAAATGTTATCGGCTTTACAGCGTCCGCACTTAGTTGCTTCAAAATACGAGGCAGCAGAACCAGATATTCGAACAACGCGATAAGAAGGCCGACAATTGCTCCCAAAAAGCCGACAGACAAATTACTCATCACGCAAACCCCGCGATCTTGAGGAAGGCGGCGGTGGCGACCACCATGAACAGCGAGATCGGCAGGAACACCTTCCAGCCAAGCCGCATCAACTGGTCATAGCGGTAGCGCGGCACGAAGGCCTTCACCATGGAGAACATGAAGAACATGAAGCAGATCTTCAGCACGAACCAGATCACGCCGGGCACCCAGGTGAAGGGCGCGAAGTTGAACGGCGGCAGCCAGCCGCCGAGGAACAGGATGGTGGCCAGCGCGCACATCAGCACGACGGCGACATATTCGCCGAGGAAGAACAGCAGGAACGGCGTCGACGAATATTCGACCATATGGCCGGCGACCAGTTCCGACTCGGCTTCCACCAGGTCGAAGGGCGGGCGGTTGGTCTCGGCCAACGCCGAGATGAAGAAGATGACGAACATCGGCAGCAGCGACAGCCAGTGCCAGTCGAGGAAGGTGTTGGGCAGGCCGAGCTTGGTGCCCAGCCCATCCTGTTGCGACATCACGATGTCGGACAGGTTGAGCGAGCCGACGCACAGCAGCACGGTGACGATGACGAAGCCGATCGAGACTTCGTAGGACACCATCTGCGCTGCCGAACGCAGCGCGCCGAGGAAAGGATATTTCGAGTTCGACGCCCAGCCGCCCATGATCACGCCATAGACCTCGAGCGAGGAGATGGCGAAAACATAGAGGATGCCGACATTGATGTTGGCGATCGCCCAGCCCTCATTGACCGGAATGACCGCCCAGGCCGAGATCGCCAGCACGGCAGAAACCAACGGCGCGAGGAGAAAAACGCCCTTGTTGGCGCCGGACGGGATCACCGGTTCCTTGAAAACGAACTTCAATAGGTCGGCGAAGGCCTGCAGCGTGCCCCACGGGCCGACGACGTTCGGGCCGCGACGCAGCTGCACCGCCGCCCAGATCTTGCGGTCGGCATAGAGCAGGTAGGCGACGCCGATCAGAAGCACGACGATGAGGAGCACCGACTCGGCCAGAATCCAGAGCGCCGGCGCCACATAGAGGAAGAAGAAAGTGTCCATGCTTATTCCGCCGCCTGCTTGAAGCCGCTCTTGGCCAGCGCCGAGCATTCCGCCATTACGGCAGACGCCCGCGCGATCGGGTTGGTCAGGTAGAAATCCTTGACCGGCGAGGTGAACGTACCCTTGTTCAGCCGGCCGCCGAGCTTCGCCACCTTGGCGATGTCCTCGGCATTGCCGGCCGCGACCTGATCGATGCGGGCAAGATGCGGGTACTCACCGTAGAGCTTGTGGCGCAGTTGCGGCAGCGAATCGAACGGCAGCTTCTTGCCCAGCACATCCGACAGCGCCCGCAAAATGGCCCAGTCCTCGCGGGCATCGCCCGGCGCGAAGCCGGCGCGGTTGGTCTGCTGCACGCGCCCTTCGGTGTTGACGTAGGTGCCGGACTTTTCCGTGTAGGCAGCCGCCGGCAGGATGACATTGGCCCGGTGCGCGCCGGCGTCGCCATGGGTGCCGATATAGACGACGAAGGCGCCGCCGGTCTTGCCCATGTCGATCTCGTCGGCACCGAGCAGGAACAGCACGTCCGTTTCACCCAGCATGCCGGCGACGTTCTTGCCGCCCTCGCCCGGCACGAAGCCGAGATCGAGGCCGCCGACACGTCCGGCCGCGTTGTGCAGAACGGCAAAGCCGTTCCAGTCGGCGCGGGCGGCGTTGACGGCAGCGGCAAGCCTTGCCGCCTGGCCGAGCACGGCCGCGCCATCGGCGCGCGCCAGCGCGCCCTGGCCGACGATGATCAGCGGATGCGTCGCCTTCTTCAGCGTCTGGAAGAACTTGCCATTGCCCTCGGCCAAATCCTTCAGCGAGTCCGGCCCGGCGCCCAGCAGTTCGTAGTCATAGCGCGTGTCGCCGATCTCGCCGATGACGCCGACCGGCAGATCGCCGATCCGCCAGCGCTTGCGGATGCGGGCGTTGAGCACCGAGGCTTCGAAGCGCGGATTGGCGCCAATGATCAGCACCGCATCGGCCTGCTCGATACCCTCGATGGTCGGGTTGAAGATGTAGCTGGCGCGTCCCAGCGCCGGATCGAGCGCGGCACCGTCCTGACGGCAGTCGACATTCTTCGAACCGAGCGAGGCCATCAAGAGCTTCAGCGCGTAGATTTCCTCGACCGCGGCGAGATCGCCAGCAATGGCGCCGATCTTGTCGGGCGATGTCTTCGACACCGCGTCCTTGATCGCGGCGAACGCTTCGGCCCAGCTTGCCGGAACCAGCTTGCCGTCCTTGCGCACATAGGGCCGGTCGAGGCGCTGCGTGCGCAATCCGTCCCAGATGAAACGGGTCTTGTCGGAGATCCACTCCTCGTTCACCTGCTCGTTGACGCGCGGCAGGATGCGCATCACTTCGCGGCCACGGCTATCGATGCGGATCGCCGAGCCGACCGCATCCATCACGTCGATGGATTCGGTTTTGGTCAGTTCCCACGGCCGCGCCTGGAAGGCGAAGGGCTTGGAAGTCAGCGCGCCGACCGGGCACAGGTCAATGACATTCCCCTGCAGCTCCGAGGTCATCGCCTGTTCGAGATAGGTGGTGATCTCGGCATCCTCGCCGCGGCCGATCAGGCCGAGTTCGGAAATGCCGGCGACTTCGGTGGTGAAGCGGACACAGCGCGTGCAGTGGATGCAGCGGTTCATCACCGTCTTGACCAGCGGACCGATATACTTGTCTTCGACCGCGCGCTTGTTCTCGTGATAGCGCGAGGAATCGACGCCGAAGGCCATCGCCTGGTCCTGCAGGTCGCACTCGCCGCCCTGGTCGCAGATCGGGCAATCCAGCGGATGGTTGATCAGCAGGAATTCCATCACGCCTTCCCGGGCTTTCTTGACCATGGGCGTGTTGGTGAATATTTCCGGCGGCTCGCCATTGGGGCCGGGGCGCAGGTCGCGCACGCCCATGGCGCAGGAAGCCTGCGGCTTGGGCGGCCCGCCCTTCACTTCGATCAGGCACATGCGGCAATTGCCGGCGATCGACAGCCGCTCATGGAAGCAGAAGCGCGGCACTTCCGCGCCCGCGTCCTCCGCCGCCTGCAGCAGCGTGTAGTGGTCGGGTACAGTGATTTCTTTCCCGTCGACCTTGAGCTTTGCCATTCGTCTCAAACCCCTGCGGATTTCCCGCAATCTCATTTCCCGGGCGCGGCTGACGCAGCGCCCGACATTTCATTCAGGTCTTCGCGGCCAACGCCGCCGCCTGGGCAGTCCATTCGTCGCGGCCGATGCGGCCGTTGAACGACAGATAGTCGTCGACCCAGGCGATCTCCTGCGGCGACCACGCGGCGATCTGGGCGAACGTCCAGATACCGAGACCGTTCAGCACCTTCTCCAGCTTCGGGCCAATGCCCGATATCGCCTTCAGATCCGAAGGCTTCGCCGGCTTGTCGATTGCCTTGGGCTGGCGGAAATCCTCCGGCAGCAGCACATCGGCGGCCTCATCCGCTGCCGGACCGGCATCAGCCACCGGCGCCGTGGTGGCGGCTTCCTTGGCGGCGATGTCCGTGACTTCCTGCGCGAAGGACTGCGCCTCGGCAATCAGGCTCTTCGCCGTAGCCCGCGCCCTGATGGAGGACGAGTTCGCGTCCTCGAATTGATCGACGCGCGCCTCGAAATCCTCGATCAGCGGCTGCATGAGGCGCTGTGACGCCTCGGCGGCCCCAGAAAGCGCGCCAATCCAGACGCCGAACGCGTGGTTGGCGAACCCGATGCCAAGCGCCGACATCGCCGCCGCGCCCGCGACAGGGTGCACGAGAAGGTTGACGGCGCTGGCCATCTCCTTCGGCATCATCCTGGTCAGGTCCTGGTTCATTTTCTCGAGCTGGTCCAAATTGGGCATCAATGAGTAGGGTGTCGAATACGGCGCCATAGAGTTCTCCTGGTCGTTTCTTCGTTCGCCCCCGCCCCGTTATTCCCGCAGTCGCAAATTCTTCTATTCCGCCGCCACCATCACCGGTTCGGCCCGGTGCGCGTTGCGCGAAAACTCGTCGATGCGCCGCTCCACCTCGCCGCGGAAATGCCGCATCAGACCCTGGATCGGCCACGCCGCCGCATCGCCCAGCGCGCAGATCGTGTGACCCTCGACCTGCTTGGTGACGTCCAGCAGCATGTCGATCTCGCGCTTCTGCGCCTCGCCGCGCACCAGGCGCTCCATCACCCGCCACATCCAGCCGGTGCCTTCGCGGCATGGCGTGCACTGGCCGCAGCTCTCGTGTTTGTAGAAGTAGGACAGCCGCGCGATCGCCTTCACGACATCGGTCGACTTGTCCATGACGATGACGGCCGCCGTGCCGAGGCCGGATTTGAGGTCGCGGAGCGCGTCGAAATCCATCGGCGTGTCGATGATCTGCTCTGCCGGTACCAGCGGCACCGAGGCGCCGCCCGGAATGACGGCAAGCAGATTGTCCCAGCCGCCGCGAATACCGCCGCAATGCGTCTCGATTAGCTCACGGAACGGGATCGACATCGCCTCTTCGACGGTGCACGGATTGTTGACGTGGCCGGAGACGCAGAACAGCTTGGTGCCGACATTGTTCGGCCGGCCGAAGGACGAGAACCATGCCGCGCCACGGCGCAGGATGGTCGGCGCCACAGCGATCGATTCGACATTGTTGACGGTGGTCGGGCAGCCATAGAGGCCGACATTGGCCGGGAATGGCGGCTTCAGCCTGGGCTGGCCCTTCTTGCCCTCGAGGCTTTCCAGAAGCGCCGTTTCCTCGCCGCAGATATAGGCGCCGGCGCCGTGATGCATGTAGACGTCGAAATCATAGCCGGAGGTGTTGCCCTTGCCGATCAGCTTGGCCTCATAGGCCTCGTCGATGGCGCGCTGCAGCGCCTCGCGCTCGCGGATGAACTCGCCGCGCACATAGATGTAGGCGGCAACCGCGCCCATGGCGAAGCCGGCGAGCAACGCGCCTTCGACCAGCGTGTGCGGGTCATTGCGCAGGATGTCGCGATCCTTGCAGGTGCCTGGCTCGGATTCGTCGGCATTGATGACCAGATAGCTGGGACGGCCGTCGCTCTGCTTGGGCATGAACGACCATTTGAGGCCCGTCGGGAAACCGGCGCCGCCACGGCCACGCAGGCCCGACGCCTTCATCTCGTTGACGATCCAGTCGCGCCCCTTGGCGACGATGCCGGGCGTGTTGTCCCAGGCGCCGCGCGCCATCGCGCCGGCCAGCGACTTGTCGAAGAGGCCGTAGATGTTGGTGAAGATACGGTCTTTGTCCTGAAGCATTGTTCGTCCCTCAGACCGGCTTCTTGCCGAAGACGCGGATGTATTCGGCGACGCCGCCCTTGGCGAGCGCCTTGGCCTGCTTGACCCAGTCGTCCCGGTCGATGCGGCCTTGGAAGGAAAGATAGCCGTCCACCCACTCGCGCTCGGCCTTCTGCCACGAAGCGACCTGCGCGAAGGTGTAGATGCCGAGCGTATGCAGGATGCCCTCGATCTTCGGCCCGACGCCCGAGATCAGCTTGAGATCGTCGACCGAAGCCGGGCGCTCGATGCCGGCCGGGCGGTTCTTGTCTTCGAGCGAGGGCTTTGCCGTCTTGGCGACAGGCTGCTTGGCTTCCGGCGACTTGAAAGCGCCAGCTGGTTCGGTCTTGGGCTTCGGCCCGCTGCGCGGCTTCGAAACCGCCTCGACTTCCGGGGCAGCTTGGTTGGCGTTAGCGGCAGAGTGGCGCGGCGGCCTGACGCTTGCCGCCTTCTCCTCGGCCAGCGCGACCTTGACCGGCGACGGTGTCATCATCGCCGGGCTCGTTTCCAGCGCATCGGTCTTCGGCTTGCTGGACTTCGATGGCGCGACCGGAGCCGTCGGTGCCGGAGCAGCAGGCGGCTGCGAGACAACGGCCGCAGGCGCGCTCGCTGGAACGGCCGCAGCCTTGGCTGCTTTCGCCGCCGCCCTGGCTTCCCTGTCCCGGGTCGATTTCAGGATCGCCTTCTCGCTTGTCAGCGTCGTCAGGCCCGAGGCCGGTTCCGAGCCTGTGCGGCCGTTCTGCGGTCCTGGCGGCACCGAAGCCCCCTTGCCCGCACCGTAGAGATCGATGATCTCGGCCAGCCGTTCGGGCGTCAGATCCTCGAACGTATCCTTGAAGATCATCACCATCGGCGCGTTGACGCAGGCGCCGAGGCACTCGACCTCCTCCCATGACAAGGTGCCTTTGTCATTGGTGTGGAACTGGTCGTGGTGGATTTTCGAGCGGCACACATCCATCAGCGCTTCCGAGCCTCGCAGCATGCAAGGCGTGGTGCCGCAGACCTGGATATGAGCGCGTGTACCGACTGGGTTCAACTGGTACTGCGTGTAGAAGGTCGCGACTTCGAGCCCGCGGATACGGGGCATGCCGAGCATGTCCGAAATCGTCTCGATCGCCGCCTTGGTGACCCAGCCTTCCTGCTCCTGCGCCAGCATCAGAAGTGGGATGATCGCCGACTGCTCGCGGCCCTTCGGGTACTTCTTGATCCATTGCTTCGCCGCTGCCGCGTTCGCCCTGTTGAAGGCGAAGGAGGCTGGCTGGACGCTGGCTTCTGCGAGACGGCGAACTGACATTTAGCGATCGACCTCACCAAACACGATGTCGAGGGAGCCGAGGACGGCGGTGACGTCGGCCAGCATGTGGCCGCGGCACAGGAAATCCATGGCCTGAAGATGCGCGAAGCCGGGGGCGCGCAGCTTGCAGCGATAGGGTTTGTTGGTGCCGTCGGAGACCAGATAGACGCCGAACTCGCCCTTCGGCGCCTCGACGGCCGCGTAGACCTCACCGGCCGGCACGCGGTAACCTTCGGTGTAGAGCTTGAAGTGATGGATCAGCGCTTCCATCGAACGCTTCATCGCCGCACGCTTCGGCGGCACCACCTTGCCGTCGAGGTTCGACACCGGACCGGTGCTTTCCTTGCCGAGCAGAAGATCGACGCACTGGCGCATGATCCTGGCCGACTGGCGCATCTCTTCCATGCGTACGAGGTAGCGGTCGAAACAGTCGCCGTTCTTGCCGATCGGAATGTCGAAATCCATTTCCGAATAGCATTCGTATGGCTGCGACTTGCGCAGGTCCCACGCCGCCCCCGAACCGCGCACCATCACGCCCGAAAAGCCCCAGGCCCAGGCGTCGGCCAGTGACACCGTGCCGATGTCGACGTTGCGCTGCTTGAAAATGCGGTTGCCGGTCAACAGCGCATCCAGATCATCGATCGACTTCAGGAACGGATCGATCCACTTGCCGATGTCCTCGACCAGCTTCTGCGGCAGGTCCTGATGCACGCCGCCCGGGCGGAAATAGGCTGCATGCATGCGCGAGCCGGAGGCGCGCTCATAGAACACCATCAGCTTTTCGCGCTCGACGAAGCCCCACAGCGGCGGCGTCAGTGCACCAATATCCAGCGCCTGCGTCGTCACATTGAGGATGTGCGACATGATACGGCCGATCTCGCAATAGAGCACGCGGATCAGCTGGCCCCGCTTCGGCGCTTCGATGCCGAGCAGCCGCTCGACGGCAAGCGCAAAGGCGTGCTCCTGGTTCATCGGCGCGCAGTAATCGAGCCGATCAAGATAGGGCACGGCCTGCAGATAGGTCTTGTGCTCCATCAGCTTCTCGGTGCCGCGATGCAGTAGACCGATATGCGGATCGACGCGGTCGATGACTTCGCCATCGAGTTCGAGAACCAACCGCAGAACACCATGGGCGGCGGGGTGCTGGGGCCCAAAGTTGATGTTAAAATTGCGGACGGAGGTTTCGGCCATTCTGGCGCCTCAATTCGTCTTGGCTTTTTCGTCTCCAGGCAGCACGTAGTCCGTGCCTTCCCAAGGAGACAAAAAATCGAAATTGCGGAATTCCTGCTTGAGCTCGACCGGCTCGTAGATGACGCGCTTGGCTTCGTCGTCGTAGCGCAGCTCGACGAAACCGGTCAGCGGGAAATCCTTGCGCAGCGGGTGACCATCGAAACCGTAGTCGGTGAGGATGCGGCGCAGGTCGGGATGGCCCGAAAACAGCACGCCATAGAGATCGTAGGTCTCGCGCTCGAACCAGTCGGCGCCGGGATAGACGCCGGTGATCGACGGCACCATCGTCTCCTCGTCGGCCTGCACCTTGACGCGGATGCGCACATTCTGTTTCGGCGACAGCAGATGATAGACGACGTCGAAGCGCTTGGCCCGCGACGGATAGTCGGCGCCACAGATATCGATGATCGAGATGAACTGGCAGCGCGCATCGTCACGCAGGAAGGTCATCACTTCGACGAGGTCGCGCGGTTCGACATGAATGGTGAGTTCGCCATAGGCGAACACCGCGTCCGAGATCCGTCCGCTCATTTTCTCGCCGAGATAGCTCGACAGTTCGCTCAGTGATGCGGCCATGGATTTACCGTTCGATCGTGCCGGTGCGGCGGATTTTCTTCTGCAGGAGAAGAATGCCGTAGAGCAGTGCTTCGGCGCTCGGCGGGCAGCCGGGCACATAGATGTCGACCGGCACGACGCGGTCGCAGCCGCGCACCACCGAGTAGGAATAGTGGTAATAGCCGCCGCCATTGGCGCAGGAGCCCATCGAGATGACGTAGCGGGGCTCCGGCATCTGGTCGTAGACCTTGCGCAGTGCCGGCGCCATCTTGTTGGTCAGCGTGCCGGCGACGATCATGATGTCGGACTGGCGCGGAGACGCACGCGGCGCCACGCCGAACCGCTCCGAGTCATAGCGCGGCATCGAGGTGTGGATCATCTCGACCGCGCAGCAGGCGAGGCCGAAGGTCATGAACATCAGCGAGCCGCTGCGCGCCCAGGTGATCAGCGCCTCTGTCGAGGTGACAAGAAATCCCTTGTCGGCGAGCTCATTGTTGATTTCGAGGAAAAAGGGATCGTCCTCCCCCACCGGCCTGCCGGTGTTGGGATCGATAATGCCCTTGGGCTTCGGCGCGACGAGGGTGCCTGAACTGTCGTTCAATCCCATTCCAGCGCTCCTTTTTTCCATTCATAGGCAAAGCCGATGGTCAGCACTGCCAAAAACACCATCATCGACCAGAAGCCGAGCATGCCGATCTTCGAGAAGGACACGGCCCAGGGAAACAAGAAGGCCACTTCCAGGTCGAAGATGATGAACAGGATCGACACCAGGTAGAAACGGATGTCGAATTTCATGCGGGCGTCGTCGAACGAGTTGAAACCGCACTCGTAGGCGGAAAGCTTTTCAGGATCGGGGTTGCGGTAGGCCACCAGAAACGGCGCCGCGATAAGCGCGATGCCGACGACCGCCGCCACTGCGATAAACAGGACGATGGGCAGGTACGAACTGAGAAGTGCGTTCATGCAGCGGCTTTCCGTTGGCGCCAATCCACTTTTGTTACAGCACCGGACCTTAATGCGGAAGCGTGACAGTTTAACCGCTGAACCGTTTTAAGGGGCCTATGCTGCAACGCGGCGAGGGTTAGCGCAGCACTTCCAGCGAAGCAAGTCAAACCTTGTTCAAAACGCCGGGCTGGACGGCATAACGGAAGAAACTGGTCCGATGCGCTCCTGTTTGATTTCCTTCACTTTCTACTCCACTTTTATCTCCTGACATATCTACCGCCATTTGCCTGCTAGCATGCCGGAATCACCGGCTAAAATCCGCAAATCGATCAGGGCAAGGGCTCCCGATGAAGGAAAAAATCTCGCTCGCCATGGCCCGGCGCATCGCGCTCGGCGCTCAGGGCTTTCTCGACCCCCGCCCAAGTGGCACGCCGGACCGCCGCCACTTCGCCCGCGTGCTCTCCCGCACCGGCCTGCTGCAGATCGATTCCGTCAGCGCGGTGGTGCGCGCGCATTATATGCCGCTTTATTCGCGGCTTGGCCCCTACCCGCTCGCGCTCCTCGACAATGCCGCCGTGACGCGCAAGCGCACGGTGTTCGAATACTGGGCGCATGAAGCCTCGTTCCTGCCGGTCGAGACATATCCCTTGATGCGCTGGCGCATGCAGCGCGCCGAGCAAGGCGAGGAAATGTATCTGGGCCTCGCCAAATGGGGCCGCGAGCACGCCGCCTACATCGAAGAGATCTATCGGGAAGTCGCCGATCGCGGCCCGATCGCCGCCTCGGCGCTTGAGGGCCAGAAAGGTTCGGGCGGCTGGTGGGGCTGGAGCCACGCCAAGCACGCCTTCGAATGGTTGTTCTGGGCCGGCCGCATCACCACCGCGCACCGCCGCGGCTTCGAGCGCTTCTATGACCTGCCGGAGCGCGTGCTGCCGCAAGCGATCCTCGATCTGCCGGTGCCGGCGGCCGAGGACGCGCATCGCGAATTGCTGCGCATTTCCGCCCGCGCCCATGGCGTGGCTACAGCCGGCGACCTGCGCGACTATTTCCGCCTGTCGCCCGCAGACATGAAGGGCCGGCTGGAGGAACTGGTCGAGCTGCGCGAGTTGCTGCCGGTGCGTGTCGAGGGCTGGAACAAGCCGGCTTACCTCCATAGAGATGCCCGTCTCCCGCGCAAGATCGAAGCGCGCGCCCTGCTGGCACCGTTCGATCCGGTCGTCTTCGAGCGCTCGCGCACCGAGCGGCTGTTCGATTTCCATTACCGCATCGAGATCTACACTCCGGCCGAAAAACGCCAGTACGGCTACTATGTCCTGCCCTTCCTGCTTGGCGACAGGATCGTCGCTCGCGTCGACCTTCGGGCCGACCGACCGGCAAGCGTGCTGCGCGTGCCCGCGGCCTATGCCGAGCCCGGAGCGCCGCCTGAAACCGCCGCCCAGCTCTTCGAGGAATTGAAGCAGATGCAGGTCTGGCTTGGCCTTGAACGTATCGACGTGACGCCCGCCGGCGATCTGGGCCCGGCGCTGGCCGACATCGCCATGTCGTAGCCGCGCGTTGACACAGCTGCCTGCAAAAGCCTAAATCCGCTCCAGACGGTCCCCTGCCCGCAACGGCTGGGGCTAAGAGGGAATGCGGTGCGGGATTTCGGTCTCAAATCCGCGGCTGTCCCCGCAACTGTAAGCGAAGAGCCAAGGCCGAAAGCCACTGGGAGTTCCCGGGAAGGCGGCTAACCAAGGCGATGACCCGCGAGCCAGGAGACCTGCCGTCTGCGACAGAAGAATCCGATCGCCCGGCGGGTTTCCGGGCAAGGAGCCCGGTTTTGGACCACAACGGCAGTTTTTCGGCTGGTGCAGCGGATATATCGTCCGCCGATGGCGATGCCTTGTCCGGCGTCACCGTTATCGTCTGCGCGTCCTGCCGCGACGAAACCGGCTCCGACGCCCATCCCCGCGCCGGCGAACTCCTGGCACAAGACACGCGCCGCGCGGCGGCATCCGAGAACGTCCGCGTCCGCACGGTCGAATGTCTCGGCAACTGCAAACGCCGGCTCAGCGCCGCGATCCTGCGCGACAGCTGTTGGAGCTATGTCTTCGGCGACCTGACCACGAGCAGCGGCGCCGACCTCGTTACCGGCGCCAAGCTCTTCGCCACCTCGAGCGACGGCCTCATCCCATGGCGCGGCCGGCCCGATTCCCTCAAGCGCGGCCTCGTTGCCCGCATCCCTCCCCTCGACCTGCTGAAAGACTGACCATGACCGTTTCCGTCTCCCGCGTTCCCTGCACCGTCGTCACCGGCTTTCTCGGCGCCGGCAAGACGACGCTGGTCCGCCATCTCCTCGAAAACGCCGGCGGCAAGCGCATCGCGATCATCGTCAACGAGTTCGGCGACATCGGCATCGACGGCGAGATCCTCAAGGGTTGCGGCATCGACACCTGTCCGGAGGAAAACATCGTCGAACTGGCCAATGGCTGCATCTGCTGCACCGTGGCCGACGATTTCGTTCCGGCGCTCGACCGGATCCTGTCGCTGACGCCGAAAGTCGACCATATCCTGATCGAAACCTCAGGCCTCGCTTTGCCGAAGCCCCTGGTCCAGGCCTTCCAGTGGCCGACGGTGAAGAGCCGCGTGACCGTCGACGGCGTGATCGCAGTGGTCGACGGCCCCGCGCTGGCCGAAGGCCGCGTCGCCAACGACATGGACGCCCTGCAGGCGCAGCGCGCCGGGGACGACAGCCTCGACCATGACGACCCGGTCGAGGAAGTGTTCGAGGACCAGATCGCCTGCGCCGACCTGATCATCCTGTCGAAGAGCGACCTGATGGACGCCGCCGGTTCGGCCCGCGCCAACGCAATCGTCAACGAACACTCCGCCCGGGCCGTCAAGATCGTGCCGACGTCCTATGGCAAGGTCGATCCCTCCGTACTGCTCGGGCTCGGCCTCGCCGTCGAGGACGACATCGAGAACCGCAAGTCCCATCACGACGGCGCATTCGACCACGAGCATGACGATTTCGACACCTTCATTGTCGATATCCCCTCGATCGCCAATCCGGACGAGCTGGCAAAACGCGTCGCCGACGCCGCCGAACAGGAAAACGTGCTGCGCGTAAAAGGCTTCGTCGAGGTCGGCGGCAAGCCGATGCGGCTTCTGCTGCAGGCCGTCGGTCCGCGCGTCAACCATTATTACGACCGCGCCTGGACCGCAGAGGACGATCGCCGCTCGCGTCTCGTCGTCATCGGCCTCAAGGGGCTGAACCGCCGGGCAATCGAGCGCATACTCGCCGGCTGATTTCAGGCACGGCCGCGATGCACATCCTCACCACGACATCCGCCTCGCTCGACGATATCGCCGAGCCGGTCGATCTGCGGCAGACGCCGGCGGATATCGTGGCCCTGTCCTTCACCGACAGCGACCTCGCCGGACTGGCGGCCGCGTGGAAGTCGGATGCCGGCCGCCTGCCCTCGATGCGGCTGGCCGCGCTGCGTGACCTTCGCCACCCCATGTCCGTCGACCTCTGGATCGACAGCGTCGCCCGCCACGCCAGAGTTATTCTCGTCCGCATCCTCGGCGGCTATGACTGGTGGCGCTATGGCTGCGACCAGCTTGCCGCGACCGCCCGGGAACGCGGCATAAAACTGGCGCTGCTGCCCGGTGAAAGCCACGACGAGGATCTCAGGCTGATCGAAGCCTCGACGCTGCCGCGCGCGGAACTGGACGCGCTGCTCGGTTATTTCCGCGAAGGCGGCCCGGCCAATATGAGTTCGCTGGTGCGGAGGTTGGCAGGGCTGGCGGGACAGGATGCTGATGTCACCGAACCGGTCGCTGTGCCGAAGGCCGGTTATTATCAGCCGGGACAAGGGGTTGTTACAACTGCGTTCAGCGCTGGAGATCCGTCACACTCCCCTCTGTCCTGCCGGACATCTCCCCCGCAAGGGGGGAGATCAGCGGTCATCGGCCCCGGCACTTTTTCTGCTCAGTCGACAATAGAGTCATCTTCAACATCTACGATTGGCGAAATCGCCGACGAAAGCTCAATCTCCCCCCTTGCGGGGGAGATTTCCGGCAGGACAGAGGGAGGTGCGACAGAACTCGGCGCTGACAACCCCGGCGTCCCCATTATCGCCATCCTCTTTTACCGTTCGATGCTGCTCGCCGCAGACATTGCACCCATCGATGCGCTTGTCGAGGCGCTGCGCTCGCAAGACATGGCACCGGTCCCTATCTTCGTCTCCAGCCTGAAGGACCCGGCATCCCTCGCGTTCGTCGAAACCGCCCTCGCCACGCTGAAGCCCGCCGCCATCATCACCGCGACCGCTTTCGCGTCCGGCGCGGAGCCCGGCATCGAAACCCTGTTCGATCGCGCCGGCGTCCCCGTCTTCCAGGTCATCGTCGCCACCACGCGCCGCGACGTCTGGGAAAAGAATCAGCGCGGCCTGGCACCCGCCGACCTTGCCATGCATGTCGTGCTGCCCGAACTCGACGGCCGCATCCTCGCCGGCGCCATTTCCTTCAAGGGCGAAAGCGACGTCGATCCGGCACTCGGCCACCGCGCTTTCGCCAACCGGCCGGAGCCGGATCGGGTAGCGCAGGTTGCCGATCGTGTAGCAGCTTTTGTCCGCCTGCAGGAGACATCTCGCGCCCGGCGCAAGCTCGCCATCCTGATCCCGGATTACCCGAGCGCCCCCGGCCGCACCGGCTATGCCGTCGGCCTCGACGTACCGTCGAGCGTGCTGGCCATGCTGCATGACCTCAGCGAAGAGGGCTATGCCGTCGACGGGATTCCGCGAACGCCGCGGGAACTGCTGGATTTGCTGGAGTGCGGCGAAGAAGGATTGGGGCTGGAGGACTATCTCGATCTTTCTACAGAGTTACCGACTGCTGCAATTGCCGCAGTCGAAGCAGCTTGGGGTAAGGCCCAAGACGAGACAGGTTTGCGCGAGGCGCCCCCCTCTGTCCTGCCGGACATCTCCCCCTCTAGGGAGGAGATTGCGCTGTCATTGCCGGTTTCGCCAATCTCCAATGTTGCCGGAGTAGGCGGAGCGTCGAAACTGCCAATCTCCCCCCTAGAGGGGGAGATGTCCGGCAGGACAGAGGGGGGTGTACGCGCGCCGGCCTCGGCGAAATTCCCCTTCCGCGCCGCCGCCTTCGGCAACGTCAACGTAGCACTCGCCCCGGATCGCGGCCGCTCCGCCGACCGCCGAGCCGACTACCACGATCCGACGCTCCCCCCGCGCCATGCCCTGATCGCCTTCGGTCTGTGGCTCCGGAAATCGCTCGGCGTCCATGCCCTCATCCATGTCGGCGCCCACGGCACGCTGGAATGGCTGCCGGGCAAGACGGTGGCGCTTTCTGAGAACTGCTTTCCCGAAATCGTGACCGGCCCCCTACCCGTCATCTATCCCTTCATCATCTCCAATCCCGGCGAGGCGGCGCAGGCCAAGCGGCGTATCGCCGCCGTCACGCTCGGCCATCTGCCGCCGCCGCTGACCGGCGCTGGCCTGGACGAAGACCAGCACCGGCTGGAACGCCTGGTCGACGAATACGCCCAGGCCGATGGGCTCGACCGGCGGCGCCGCGATCAGTTGGCCAGGCTGATCGTCGACACCGCGCAACAGAACGGCCTCGCCTCCGAAGCCGGGGTCGCCAAGACCGATGCGCCCGACGAGGCGTTGCGCCGTATCGATGCCTGGCTATGCGACCTCAAGGATTTCGCCATCAAGGACGGGCTGCACATCTACGGCCGCGCCTCCGAGAAAGAGCCCGACGCGATGCGCCGCCAGAGCGCGAACGCCGAGAAGGCCGCGCTGCTTGCCGCACTCGATGGCCGCCACGTCAAGGCCGGCCCGGCCGGCGCACCCGCGCGTGGCCGCTCCGATGTGCTTCCCACCGGGCGCAATCTGTTCACGTCGGATCCGCGCACCATGCCGACGCCGACCGCCTATGACCTGGGCAAAGCAGCGGCCGAGGAGGTCGTTCGCGCCTATATGCAGTCGCATGGGGATTGGCCGCGCTCGCTGGTGATCGACCTCTGGGGTTCGGCCTCGCTGCGCACCGGCGGCGAGGAGATCGCGCAGGGCCTGGCGCTGATGGGCTGCCGGCCACAATGGGACACTACCACCGGCCGCATCACCGGCATCGAGGTGCTGCCGCCGGCCACGCTTGGCCGCCCCCGCGTTGACGTCACCTGGCGGATATCAGGCCTGTTCCGCGACATGTTCCCGACCCAGATCGCGCTGATCGATGCCGCCGCCAGCGCCGTCGCCGCGCGTGACGAGGACGATTCGGAAAACCCGCTCGCCGCCAAGACCCGCGCCGACGGCAAGGTCAGCCCGCGGATCTTCGGCACCTCGCCCGGCACTTACGGCGCCGGCGTCGAGGAGCTGTTGTCGAGCGGCGACTGGGGCGCGCGCGAAGAGATCGGCCGTGCCTATCTCGATGCCACCTCGCACGCCTATGGCGGTGCCGGGGGTGATGGCATCTCCGCACCCGGCGCTTTCGAGGGGCGCATCGCCGAGGCCGATCTTCTCGTCCACACCGGCGACGATCCCGGCCGCGACATTCTCGAAGGATCAGCCGATGTCGCCTTCATCGGCGGCTTTTCGGCCGCGCTTGCGGCCCTCGGCCGGAATGCCGACGTCATCGTGCTCGACACGAGCGATCCGCAAAAGCCAAAGCCGCGATCCGTTGGCGAAGCCGTAGCGCGGGTGGTGCGTGCCCGCGCCGTCAATTCACGCTTCATATCAGGCCAGATGCGCCATGGCCCGCGCGGCGCATCGGAATTCGCCGAAACGGTCGACCGGCTGGTCGGCTTCGCCGAGACCACCCATGTTATTTCAGGCGCGCTGATCGAGGCCGTGCACGATGCCTATGTTGGCGATCCCGAAGTTCGCGCCTTCATCCTGCGCGAAAATCCCGCCGCCGCGAAAGTCATCGCCGAGCGCTTCCTGTCGGCGCGCCGGCGCGGTCTCTGGCACCCCCTGCGCAATTCGATCGACGACGACCTCGCCGCGCTGATCGCCGAGGCCGAGGCGCTTGGGGTGGCGGCATGAACGCCTTTTCACGCCGCGGGGCCTGCCCGGCCCTGTCCGCGCCGATGCAGACCGGGGACGGGCTATTGGTGCGGCTCAACCCGGTTGCTGGAGGATTATCGCCGAAGCTCTTGATCGAGGTTGCAGTATCCGCCCTGCGGCATGGCAACGGCATCATGGAGGTGACGGCACGCGGCAGCTTGCAGATACGTGGGCTGACAACGGAAAGCGCACGGTCGCTGGCGGCGGAAGTCAACGCGTTGGGCATCGCGGTGCGTACCGGCGTGCCGGTCGAGACCGGGCCGCTGGCGGGCATCGATCCCCAGGAGATCGCCGATCCGCGACCGCTGGCTGAGCGGATCAGGGTGGCGATCGAGGACGCCGGGCTGACGGCAAGGCTTGGCCCGAAGGTTTCGGTTATCGTGGACGGAGGCGGGCAACTGGCGATGGATGCGGTGACGGCCGATGTCAGGCTTGTCGCAACACTCACCGATGCTGGAAGCCAATGGGACATATTTGTCGCGGGTGATGGGCGGGCCGCCAGGGCCCTTGGTTTGGCGAAAGACGAAGCGGCATGCGATATCGCCGTGGCAGCACTTCGGATGGTTGCCGAGAAGGGTCGAGAGGCCCACGCGAGAGATCTGACGGAGAGGCAGCTAGCAGGTCTCGCAGGTTGGCATTCCTTCACACCCCCCTCTGTCCTGCCGGACATCTCCCCCGCAAGGGGGGAGATCAAGCCCTCATCGCGGCCCTCGCCAGTAACCGGCATTACAAGAACAGCATCGGCATCGGAGCTGCCAATCTCCCCCCTTGCGGGGGAGATGTCCGGCAGGACAGAAGGGGGTGGGACGGAGTGCCGTCCTATCGGTCTATTCACCCTGGAAACTGGCTTAGCCCTGGGCATCGGCCTTCCCTTCGGCAGCATGCCGGCGAACAGGATCATCGGCCTCGTGCAAAGCGCCATCGCCTTCGGCACCACCGAAATCCGCCTCGCCCCGGGCCGTGCCTTGCTCTTCCTCGGTCAACCGGCGCACACCAACCAATCCCTTCAAGACGCCGCCTCCTCTCTCGGCTTCGTCACCTCCCCCGCCGACCCCCGCACCCGAATCGCCGCTTGCCCCGGCACGCCGGCCTGCGCCTCCGGTCGGATCCCCACACGCGACATCGCCGAGGCGATTGCCGCCGAAAACGCCGACATTCTAGACTTCACCCTGCACATTTCGGGCTGTGGCAAGGGCTGCGCGCATCCCGGCCCGGCAACACTAACAATCGTCGGCGGCGAAAACGGAGCCGGACTTGTCGTGAACGCGACGGCAAAGGCCCTTCCTGCCGGCTACAGGCCGGGCTATGACGCCGCGCGCGGCATCGGCCGCGTCGCGGCGATGATCCGCAGCGCACGATATCAAGGCGAGACCGCCGCAGCTTGCCTTACAAGGCTGGGGCTGGCCGGCATCGCAGAGGCTTACCGACGGGAATGAGCATGGCCGCCTACGACTACATCCACGACGGCACGGCGATCTACGAGCGCTCCTTCGCCATCATCCGCGCCGAGGCCGATCTGTCGCGCTTCTCGGAAGCCGAGGCCGATGTCGCCATCCGCATGATCCATGCCTGCGGCCAGGTCGAAGCATCAAGTCATTTCGTTTTCTCCAGCGGTTTCGTCACTGCTGCCCGCAATGCACTTGCCGCCGGCGCACCGATCTTCTGCGACGCGGAGATGGTGTCCCATGGCGTCACCCGCGCCAGGCTGCCGGCCGGCAACGAAGTGATCTGCACCTTGCGCGATCCGCGCACGCATGAAATCGCCAGGGATATCGGCAACACCCGCTCGGCCGCGGCCGTCGACTTGTGGGGCGAACGCATGGCCGGCGCGGTCGTCGCCATCGGCAACGCGCCGACAGCGCTCTTCTACCTCCTGGAAAAACTGCGCGACGGCGCGCCCAAACCGGCGGCCATCATCGGCATGCCGGTCGGCTTCGTCGGTGCCGCCGAATCCAAGGATGCGCTGGCCGAGAATTCCTATGGCGTGCCCTATGCCATCGTGCGCGGCAGGCTTGGCGGCAGCGCCATGACCGCCGCCGCGCTCAATTCGCTGGCGAGGCCGGGCCTGTGAACGCCCCCGTCAAGGAAGGATTGGCAAAAGGACGTCTCGTCGGCGTCGGCACCGGCCCCGGCGACCCGGACTTGTTGACGCTGAAGGCCGCGCGCGCTTTGGCGGAAGCCGATGTGGTGGCGTATTTCGCCAAGCGCGGCAACAACAGCAATGCCCGCGCCATCGTCGAAGCGCGCTTCCGGCCGGATATGCTGGAACTGCCGCTGCTCTATCCCGTGACCACCGAAATCGACAAGGATCACGACGATTACCGCTCGCAGATCACCGGTTTCTACGAGGAGTCGGCCGAAAAAGTCGCCGAACATCTCGAAGCTGGCAGGATCGTGGCCGTCCTGTCCGAAGGCGATCCGCTGTTCTACGGCTCCTACATGCATCTGCATGTCAGGCTGGCGCATCGTTTCCCGACCGAGGTTATTCCCGGCGTCACCGCCATGTCAGGCTGCTGGTCGGAGACCGGCCTGCCGATCGTCCAGGGCGACGACGTACTGACCGTGCTGCCCGGCACGATGAGCGAATTCGAGTTGACGCGCCGCTTAGCCGACACCGATGCCGCCGTCATCATGAAGGTCGGCCGCAACCTGCCCAAGGTCAGGCGGGCGCTGGAGGCGACAGGCAAGCTGACGCGCGCCGTCTATGTCGAGCGTGGCACCATGGCCGGCAGCATCTCGATGAAGCTGGCCGATAAACAGGACGACAAAGCACCCTATTTCGCCATCGTGTTGGTCGCCGGCTGGTCCGGCCGGCCCGGCGCCTTGGGAGCACCTGCATGAGCGGCCGCCTCACCGTCATCGGTCTCGGCCCCGGCAATGCCGATCAGGTCACGCCGGAAGCCAGCCGCGCTGTGGCGGAAGCAAAATTCTTCTATGGCTACAAGCCCTATCTCGACCGGCTCGATTTGCGCCCCGACCAGACCCGCGTCGCTTCCGACAATCGCGAGGAGCTCGCCCGCTCCAAGGATGCGCTGGTCAAAGCCGCCGAGGGCCATGACGTCGCCGTGGTCTCAGGTGGCGATCCCGGCGTCTTCGCCATGGCTGCCGCAGTCTGCGAGGCGATCGAGGCCGGGCCGGACGAATGGCGCGCGATAGATGTCGCTGTCGTTCCCGGAATCACCGCCATGCTTGCCGTCGCCGCCCGGATCGGCGCCCCGCTTGGCCATGATTTCTGCGCCATATCGCTATCCGACAATCTGAAGCCATGGGAGCTGATAGAGCTGCGTCTTCTGGCTGCAGCCGGCGCGGGCTTCGTCATCGCGCTCTACAACCCGATCAGCAAGGCGCGCCCCTGGCAGCTTGGCCGCGCCTTCGAATGCCTCACCGCGATCCTGCCTGGCACCACGCCGGTGATCTTCGGCCGCGCCGCCGGCCGCCCGGACGAGCGCATCGAGATCTATCTGCTGGCGGACGCCGACGCGCGGAAGGCTGACATGGCGACCTGCATCATCATCGGCTCGCCGGAAACTCGCATCATCAAGCGCGGGGAGAAGCCGGCGCTGGTCTATACGCCGCGTTCGGTCGCGGGCTCGACAAAATGATCCACCATCGCGGCCAGTTGATCGACGCTCTCAGCCGAAGGCACCTGTGGCAGATCGGGCCTGCGGATCATGACCACATCGATGCCAAGCGCCCTGGCGGCGGCAATCTTGCCGTAAGTGGCCGCACCGCCGCTGTTCTTGCACACGACGATGTCGATGCTCTGCCCCTCCAAAAGCGCACACTCTTCCGATTCGCGGAACGGCCCTCGCGCCAGCAGGTAGGCCGCATCCGGCACCGCCAACTCTGGCTCGACCGGTTCGACGCTGCGTATGAGGTAATGGTGTTGCGGGGCGGCCTCGAAAGCCGCGACCTCTTGCCGACCAAGCGCCAGGAACACCCGGCGCGGCGTATCCCCAAGCGCCTGCACGGCAGCGCCGACGGTATCGACCTCAATCCAGCGATCGCCTTCGACAGGCTCCCAACCCGGGCGGCGCAAGGCAAGGATCGGTACACGGGTCAGTTGCGCGGCTTGCGCCGCGTTGGCGGAGATTCGCGCCGCATAGGGATGCGTGGCGTCGATCAGCAGGTCGATGGACCTGTCCGTGAGGTAAGCGGCCAAACCATCGGCGCCGCCAAATCCGCCGCTTCGCACCGGAACGCCTTGGGCGACCGGACTTTCCGTGCGGCCGGCCAGCGACAGCGTGACCGCGGCGCGCGTGACCAGCTTTCCCGCCAGTTGCCGGGCTTCAGTGGTGCCGCCAAGGATCAGGATCGTCTTCATAGTCATCCTAGTGGACCACGTCGGCGCTGCCCCTCACCCATACCCTCTCCCCGTAAAGACGGGGAGAGGGGGATCGCCAGCGTTGCGGCTGGTCCCTTCTCCCCGTCTCTATACGGGGAGAAGGTGCCGGCAGGCGGATGAGGGGCAGCGCTGGCATGTCAAACAAGAAGCAGCCAACACTCCAATGGCTCACGATCGTCGGCATCGGCGAGGACGGTCTAGCCGGTCTCGGCGACGAGGCCAAGCAGCGGATTGCCAAGGCGGAAATCATCTTCGGCGGCAAGCGGCATCTGGCGCTGGTCGCCCCCTTCGCCAAGGGCGAGCCGCGTCCCTGGCCGATCCCTTTCGATGCCGGGATGCGCGACGTGCTGGCGCTGGCCGGCAGGCGCGTCTGCGTGCTCGCCTCCGGCGATCCGTTCTTTCACGGAGTCGGCGCCACGCTGGCCCGCAAGGTCAGGCCCCAAGAGATGCATGTCATCCCCGCGCCATCGGCCATTTCCCTGGCCGCCGCCCGGTTGGGCTGGGCGCTGCAGGATATCGAGACCGTCTCCCTGCATGGCCGGCCGCTCGACCTGATCCGGCCGCTGCTGCAGCCCAACGCGCGCATCCTGGCGCTGACATCCGATGGCGAGACGCCCGCGGAAATCGCCCGCCTGCTCGCCGAACTCGACTTCGGCGCATCGCGGCTTACCGTTCTGGAAGCTCTGGGCGGACCGGACGAGATCCAACGTTCGGCGCGCGCCGATGCCTTCGACCTCGAAAACGTCAATCCGCTCAACGTGCTGGCCATTGAGATTGATTCAAATCCGCAGGCCCGCGTCCTGCCGCTCAGATCGGGCCTTGCCGATCACCTGTTCGATCATGACGGCCAGATCACCAAGCGCGAAATCCGCGCCGTCACCCTTTCGGCGCTGGCGCCAAGGCGCGGCGAATTGCTGTGGGATATCGGCGCCGGTTCCGGCTCGATCGGCATCGAATGGATGCTTGCCCACCCCGCGATGCGCGCCATCGCCATTGAAGCCGACCCGACCCGAGCCGCCCGCATCACCCGCAACGCGGCGGCTTGCGGCGTTCCCGGCCTTGTCGTGGTGGAAGGCAGCGCGCCCAAGGCGCTGGCCAGGCTGGACACGCCCGACGCGATCTTCATCGGCGGCGGCGGCAGCGACACCGGAGTGCTGAACGCCGCCATCAAGGCGCTGCGCATCGGTGGCCGCCTGGTCGCCAATGCGGTAACGCTGGAGATGGAAGCCCTGCTTCTTGCCCAACACATCAAATTGGGCGGCGATCTCACCCGCATCGCCATTTCGCGCGCCTCGCCGGTCGGCTCGATGCAGGCCTGGCGGCCGGCGATGCCGGTCACGCAGTGGGCTTGGGTGAAGCCATGATGGGGAGCCGGGTCAAGCCATGATGGTCGCGGGCATCGGCAGCCGAAAGGGCGTACAGGTTGAAGACGTGCTTGCCGCGATAGAAACAGCGCTCGAAGCGCATGGGCTGGCGATGTCGGCTCTTTCGGCGCTGGCCACCGCCGCGCTCAAGAAGGATGAAGAAGCGGTTGCTGCCGCCGGTCGCACGCTGAACCTCCCGGTCATCATCGTCGATGACGCTGCCCTTCGGGCTGCCTCGTCGGGGACGCTCAGCAACTCCAGCCTGTCGCAGGAATCGGCCGGCACGCCATCGGTTTCCGAAGCGTCGGCCCTTGCGGTTGCCGGGAAGGGCGCGACGCTGCTCGGCCCGCGCACCGTGCTCGGTCCTGTCACCTGCGCCATCGCTATCAGCGGAGACGCGCCATGACCGTCCATTTCATCGGCGCCGGTCCGGGTGCGGCCGACCTCATCACGCTGCGTGGTGCGAGGCTCCTGGCAAGCTGCCCGGTGTGCCTCCACGCCGGTTCGATCGTGGCACCCGAATTGCTGCAGCACTGCGCCCCGGGCACAAAATTGATCGACACCGCGCCGATGTCGCTCGATGAGATCGAGGCCGCGTATCTCGATGCCCACAATGCCGGCCATGATGTCGCCAGGCTGCACTCGGGCGATCTGTCGGTGTGGAGCGCGGTTGCCGAGCAGATTCGGCGGCTTGAAAAGCACGGCATCCCTTACACGCTGACGCCAGGCGTTCCTTCCTTCGCGGCCGCCGCCGCAGCACTTCGCCGCGAACTGACCATTCCCGAAGTCGCGCAGAGCCTAGTGCTGACCCGCATCTCCGGCCGCGCCTCGAAAATGCCGCCCGGCGAAACGCTGGCCGGTTTCGGCCGCACCGGCGCCACGCTGGCCATCCATCTTGCCGTCCATGCCGTCGACCGCGTCGTCGCCGAATTGACACCTTACTATGGCGGTGATTGCCCGGTCGCGATCGTCTTTCGCGCCTCCTGGCCGGACGAGCGCGTGCTGACCGGTACGCTGGAGACGATAGAGGCACGGCTCGCGGCCGATCCGATGGAGCGCACGGCGATCATCTTCGTCGGCCGCTCGCTGGCGGCGGAAGGTTTCGGCGAGAGTTCATTGTACGACGCCCACTACCAGCGGCGTTTTCGCGGACGGGACGGATTGTGAACGGCAGTACCAGCAACAAAGGCGAAAACGCAACGCTCGAACAGGCGCTCGCGCGGCTGAACTTCAAGCCGCGTCCGCTTGAGCCGGGCCATGTCTGGCTGGCCGGCGCCGGTCCCGGCGACCCCGGCTGCCTGACCCTGGAAGTGCTGGCGGCGCTGGCCGAAGCGGATGCGCTGGTCTACGACGCGCTGGTTTCACCTGATGTCGTGGCTGTTGCCGGAAATGCCGAGCGTTTCTTTGCGGGCAAGCGCGGCGGCAAGCCCTCGATGAAACAGGACGACATCACCGCCCTGCTGGTGCGGCTGGCACGTGAAGGCCGCCGCGTCGTCAGGCTGAAGGGCGGCGATCCCTATATTTTCGGCCGGGGCGGCGAAGAGGCTTTGGCACTGGCACGCGAAGGCATACCGTTTCGTGTTCTGCCGGGCCTGACATCGGGCCTCAGCGCGCTGGCCGCCACCGGCATTCCGGCCACCATGCGCGGCATCAACAAGGCGGTGATCCTGGCGACCGGCCACGCCGCCGGCACAGACGATGACATCGACTGGGCGGCAATCGCCCGCACCGGCCAGCCTGTCGTGGTCTATATGGGCATGGCCAATCTGCCGCTGATAGCAGCGGCACTGCTCGATGGCGGCCTGGCGCCGTCGACGCCGGCGGCTGTGATCGTCGCCGCGACCACGCCTCGGGAGCGGACCGTCGTCGCCACGCTCGCCACCATTGCCGAGGAAGCCGCCGCTGCCGGCCTGGCCTCGCCGGCATTGATCGTCGTCGGCGGCATCGTCGCCATGCGCGCGGCACTGGCGGGCGGGGCATGACGGCGCGGGCCATCATCATCGGCGCGCCGCGCTCCGGCTCGGGCAAGACCAGTGTCACCATCGGCATCCTGCGCGCGCTCACCCGGCGCGGCCTGAAGGTGCGCGGTGCCAAATCGGGCCCCGACTACATTGATCCCGGCTTCCATGCCGCTGCTACGGGCCTGTCCGGCGTCAACCTCGACAGTTGGGCGATGCCGCCGTCGCTGCTCAACGCGCTCGCCGCACAGGCGGCCGACGATGCCGATTTCGTCATCCTCGAAAGCGCCATGGGCCTGTTCGACGGCATTCCGGCCGCGCCGGGGCGCACCGGCTCGGCCGCCGATCTCGCCCGGCTCTATGGCCTGCCGGTGCTGCTGGTGCTCGACGTTTCCGGCCAGTCGACCACGGCGGCGGCCGTCGCCAAGGGTTTTGCCACTTACGATCCGGATGTGCGCATGGCCGGCGTCGTGCTCAACCGGCTGGGCAGCGAGAGGCACCGGCGGCTTTCCGGCGACGCCATCGAGGCGATCGGCCTGCCGGTGGTCGGCGCTATCCTGCGCGATCCCACGCTCAATCTGCCCGAGCGCCATCTCGGCCTCGTCCAGGCCGGCGAATATGATGACCTGATGGCGCATCTCGACAGGCTGGCCGACATGGCGGAGAAGTCGCTCGATCTCGATGCAGTCATGGCGCTGGCAACGCCGCTCAATCCGGCAGTCGGCGATTTCACCGATGCGCTGCAGCCGCCCGGTCAACGCATCGCGCTGGCCGAGGACGCTGCCTTCACCTTCCTCTATCCGCATGTCGCGGCCTATTGGCGCAAGGCGGGCGCGGAGATCGTTCCGTTCTCGCCGCTCGCCGACGAAGCGCCTGAAGAGGAGTGCGATGTCTGCTGGTTGCCGGGCGGCTATCCCGAGCTCCATGCCAGGCGGCTCGCCGCTGCCGCGAATTTCCGTGCCGGGATGGCTCGCTTCGCGGAGGCGAAGCCCGTCCATGGCGAGTGCGGTGGCTTCATGGTGCTTGGAGAAGCGCTGGAGGATGCCTCCGGCGAAACGCATCGCATGCTTGGCCTGCTCGGCCATGCCACCAGCTTTGCCAAGCGAAAGATAAACCTCGGCTATCGCGAGGCGCGGCTGCGTGCGGACTGTCCGCTGGGGCCGCAAGGCGCGCTGATCCGTGGCCACGAATTCCACTATGCGCAGATGACGGCCACCGGCAATGACGAACCGCTGGCCGACCTCGCCGATGGCCAGGGCAATCCGATCGGCGCTTCCGGCTACCGGCGCGGCCATGTTTGTGGCACCTTCTTCCATGCGATAGCGAGGGCTGGCGCGTGAAGCTTCCAAATCTTACCCTTTCGCCCCGGCAGATCCTCGACGATGTCGCGCTCTGTCTGGTGTTTTTTACCCGCCTGCCCCTGCCCATCCTCGACTTTCGCGGCCGCAGTCTCGCCGCCGCGATCTGGGCCGCACCGGTTGCCGGCATCGTCGTCGGCCTGATCGGCGCCATCGTCTTTGCCACGGCGGAACGGTTTGGCCTTGCCATGGGGCCGGCGGCCGCCCTTGGCCTCGTCTCAACCGTCATCACCACAGGCTGCCTGCATGAAGACGGACTTTCGGACGTCGCCGACGGTTTCGGCGGCGGCAAGTCGCGTGGCCGCAAACTCGAGATCATGCGCGACAGCCGCATCGGCGCTTATGGCGCGGTGGCGCTGGCTCTGTCGCTGCTGATCCGCTGGAACGTGCTTTCGGAATTCGTCGACCCCACACAGGCGCTCTTTGCCCTTGTGGCTGCCCACGCCGCTTCGCGCGGGGTGCTTGGCGCTTTCATGCATCTCTTGCCGGCGGCGCGCTCCGACGGCCTGTCGGCCGGCGCTGGTCCTGTCTCGCTCGACACCGCCATAGCCGGCGCCGTGCTTGGCGCGATTCCCCTGCTCCTGCTCGGCCCCGGCGGCGCCATCGCCGCGCTGATCTTGCTTGGCCTGCTGTTTGCCGCGTTCCACGCCCTTTGCCTCAACCAGATCGGTGGCCAGACCGGCGACACGATCGGCGCCCTGCAACAGGTGAGCGAAATCGCGGTGCTGCTCGTCGCTTCCGTAGCCCTTTCCTGATTCTCTTTTGGAGACCTTGCCGCCATGCCCTTCAAATCCCTCGACGAATTGCGCGCGGCCTGCCTTGACCTGCCCGCCGGCAGCGACATAGCGGCCAATGCCGTCGCCCGCCGCCAGGACACGCTTACCAAGCCGCAAGGCAGCCTCGGCAGACTTGAGCCCATCGCGGCATGGCTGGCGCGCTGGCAAGGCCGCGACATGCCGAAACTCGACCGGGTGAAGGTGTTAGTCTTCGCCGGCAACCACGGTGTCACCGCGCAGGGCGTGTCGGCCTATCCGTCGGAAGTCACCGTGCAGATGGTGGCGAATTTCGCCGGCGGCGGCGCCGCAATCAACCAGCTCGCCCGCGTCGCCGGCGCCGAACTCGACGTCATCCCGCTCGATCTCGATCATCCCAGCGGCGACTTCACGCAAGTGCCGGCAATGGACGAGAAAACATTCCTTGCCGCCGTCTCGGCCGGCTATGATGCGGTCACAAAAGACCTTGACCTCGTCTGCTTTGGCGAGATGGGCATCGGCAACACCACGCCGGCCGCCGCCATTTCGGCGGCGCTGTTCGGCGGTGGAGCGGAAAAATGGACCGGGCGCGGCACCGGCGTCGACGACGCCGGCCTGAAGCGCAAGGTGGTCGCCATCGAAGCCGGCCTGAAGCGCCATGCCGCCGCCCTCGCCGACCCGCTGGGGATTGCTGCCGCGCTCGGCGGGCGCGAGCTTGCCGCCATCTTCGGCGCCACGCTGGCCGCACGGCATCTGGGCATACCCGTGCTGCTCGACGGCTTCGTCTGCACCGCCGCGGCCGCTCCGCTGGCAAGGCTGCATCCGACCGGGCTCGCTCACACCATCGCCGCCCATGTTTCGGCCGAATCGGGCCACCGTGGCTTGCTCGAAGCCCTCGATCTGCCGCCGCTGCTCGATCTCGGCATGCGGCTCGGCGAAGGCTCCGGCGCCTGCCTCGCCGTCAACATCGTCCGCTCGGCGCTGGAGTGCCATGCGCGCATGGCAAGCTTTGCCGAGGCAGGTGTTTCGGAGAAATAGGCTCAGGCAGCAAAGGCGGAATTGGCGCTGACGATGCTGCTGCCCTGGAAAAGAGCATTGCTTTCCGGTTGGGCCGTTTCTAAGCCGCGTTTTTCAGCGCGGCCGGTTCGTCAGGGCGCAGCGTCAGCACCGATACACCGGAAGCCGTGACGGCGACGGTGTGCTCGAACTGCGCGGAAAGCGACCCGTCTCTGGTCACGACAGTCCAGCCGTCAGCCTCGGTTCTGACAGTCCGTCGGCCTCGATTGAGCATCGGCTCGATCGTGAAGACCATGCCCTCGCGGAGCACGAGGCCGGTTCCCGGCTTTCCGAAGTGCAGAACCTGCGGTTGCTCATGCATCTCCCTGCCGATGCCGTGACCGCAATAGTCATGCACCACGGAATAGCCATTTCGCTTGGCATGGCGTTCGATCGCCCAGCCGATGTCTCCGAGCCGTGCGCCCGGGCGAACAGCCCGGATGCCCATCCACATGGCCTCGTAGGTGGTCTGGACCAGCCTCCTGGCGGCTGGAGCGACCTCGCCAACGAGATAAGTTTTGCTGGAATCGGCGATATAGCCGTCCTTCTCCAGCGTGATGTCGAAATTGACGATATCGCCGTCCCGAAGCACGTCCGATTGCGACGGAATGCCGTGGCAGACCACATCGTTCACCGAAGAATTCAACACAAAACCATAGCCATATTGGCCCTTGCTCGCGGGTCGGGCCTGGAGATCGTGAACGATGAAACGCTCGACCATGTCATTGATCTGAAGTGTCGACACACCGGCGAGCGAGGTTCGATCCAGCAGCCCGAAGACGGATGCCAGCAGCCGGCCGGATTCGGCGAGCAAGGCCAGTTCCCGGGCTGCTTCGTCATGCTTCGCTGAAAGCCAGTGATTGAGCCGAAACACCTGCGGAACCGAGTTCGCGCTCGATGATCTCCGTGAAACTGAGCGTCGGATTGGTCTCGCACAGCATGCCGACCTTGATCCAATAGGCGGCCTGCGCGTTGATCGAACGATACGATACCTTGCTCGCCCTGCGCAGCTGGTCGTGCAAGTCATCATCAATGTTCACGATGCCCATCGGCACCTCCATATACGGTTCGTATATGAAATATATATAGAGCAACCGAGAAAGCCAAGGGCGTCGGCCTCACCACCGCAAGCCGCTCAACAGGGCCTGACTACAGGCCGGCCGAGCATCGTTGCAGGTCAAAAGATCACGATAAGACGTATGGCCCGAGACGCGCTAAACGTGTCTCGCTTTCAGGGTCTATCCACCAAGTCTTTGAAGAAATTTGGTGGGTGCGCACAGGATTGAACTGTGGACCCGCTGATTAAGAGTCAGCTGCTCTACCAACTGAGCTACGCACCCACTCGGCCGGCAAAAACCGGCGTTGGCGGGCATATAGCCGCCGATACCGATCCTGTCCAGCCCTGCCGGAATCATTTCCCGACAAATCGTACCGAGGGTCTCTCAAACCTTTGGCGAAGCCCGGCAGATCACCCGAAAAGCTTGCCTTCCGCCACCTTGATTGCATGGCCGCCAATGCGCGCGGAGGCCAGTTTTCCGCCCTCCACGTTGAGTTCCAGGCGGATGCGCGACGGGCGGCCCATTTCGAGCCCCTGCTCGATCCACAGTTGCGAAACCCCGTCCGTCGGGCCGTCGAAATGCATAATGGCGCCGGCAAAGGCCGCCGCCGCCGAACCGGTCGCCGGGTCTTCATAAGAGGGCGTGCCGGGGACGATCATGCGGACATGGAACGCGCTTTCATGATTCACGGTCTCGCGGCAGTAGACGTAGGGACTGGCGAAGGCCCATTCGCTCTTGCGCGGCGCCAGTTCGGACCAGGCCTGGTTATCCAGCCGGATCCGGCCCGCCGCTTCGAGATTGGCAACCGGAATGGTCACATAGGGCACGCCCGCCGACCAGAACGCGACACGGTGATTCTCGAAACCGATCTCATGCGGCGCCAGCCCGAGCGCGGCGCCGATCGCCTGCGGATCGGCAGACAGGTCCAGGGGTTCCGGCAGTTTGGCGAGATCGAATTCGGCGAAGGTGACGCCATTATGCTTGCTGACGGCGCAGCGCACCGGTCCGATATTCTCTTCCAGCACGAAAATGCCGGCGCTGCCCTCCCCCTCCAATTCCGTCAGCGCGATGGCTGACCCGACAGTCGGATGACCGGCGAACGGCATTTCATAGTCGGGCGTGAAGATGCGGATGCGGTTTCTATGCTTGGGGTTGTCCGGCGGCAGCACGAAAACCGTTTCGGACAGATTGAACTCTCGCGCGATGGCCTGCATCGCGGCCGTGTCCAGCCCTTTGCAATCCAACACCACGGCCAGCGGGTTGCCGGCCAGCCGCTCGGTCGTAAACACGTCGTAAAGCAAGTAATTCCGGGTTTGCATTCCTGCCTCAATCCCAACATGGGCGAAATTTAATTTGATATTTGAACCGTCAAGCCTGATCTGTGCACGGATACGGTCATTACGCATCATAGGGGTCCAGCGTGGACCAGATTGTCAATCCGCCAAAGACGGAATCGGATTCCGCCATCGAGACGGCGCTCGGCCTCGACAGCAAGGGCCGGCGCAAGACGCGGCGGCGTGGCTGGCTCTATGCGTTGCTCACCCTGATCGTGCTTGCCGCCGGCCTTGGCCTGTATCAATGGTATGCCGGCACGCCTGCCAGGATCGACTACACCACCGTGCCAGCCGCCAGGGCCGACCTCACCGTCCAGGTGTCGGCAACGGGCAAGCTGCAGCCGCTCACTCAGGTCGACATTTCCAGCCAGCTCTCCGGCATCATACGCTCGGTTTCGGTCAACGAGAACCAGCAGGTCAAGAAGGGCGACGTGCTGGCCGCGCTCGACACCGCCAAGCTGCAGGTCCAGATCGAGCGGGCGCAGGCCTCGGCCAAGGCGGCGGCCGCCAATGTCGAGGATGCAAGGGTGACGCTGGCCGAGAACGAGAGCGCGCTGGCGCGCGCGGCGGCCCTGACCAAGCGCGGCATGGCCACCGACCAGTCGCTGGAGGCGGCGACCGCGACGCGCGACCGCTCCAAGGCCGCACTCGACAGCGCCCAGGCCAATCTCGCCATCGCCAACGCGGATCTCAAGTCGCAGCAGACCGATCTTGCCAACAGCACCATCTACGCGCCGATCGACGGCATCGTGCTGACGCGCTCGGTCGACCCGGGCCAGACCGTTGCCTCCTCGTTGCAGGCGCCGGTGCTGTTCGTCATCGCCGCGGATTTGAGGAACATGGAACTGGTGGCGGCGGTCGACGAGGCCGATATCGGCGCGGTCAAGCCGGGCCAGCATGCGCGCTTCACCGTCGATGCCTTCCCCGACCGGCCATTCGATGCCGAGATCCGCGACATCTCCTATGCCTCGGTCACGACCGATGGCGTCGTCACCTACAATGCGCGGCTCGAGGTCGACAACAACGAGCTGTTGCTGCGCCCCGGCATGACCGCCACTGTTTCTGTGGTCACGAGGCAAGCCAAGGATGTGCTCACCGTACCCGCAACCGCCTTCCGCTATCGCCCGGCGCAACAGGCCGCGCGTGGCTGGAGTCTCAGCGATCTGTTCACCGGCCGCATGGGGCGTCCCGGCGGCAATCGCCAGCGTCAGGCGGCAACGGCCCCCACCGACGGCTCGCGCACGCTCTATGTGCTGGAGAACGGCCGGCCGCATCCGGTCAACGTCAAGATCGGTTCGACCGATGGCGAACTGACCGAGATCACCTCGGGCCTTGAGGAAGGCGCACAGGTGATCACCGCCTCGCAGTTGCGGAGCTAAGCCGTGGCCGCGGGTGCGCCCCTCATCACCTTCGACAAGGTCTGGAAGAGCTATGGCCAAGGCGAGGCGCGGGTGCACGCGCTGGCCGGCGTCGACCTTGCGATCCGGCGCGGTGAATTCGTCGCCATCATGGGGCCGTCCGGCTCCGGCAAGTCGACGGCAATGAACATCATCGGCTGCCTCGACACACCGACGGCCGGAACCTATTCCTTCATGGGCGTCGACGCCGGCCGGCTCGACCGTAACCGCCGCGCCATGCTGCGCAACCTCTATGTCGGCTTCGTCTTCCAAGGCTACAATCTGCTGGCGCGCACCACCGCCGCAGAGAATGTCGAACTGCCGCTGATCTATCGCGGCGTCGCCGCCCGCGAGCGCCGCGACCTTGCCATGCAGGCGTTGGCCCAGGTCGGCCTTGTCGGCCGCGAGCACCATACGCCGGCGGAACTCTCCGGCGGTCAGCAGCAGCGCGTGGCGATCGCGCGCGCCATCGTCACCAGGCCGACCCTTCTGGTCGCTGACGAACCAACCGGCAACCTCGACACTGCCCGCACCCATGAGATCATGGAATTGCTGACGCAGCTGAACAAGGAGCTTGGCTTGACCATCGCCATGGTCACGCATGAGGCCGATGTCGCCGAATACGCCGAACGCACAATCCGCTTCCTGGACGGTCACGTCGCCTCCGACACCATGGAGACGGCCTGACCATGATCTGGGAAACCGTCCGCCTCTCGCTTCGTTCCATCCGCCGCAACGTGCTGCGCTCGTTCCTGACGCTGCTGGGCATCGTCATCGGCGTGGCCGCCGTCATCGCCATGCTGACCATCGGCTCCGGCACCACGCAAAAGGTCAAGGCGGACATCTCGAAGCTCGGCAGCAACCTGCTGGTCGTCAGGGCCGGCCGCCCTGCAGGTCCGGGAGGCCCGGGCGGGCTTGACCAGGTGGTGCGTCCGTTGGCCGAGAAAGACCTGGCGGCGCTGGTCGCACATCTCACCGGCGCGCGCGCCATCTCGCCAGCCTCGCAGAAACAGGTGCGCGTCATCTTCGGCACCGAGAGCCTGACTTCGGGCGTCACCGGCACCGACAGTGCCTATCTCGACGCACGCGACTGGAAGCTGGTGTCCGGCCGCCCCTTCAGCGATTCCGAAACCCGTTCCGGCACCGGCGTGTGCCTGATCGGCGAGACGGTGCGCCAGCAATTCTTCGGCGCCGGCGATCCCGAGGGCGAGATCATCCGCGTCAACCGCACCTCCTGCAAGATCATCGGCCTGCTCGAGCCCAAGGGCTATACCGGCTTCGGCCAGGACCAGGACAACGTCGTTTTGATGCCGCTGCATGCCTATCAGCGTCGCATCGCCGGCAACCGCGATATCGACAACATTTATATCGCCGCAGACGATCGCACGCCAACCAGCGAGTTGCAGCCGCGCGTCGAGGACATTTTGCGTGACGCACGCCGCGTCACGCCCGACCGCGAAAGCGATTTCGCCATCCGCGACATGACGCAGATCGCCGACGCCATGGCCAGCGCCACCACCACCATGACCGGCATGCTGGGCGCGGTCGCCGGCGTCAGCCTGTTGGTCGGCGGCATCGGCATCATGAACATCATGCTGGTCTCGGTCACCGAACGCACGCGCGAGATCGGCATCAGGCTCGCCATCGGCGCGCATGAAAAGCACATCCTCATCCAGTTCCTGGTCGAGGCCACGGTGCTGTCGCTGCTCGGCGGCATCATCGGCATCCTCATCGGCCTGGCACTGGCCGGCCTCGCCTCGGTGACCCTGACCATCCCCTTCGCGCCAAGCCCGGCCGTCATCCTGCTCGCCGTCGGCTTCTCCGCGCTGATCGGAATGGTGTTCGGCTTCTTTCCGGCGCTACGCGGCGCCAGGCTCGACCCGATCGACGCGCTGCGGCACGAGTAGAAGGCACCGAGGCCAGGACTATCCTACTTGCCGCTTTCGAAATGCCACTCGACCAGCGGCTTCATGTGCGGCGCCAGGCCATCCGGAAGGTCGGCGGCATGGCGGATGATCACCGGCCCCTCGATCTCCGGATCGGTTTCGGTGGCAACGAAGGCCGAGATTCGCCGCGCGATCTCGTCGGCCGGTTCCGTCTGGTGATAGCGGCGGAAGATCACCGTACCGCTTGCCGTCGACAGGGCGTGGTAGCGCTTGCCTCGTTCGGCATTCGACAGGTCGAGGCCGGTTTCCTCGCGCACCTCGCGGATCATGTTGAAATCGACATCGACCCGCCCGTCGCGGAAGTCGAGCGGCTCGAACGAGCCGGCTGCGAAATAGACGCGGCCGGGGCTGACCGTTCGCGCGCCCATACGGATCGCCACCAGCGCGTTGTCGCCGGCCACCAGCATGGCATGGGCATAGGCGTGCTCGGCACCGGAATTCTCGCGCCGCTTACGCCAGAGCATGAAGGTGGAATAGTTGACCGCATGGCAGCGGCCGACGAGGCGGTTGTCGCCCCAGGCAAGTCGCGAGAGCAACACCACGGTGCCGTCGAACAGCGCCGGATTGGCTGCTATCTCGCGCTGCCAGTTTTCGGCGATTGCCCTTTCATTGTCCCGCGCGAAAGGGTGCGGGCCGGGATCGAGCCGGACGTCGATGGTATCGACCGGCAGGATGACATTGCGCGGCAGGTCGAAACTCATCTGTATCAACCCCAGTGCCGCCTATCGAACCATGTCCAGTGTGATCGCCACCGGGCAATGGTCGGATGCCTTTGGCCGGTCCCAGCCGGCGCGTGGGAAGCGCTCGACTTCCTGGCCTGCCGGAAAGATCGTGCGCCAGGGCTGGCCACTGCGGATGATGTCGGGAACGGCGGTGGCATTCCTGGCCGCCAGTCCCCTGGAGAGCAGGATATAATCGAGCTGGCAGAGATGCCGCTCTTCGGGCCCACGGGTATGGTAAAAAGTCCAACGGTTCATTTCCGGTCGCCGCTCGACGACGTTCTCGCAGAAGCCGCCAGCCGTCAGCACGTCGATGCTGGACCGGGCCTCGTCGACCACCTCGAAACGGTAGCCGCCGACATCATCGCCGGCAATCTTCACCCGCTGGCGGTAATCATTCATGTCGCCGCAGATCGCCCACCGCTTGTCGGCGGCGTGCTCCTTGCCGAAGCGCTCCTCAATGATGCGGCGCACCGCTTGCGCCTCGGCGATGCGGACCGGCATCGTCGCCTCGCGACCGTCGAGCCCGTTGCGGGGCGGCCCCATCGATTTGAAATGCACGAGGTAGAGAGTCAATGGGGCACCGCCCACGGTGATGTCGACTTCAAGGCAGTCGCGCCGGAAGATGCGCTCATTGGCCTGCTTGCCGAGCGCCTCGAGTTCCGGCGTGTGCAACCCGAACTGCTCATAGGTGGTATAGGCGTGGCTGGTCATGCGCACGAATTCGATCGGCTGTCCCTGCGCGGACTCGCTGCGCATCATCACGGCGACGTCGATGCCGCGCGAATCATTGCCTGACGTGGTGTATTTCTGGCGGTAGCCCTGCCCCACCATCTTGAACAGATAGCCGTATTCGAAGGCCTTAAGCGTCTCGATGTTGTCGACCTCCTGCATGCAGATGATGTCGGCCTGGGTGGCGGCGATCGCCAGCGCCGTCAGCTGGCGCGTGTCGTCTGATTGCGCGATGGCGCGGGCCTGCTCCAGGATCTTGTACTCGGCCTCGCTCTGGATATCGAACAGCGCCAGCGTCCGATCCTCGTTGAGCTGATTGCGATAGCCGGAAAAATCGAACCTGTTCATCAGGTTCTCGACATTGAAAGTGGCAAGGCGCAGCGACATGCCGTGACCTTTGCCTGCAAGCGGCGGAGAAAACAAGCCGGCAGGGCCACAAGCCCAGATCGTCTGGACCTGTGGCATTTCGCGCCATGGTTGACGGAACCTTTCCGTTCATCCGCCGTTCAGACGCAAACATCCACATTGGCTCCATTCCTAGGGTAGGCGTGGGGCCTGTACCTCTTGGAGAGTGCAATGAATTCGCTCTTTTCTTCCACCATCAAATCCGGGCTGATTGCGCTCGGCATTGTCTCCGGCATAACGGCGCCGTCCGCCGCCGGACCGATCCTGCAGCCGGACCTGTCGATTCCCGTCAGCACAGCAGCGCCGACCGTCACGCCGGTCCGCGAAGACTGGGCGGGCAACAACAACGGAACGTTCAACAACGAATGGAGATGGCGCCGGTCTGGCAACTGGAACCGCGGCAACTGGGGACGCGGCAACTGGAATCGTGGCGACTGGAACCGCGGCGACAATTGGCGTTGGCGCCATCGCCACTACCGCGGCGGCTACTACGATGATGGCGCGGGTGCCGCGATCCTGGGCCTTGGCCTGGGTCTCGGCCTTGGCAGCCTGTACAATAACTACGACTATTATGCGCCGCCGCCGCGCCACTATTATCGCGCGGGCCGGCTTTCGAGTGCCCATGTCCGGTGGTGCTATAACAGGTACCGGTCGTATCGCGCCTGGGACAATACGTTCCAGCCCTACAATGGCCCGCGCCAGCAGTGCTGGTCGCCTTATAGGTGAGGTGCGACCAGATCGGTCGGGTCGAAATGAAAACGGCGCCGCGAGGCGCCGTCAGACTGCTGACAAACCCCTGGCATTTGCCGGGGGTTTTTGATTCACTGGGTCATGTTGAAGCGACCCGCCCCTGA
>NZ_VFVA01000024.1:0-90364 GCF_006442155.1 Mesorhizobium sp. B2-4-14 | reverse complement strand
TTGCCCGCCGCCTTCCAGCGCCTGCGTCGCCGCCCGACAAGACCATACCGCTTCAGGATCTCGCCTGCCGTCGAGACTGCCGGCCAGCCGCATGAGGGCTCGCTTCGCCTCAGCCTGGCCATGATCTTCTTCGGCCCCCACAGCGGATGCGCCTCCTTCGCCGCCACGATCCGCTCCACCAACTCCAATGCCGTCGCCCGGCCGTGTTTGAGCGGTGCCCGCGGCAGATCATGCAAGCCTTCCGGCCCAAGCTCCCGGTAGCGCCCAAGCCATTTGTAGCCGGTCTTGCGCGAGATCTCGAAGGCCGCACAAAGCTGCGTCATCGTCTCCTCGCCACTAAGACACTCTGCAACAAATCGAAGCCGCTCATCCATGAGCCCAATCTCTCGCCAAACCATCGCCGGTCCTCCCGGCGGACAAGAAAACCGTTACCCATGCAATCGGTCCATCCTGTTACCTATCTATCCGGTTCGGACACCGGCACCTTCTCCCCGTTAGTGACGGGGAGAAGGGGTGGCCGCAACGGCGGCGATTGGCGAAACCGTCGACGACGCGTTTTTCTCCCCGTCACTAACGGGGAGAAATGCCCGGCAGGGCAATGAGGGGCGGCGCCGGCCTGTCAAGCAAGGCTGGGTAGCCATGCCGCAACTTATGCCCTGGCGGCCTTTTGCCATGCTCGCGCATAATCGCTCCAGGCGCGCTCAGCCGGCGGCTCAGTTCGCTCGCCTTTGCTCGTAATCGTAGCGCCATCCGACGCCAGCAGCGCTGCGCCGATGCTGGTGCCCGTCGAGGTCTCCGATGAGATGACCGGTCTGCCTGTCGCTGCCGCCAGCATGCGGATGAAAAGCCGGTTTTGGGCAAACGGCCCTTCGACCGTCGTCGGACCGTCGCCGCCTATGAGGTCCAGGCAGGTCGCGGTCATCAGCGCGAGGTAGAACGAAATCGCGGCGAAACGCTGCCCGGGACTGGAATTTTCCGCATTGCTCCACTGCGCGGTGCGGTGCGGGAACGGTCCAGAACCCTGCTGAGCGGAAGGCAGCAGCAAGACCTTTCGCGTCAGCACGGCGGCAACGTCATCTTCGCTCGAATCCTGCGGCTTGTCCTCGGTCAGCGTCGAAAACTCTCGACCGCCCATGAACCGTGCGGAGGGCACCGGATCGCCGAGCGCATTGACATTGACCAGCGTGTCGCGTGTCGGGTCGAGCACGACTGGTCTGCCGCCGACCGCCATCGACACCACCCAGGTGCCGGTCGAAACCACCGAAAAGGGTGGCGCGTCGGACAGGAGATGTGGCAGCAGCGACGCGTTGGAATCGTGCAGACCACAAAAAACGGGCGTCCGTGGATCGAGGCCGGTCCGCACCGCAAGCGTGGGCAGGATCGGGCCGAGCCGGTCCCCGGCCGGCCGCACCGGCGCCATCAGCCGACGCCAATCCAGTTTGTCGACCATCGAGGAGAAATCGGCGATCCACGGGTTCCACAGATCGGTGTGGCAGCCGAGCGACGTCACTTCATTGGCGGCGAGGCCGGTCAGCCGCAGCGCCCAGTATTGCGGGTACATCAGCATCGTGTTGGCGCAGGCGAACTCAGCCGGGAAACGCTTCTGCTGCCAGAAGAATTGCGCACCGAGATTGAGGCCGAGCGGCAGGCGCGGCGTGCCGGTTTCGGCGAAGGGCGGGCGGGTCGCGTCATAGTCCACTGCCAGACTGTCGGGACCATCGAACTCATAATCGAGCACAGGCAGCACCAGTTCGCCCGCGGCATCGACCAGAGCGCCTGTCGCGCCGTGGGTGGTGATCGAAATGGCGTCGATGCGTCGTTCGCGGTCGAGGCCCGCCAAGCTGTCGAGGATGAACGCCCATAGCGCCTCGACATCGTGATGCGGATAGGGCACCTGACGCACCGGTGCGTTCGCCATGCGGCGCAGCGCGACCTCGCTCAAGGTAACGAGATCGACCAGCGCCACCTTGGCATTGGTCTTGCCGATGTCGATGACGGCGATGTGGCGTATCGTGCTCATTCCATATGGAACACGGTTTCCAGCGGAACGGCCACCGGCTCGTTGTCAGGCCTGGTTTCCATGATATCGGCCATATGAGCCCACCAGCGCCGCATCACCGGATGTTTCGGCAACTCGGCCATGCCGTGACCATCCCGCCGCCACAGCACCCCGAACAGGATGTTGGTATCCTCATCGAGGTGGATGGAATAATCGGACACCCCGGCCTGCTTCAGCAGCGCCACCAGCGACGGCCAGATCTCGTCATGGCGCTTTTTGTACTCGGCCTTCATGCCGGGCTTGAGCATCATCTTGAACGCGTACTTCTCGGCCATCAGCGTCCTCCGCGCAGCCGCCGCCAGACGATCGGCAGGGCGATGACGATGATCAGCAGCAGACCGATGAAGATCGACATGACGATGCCGGGCACATTGAGCAGACCGAGGCCGAAGGTCACCAGCCCCATGATGAGGGCGGCAAGCACGACGCCCAGAATGCTGCCGGCGCCGCCGAGAATGCTGACGCCGCCCAGCACCACCATGGTGATGACCTCGAGCTCGTAGCCCTGCGCGATCGACGGTCGGGTGGAGCCGAGCCGCGAGGTGATCAGCACCGAGGCGATGCCCGACATCAGTCCGGTCAGGCAGAACAGGATGAATTTGATACGCCCCACGCGCACGCCCGAAAACTGCGCCGCGACCGCATTGTTGCCGATGGCGAAGACGCGGCGGCCGAAGCTGGTGCGGTGCAGCAGGAACCAGTAGACGAGACCCGCAATAAGGAAGAGCACCAGTTCGAACGACACCACCCACCAGACATAGCCCTGGCCGAAGAAGGCGAAGCTATCCGGATAGCCCTTGTAGGCCTGGTCGCCGAGGATGATGAAGGCAATGCCGCGGAACAGGCTCATCGTGCCGATGGTGACGACGATGGAGGGCAGGCCAAGCCTCGTCACCAGCAGTCCATTGAAGGCGCCGCAGCCGAGCCCGACGACAATGCCGATCAGCACCAGAACCGGTGTCGCGGCGCCCGCCTGCACCGCCATGCCCATCAGCGTCGAGGCGAGCGCGATGATGGCGGCCACCGACAGGTCGATCTCGCCGGAAATGATCAGCAGCGCCATGGCGAAGGCGATCAGGCCCTTTTCGGTGAAATTGAACGTCAGGTCCGACAGCGAATAGGGATCGAGGAAATAGGGCGAGGCGAAGCTGTTTATGGCGAAGATGAGAACCGCGATGATGACGAGCAGCGCTTCCCACGAGAAGACCGCCGAGGACAGCGGCTTGTCGAGCCGGTCGGGGATGTGGCGCGGGGCAGGGGGCCTGGTTATGTCGGTCATTTGGCCAAACCGATCGAATGTTGGCGCCGCCCCTCACCCTTACCCTCTCCCCATATAGAGACGGGGAGAGGGGGGCGCCAGCGCAGGAGCTTCTCCCTTCTCCCCGTCACTATACGGGGAGAAGGTGCCGGCAGGCGGATGAGGGGCGGCACAAACCTTGAAAACAGGACTGTTGCGATCGGCAACAATCTGACCTCTCGATCCAACCGGAGCGAAGTGCTGCTCATGCCGCCTCGATCTTTCTCAGGATAATGCGGCCCTGCTGGCGTTCGCCGCGCGCGTTGAGCACGACGGCCAGGATGATCGCGCTGCCCGAAATCGCCATTTGCCAGAAGGGCGAGATGTTGATGACGGGAAGCGCGTTGGAGATGATGCCGAGGAACAGCGCCCCTAGAACCGCGCCGCCGACCGAGCCGATACCGCCGGCAATCGAGATGCCGCCGATGACGCAGGCGGCGATGATGTTGAGCTCGTAGCCGTTGGCGACCTCGACCGAGGCGATCACATAACGCGAGATCCAGAGGTAGCCCGAGAGGCCGCCGATCATGCCCGAGATGCAGAAGACGATGAATTTCGTGCGCCCGACATCGATGCCGGCATAGACCGACGCCGTCGGGTTGACGCCGATGGCGTAGATCGAGCGCCCGAGCGCGGTACGCGTCATCAGGACGAAGAACAGCGCGATGACCAGAATGGCGATCCAGGAGAGCACGGGAACGCCGAGGAAGGCGGTGCGCTGGAAGCCGATGAAATCCGGGCTCATCTTGTCGGCATTGACCCAGGCGCCGCCGGACACAACGAAGGTGGCGCCGCGATAGATGGTCAACGTGCCCAGCGTCACCACGATCGAGGGGATGTTCAGCCGCCACACAAGCAGGCCGTTGATGGCGCCGAGCACCAGCCCGACGGCCAGCGCGATGACGATCAGCAAGGGGATGGGGATCGCCGGGTGCGCGGCGTTCAGCATCGCCACCACCATGCCGGTGAAGCACAGGTTGGAAGCCATCGACAGGTCGATCGACCGGGTCAGGATGACCACCATCTGGCCGAGCGCCAGGATCATCAGGATTGATGTGTCGTTGAACACCTGGCGCAGATTCCCGGGGTCGGCGAAGGCGGGGAAGCGGGTCGAGATCAATCCAATCAGAACGGCGATGGCGGCGAGCAGCCAGATTTCGCGATATTTCAGGATAGCTTTCATGCCGCGATCCCTGCCGCCGTCCGGACCAGCGTCTCGGCGTCCAGTCCCTTGTTGTCGTAGACCGCCGCGACGAAACCCTCGCGCATGACGACGACGCGGTCGGACATGCCGAGAATCTCCGGCAGTTCCGACGAAACCATGATCACCGACAGGCCTTGCGCCACCAGCTCTGCCATGAAGCCGTGCACGGCGGCCTTCGAACCGATGTCGACGCCTTTGGTCGGTTCGTCGAGAATGATCACCTTGGGCGCGGTCGCCAGCCATTTGGCGATGACGACCTTCTGCTGGTTGCCACCCGACAGCGTGCCGACATCCTGGCTGAGCGAGGAGGCACGCAGATCCAGCCGCTCTGTGTAGGTGCGGGCGAGCGAAAACTCTTCCGCCAGCCGCAACAGGCCGGATTTGGAGGTGCGCGTGAGCGAGGGCAGCGAGACATTCTGGAAGATCGGCAGGCCGATCACCACACCCTGCTTGCCACGTTCTTCCGGCACGTAGACGATGCCGGCCTCGATCGAATCCGCCGCCGATTTTGGCGCGATTATCTTGCCTTCCAGCGTGATCGTGCCGGCCGATGTGCGGGTGATGCCCGAAATCGCCTGCATCACCTCGCTGCGCCCGGCCCCGATAAGGCCATAGAAGCCGAGGATTTCGCCCTTGTGCAGTTCGAAGCCGATGTCGTTGAATTCGGTCGGATGCGACAGGCCGGAGACGGACAGCACCGGCGCGCCGATCTCGGCCTTGCGCTGTGGAAAGATGTGGTCGACCGAACGGCCGACCATCATGCGCACGATCTGGCTCTGGCTGGTATCCTTGATCAGGCCTTCTCCGACCATCTCGCCATCGCGGAACACCGTATAGCGGTCCGCGATGCGGTAGATCTCGTCGAACTTGTGGCTGATGAACAGGATCGCCTTGCCTTCGCTCTTGAGGAATTCGATGAGCAGGAACAGCTCCTCGATCTCCTTCATCGAAAGGGCGGCTGTCGGCTCGTCCATGATGACGATCTGGGCGTCGATCGACATGGCGCGCGCCACGGCAACCAAGTGCTTGTTGGCGATTCCGAGGTCCTTCAGCCGTGCGTCGGCATCGATATGGCCCGCATGCATGGTGTCGAGCACTTCTCGGGCGTCCCTGCGCATCGTGCGCCAGTCGATGGTGCCGAAACGCGAGCGCGGTGCATGGCCGAGAAAGATATTTTCAGCGACCGAAAGGTCGTCGAACAGCACGGTTTCCTGATGGATCGCGGTGACGCCGTGCCCGAAAGCGGCATGCGCGCTGGGCAAGGTGACGGCCTGGCCGTCGATGCTGATTGTGCCCTCGTCGGGCTGGTAGATGCCGGTCATGATCTTGACCAGTGTCGATTTGCCGGCACCGTTTTCGCCGATCAACGCCGTCACCTGGCCCGGATAGAGCGACAGGCTGACATTGTGCAGCGCGCGCACGCCGGGAAAGCTCTTTGAGATGCCGGACAGCGTCAGGCGAGGAGCTGCCTTACCCTCCCCCTTGTGGGGAGGGTCGCGAACAAAGTGAGCGGGGTGGGGGTCTACAAGCATATCAAAGTCCTAATGTGCGGAGACGTCGCCACCCCCACCCCGTCTCGTCGGTATTGCTTCGCGCGACCGTCTCGCCGACCCTCCCCACAAGGGGGAGGGTACCGGCTCCAGGATCAATAGATCTTGGAGAACTTCTCGATGTTGCTCTTGTCGAACTGGAAGGGCGGAGCCATCGCGGCCGAGTTGGTGTCGTCGAGCGTGACCTTGCCGACGCGGCCGATCGACAGTGTGGCGCCGGGCTTGGCCTCTTCCTTCTTCACGGCCAGATCATGGGCGAGGTACACGGCCGAGTAGCCGAGATCGATGGGGTTCCACAGCGCGACCGCCTGGCTGGCGCCATTGTCGATGAACTTCTTGAACTCGGACGGCAGCGCCAGGCCGGTGACATTGACCTTGCCGATCAGGTTCTCGTCGGTGACGACCTGGGCGGCGGCGACGACGCCGACCGTGGTCGGCGCGATGATCGCCTTGAGGTTCGGGTAGGACTTCAACAGGCCCTTGGCTTCGTCCGTGCTCTTGGCCGAGTCATCATCGCCATAGACGGTGGCGACCAGCTTGATCTTGGGGAACTTCTCCGGCAGCACCTTCTTGGCAGCTTCGATCCAGGCGTTCTGGTTTGTCGCGGTCGAGGAGGCCGACAGGATGGCGACATCGCCGCCTTCCGGCAGATAGTCGGCGGCGAGCTTGATGATGGTCTCGCCGATCAGGCCGGTATCGGACGGGTTGAGGTGAAGCTGGCGGCCCTCCTTGGCGACGCCCGAATCCCAGGAGATGACGGTGATGCCGCGCTCCATGGCTTTCTTCAGCACCGGCACCAGCGCGTCGGCGTCATTGGCGGAGATCGCGATGGCGTTGACCTTCTGCGCGATCAGCGAATTGACGACTTCGATCTGCGCCTCGGCGGTGGCCTTGGTCGGGCCGGTGTAGATGATGTCGACGTCGCCGAGTTCCTTGGCCGCCTCTTCGGCGCCCTTGTTGGCGGCATCGAAGAAGCCGTTGCCGAGCGACTTCACCACCAGCGCGATCTTGACGTTCTCGGCATAGGCGGCATTCACGAACATGGCGGCCGAGAAGGCCGCTGTTACCAGCAATTTCTTCAAGAAGCTCATCGAATATCCTCCCTTGAGCGTTGCATTCCATCGTCGCTGCGGGCGTGAGATGATCTCAGGCCTGCAGTGAAGATTCTTCCTTTGCCGACTTGCGGGCGACGATCAGCGTCACACCGGCTGCCTCCAGCATCTTGGCTTCGCGATCCTCGATGCCGTCATCGGTGATGACGGTGGCGATGCGCGTCAGACCACACAGGATCAGGCTCGAGCGTTTGCGGAACTTCGAGGAATCGACCAGCACCACCAGCTCGTCGGCCTGGTCGATCAGTTTCTGCTCCGCCTGGATCAAAAGCGGGTCGCCTTCCATGAGGCCGAGCGGCCCGAGCCCCTGGGCGCCCATGAACATGCGGCGCGCGTAGAAATTGCGCGTCACGTCGTTATCGAAGGGCGACAGGATGATGTTCTGCTCGCGATAGATGGTACCGCCCGACAGCATCACCGTGTTCTTGGAATGCTTGAGCAGATGCTCGGCGATCGGGAATGAATTGGTGAAGATCGGCATGCGGCGGCCGGTCAGGAAATGCACCATTTGGAAGGTGGTGGTGCCGCCATTGATGATGATCGGCTCGCCGTCCCGACACAACTCGACGGCTTCGCGCGCGATTGCCCGCTTCTGCGCGGCATTGAGCGTTTCATTGACTGAGAAGGGCCGTCCGGCAAGGCCGATGAATTGCGGCGGCGAGATCGCCTCGGCGCCGCCGCGCACCCGGCGCAGGCGCTTTTGCACATGAAGCGCGGCGATATCGCGCCGGATCGTCGCCTCGGAGGACTCCGTCAGGTCGACCATCTCCTGCACCGTCACCACAGGTTTTTCCTGGACGGCGGACAGAATGATCCTGTGGCGCTCTTTTTCGTGCATGGTTCCTCCCTGCCTGGCCATCTAGGCACTCAAGAAGAGCAGTGTCAATCATTTCCGATCATATAATTTCATTGTGCGGTGCAATATGATCGATATTGATCGTTTATGATTGACAAGCTGGCCTCTTGCGTAGACATTCCCAACGAAAAGGGACCGCGCTTTCTGGTCCCGAGGGAGGATATCCATGCTCGACAAGCGCTCCGGCTCGCGCCTCGCCAATCTCTGGGATGATGCGAAGGCCAAGGGAATGAGCGAGCCTGAGCTTCTGGTCTATCGCTCGAACACGCTCGGTTCCGACAAGCGTGTCACCAACTATGGCGGCGGCAATACGTCATCGAAGATCTGGCAGAAGGATCCGCTTACCGGCGAGAATGTCGAAGTGCTTTGGGTCAAGGGCTCGGGCGGCGACAGCGCTTCGATCAAGCTCGACGGTTTCGCCACGCTCTACATGGACAAGCTGCGTGCGCTCAAAGGCCTCTACCGGGGCGTCGAGCACGAGGACGAAATGGTGGGATATCTCCCCCACTGCACCTTCAATCTCAATCCGCGCGCGGCCTCGATCGACACGCCGCTGCATGCCTATGTGCCCAAGCCCTTTGTCGACCATATGCATCCCGATGCCATCATCGCGATTGCCGCCGCGAAGGATTCCAAAGCGCTGACGAAAGAGATCTTCGGCGACGCGATAGGCTGGCTGCCGTGGAAGCGGCCTGGCTTCGAACTTGGCCTCTGGCTGGAGGAATTCTGCCTCGAACATCCCCAGGCCAAGGGTGTCATCCTTGAAAGCCATGGCCTGTTCACCTGGGGCGACACCCCAAAGGAATGCTACGAAACGACGATCTCGGTGATCAACCAGGCGATCGAATGGTTCGAGCGCCGCTCCGAAGGCCTTGCCATCTTCGGCGGCGAAGTGGTGCAGTCGCTGGACGCTTCGGCTCGGCGCGCCATCGCGGCGAAACTGATGCCGAAAATCCGGGGCCTGATTTCGGAGAAAAGCCACAAGCTCGGCCATTTCGACGATTCGCCCGCCGTGCTCGAATTCGTCAACTCCAAGGATTTGCGCCCCCTTGCGGCACTAGGCACCTCATGTCCGGATCATTTCCTGCGCACCAAGATCCGGCCGCTGGTCATCGAATTCGATCCGGCGAAACCGGATGTCGATGCCGTCATCGCGCGCCTCGCCGATGATGTCGCCGCCTATCGGGTCGGCTACCAGGCTTATTACGACAGCTGCAAGCATCCGGACTCGCCCGCCGTCCGCGATCCCAACGCTGTGGTCTATTTGATGCCGGGCGTCGGCATGTTCACCTTCGCCGGCGACAAGGCGACGGCACGCATTTCTGGCGAATTCTACGTCAATGCCATCAACGTCATGCGCGGCGCCTCGACCGTGTCGTCCTATGTCGGACTGCCCGCTCAGGAAGCCTTCGACATCGAATACTGGCTGCTCGAGGATCTGAAGCTGCAACGCATGCCGAAGCCGAAGTCGCTTGCCGGTCAGATCGCGCTGGTCACTGGCGGCGCCGGCGGCATCGGCCGCGCGACGGCCAGCCGGCTGCTGCGCGAAGGCGCCTGCGTGGTGCTGGCCGACATCGACGAAACGGCACTCGCCAGCGCCAATGAGGAACTGGCCAAGGCCTATGGCAAGGATTTCGTCCGCCCGGTGGTCATCAACGTCACTTCGGAAGACCAGGTCGTCGCCGGCTTTGCCGAGACGGCGGTCGAGTTCGGCGGCATCGACATCCTGGTGTCCAATGCGGGTCTCGCCTCTTCGGCGCCGATCGAGGAGACGACGCTGGCGCTGTGGAACAAGAACATGGATATCCTGTCGACCGGTTATTTCCTGGTTTCGCGGGAAGCCTTCCGGCTGTTCAGGGTGCAGGAGATCGGCGGCAATGTTGTCTTCGTCGCCTCCAAGAATGGCCTTGCCGCGTCGCCCAATGCCGCCGCCTACTGCACCGCCAAGGCGGCCGAGATTCATCTCGCCCGCTGCCTCGCGCTGGAGGGCGCGGAAGCACAGATCCGGGTCAATGTCGTCAACCCGGACGCGGTGCTGCGCGGCTCGAAAATCTGGACCGGTGAGTGGAAGGAACAGCGCGCCGCCGCCTACAAGATGTCGACCGACGAGTTGGAGGAGCACTATCGCTCGCGCTCGATGCTGAAGCGCTCGGTCTTCCCGGAAGACATTGCGGAAGCGATCTATTTCTTCGCCTCCGACATGTCGGCCAAGTCGACCGGCAACATCATCAACGTCGACGCCGGCAACGCGCAGAGCTTTACGCGGTAACTTGTTAAAGTTGGCGCTGCCCCTCACCCTTACCCTCTCCCCGTGAAGAACGGGGAGAGGGGGATCATCGGCGCCGGAGCGCTTTCCTTCTCCCCGTTCTTCACGGGGAGAAGGTGCCGGCAGGCGGATGAGGGGCGGCGCCAGCCGTACGCATTCTGGGAGGAACAGCAGTGTCCGAAACCATCATCTCCGCCGACATCGTCGAACGGGACAATGCGGCGCGCAAGGCCGACCTCGAGCGCGACTACGCCTCGCTCGGCGAGCGGCTCGACCGGCGCGGCATCGGCATCGACGCCATTAGGGACAATGTCGAGAAATTCGCCGTGGCCATCCCGTCCTGGGGTGTCGGCACCGGCGGCACGCGCTTCGCGCGATTTCCCGGCGCCGGCGAGCCGCGCGACATCTTCGACAAGATCGAGGACTGCGCGGTCATCCAACAATTGACGCAGGCAACACCGACCGTGTCGCTGCATATTCCGTGGGACAAGGCCGATCCGAACCGGCTGAAGCAGGCGGCCTCGCGCTTCGGCCTCGGCTTTGACGCGATGAATTCCAACACCTTTTCCGACGCCAGGGACCAGAAGCTGTCCTACAAATTCGGTTCGCTGTCGCATGCCGATGCAGGCACGCGCCGCCAGGCGGTCGAGCACAATCTCGAATGCATCGAGATCGGCAAGACGCTTGGCTCCAAGGCGCTGACGGTGTGGATCGGCGACGGTTCGAACTTCCCCGGCCAGGTCAATTTCGCCAAGGCCTTCGAACGCTATCTCGATGCGATGAGGCAAATCTACGCCGGCCTGCCGGAAGACTGGAAGCTGTTCACCGAACACAAGATGTACGAGCCGGCCTTCTATTCCACGGTCGTGCAGGACTGGGGCACCAACTACATCATCGCGAAGGAACTCGGCGACCAGGCCTTCTGCCTTGTCGACCTCGGCCACCACGCGCCCAACGTCAACATCGAGATGATCGTGTCGCGGCTGATCCAGTTCAGGAAACTCGGTGGCTTCCACTTCAACGATTCCAAATATGGCGACGACGATCTCGATGCCGGCTCGATCGATCCCTACCGGTTGTTCCTGGTCTTCAACGAGCTGGTCGATGCCGAATTGTCCGGTGCTGAGGGTTTTGACCCCGCCCATATGCTCGACCAGAGCCATAACGTCACCGATCCGATCGAAAGCCTGATGCTGTCGGCGGTAGAGGTGCAGCGCGCCTATGCGCAGGCACTGCTGGTCGACCGCAAGGCGCTCGAAGGCTATCAGGACAGCAACGATGCGCTGATGGCGACGCAGACGCTGAAGGCGGCCTACCGCACCGATGTCGAGCCGATTCTCGCCATGGCGCGGCTGAAGACTGGCGGTGCCGTCGATCCCGTCGCGGCTTATCGAGCGGCGGGCTACCGCGCCAAGGTCGCGGCGGAACGTCCGGCGGTCGCCGGCGGTTCCGGCGGGATTGTGTAGTCAACTTCTTCTCTCTCTCGACCCGACGGGCGACGGCAGCGCTTGAGCACCCCCCCTCTGTCCTGCCGGACATCTCCCCCGCAAAGGGGGAGATCAGCAGCTTCGCCGAAGGCGCTGTTCCTGCAACGGCGGTGATTGGCGAAAGCGACGGCGACATCCACTCTCGCCCCTGCGGGGGAGATGGCCGGCAGGCCAGAGGGGGCGTCGAGGATCACAATTGGCTGGACTCACCAATCCCAACAGTCTTTCCTAAGCGTCCTTACGCCCGGAGACCCGACATGCATCTTACCCGCCGGACCCTGATCGCGGCCAGTCTTTCACTGACCTTTGCCTTCGTCCCATTCACAACCGTTTTTGCCGCCTCGCCGGTACCCGCCAAGGGCGAGAACGGCATGGTGGTAACGGCCCAGCATCTGGCGTCAGAAGTCGGCATCGACGTGTTGAAGAAGGGTGGCAACGCCGTCGATGCGGCGGTTGCCGTCGGCTATGCCCTTGCGGTCGTCTACCCCAATGCCGGCAACATCGGTGGCGGCGGCTTCATGACCATACGCTTCAAGGACGGCAAATCGACCTTCCTCGATTTCCGTGAACGCGCGCCACTTGCCGCGACCAGGACCATGTATCTCGACAAGGATGGCAATCCGGTGAAGGGCGCCAGCCTCGACGGCTATCTGGCGGTCGGCGTGCCGGGGTCGGTGGCCGGTTTCGAGATGGCCCGCCAGAAATATGGCACCTTGTCCAGGCAAGATCTGATGACGCCGGCGATCAACTATGCCAGGGACGGTTTCATCCTCAATCAGGGCGATGCCGCCTCGTTCGCCGGCAGCGCTGAAAGGCTGGCGAAGGACCCGGCGGCGGCGGCAATCTTCCTCAAGCCCAACGGCAAGCCCTATGGCATCGGCGAGAAGCTGGTCCAGCCCGACCTTGCCGCCTCGCTCTCGGCCATTTCCGACAAAGGTCCCGACGCCTTCTACAAGGGCGCCATCGCCGACGCCATTGTCAAGGCGAGCGGCGCCAAGGGCGGCATCCTGACCAAGCCGGATTTCGAACAATACGCGGTGCGCGAACTGAAGCCCGTGACCTGCAATTACCGCGGCTACGAGATCACCTCCTCGCCGCCGCCAAGTTCCGGCGGCGTTATCATCTGCGAAATCCTCAACGTGCTCGAGGGCTATCCGCTGTCTTACCTCGGCCCGGCTTCGGCCGAGACGGTGCATGTCATGGTCGAGGCCATGCGCCATGCCTATGTCGACCGCAACTCGGCACTCGGCGACCCCGACTTTGTCGACAATCCGGTCTCCAAACTGCTGGACAAAGCCTACGCCAAGAACATCCGCGACAAGATCGACCCGTTCCGGGCCGGCGTTTCGAAGGATCTGATGCCGAAGGGCTTTGGCGAGTCCAAGGAAACCACGCACTATTCGATCATCGACAAGGACGGCAACGCGGTCGCGGTCACCTACACGCTGAACGGCTCCTTCGGTGCCGGCGTCGTCGCCGGCGGTACCGGCATCCTGCTCAACAACGAGATGGACGACTTCACCCAGAAGCCCGGCGTGCCCAACCTCTATGGCCTAGTTCAGGGCGAGGCCAACGCCATCCAGCCGAAGAAGACGCCGCTGTCGTCGATGAGCCCGACCATCGTCGCCAAGGACGGCAAGCCGTTCATGGTCATCGGCAGCCCGGGCGGCTCGCGCATCATCACCATCACGCTGGAAGCGATCGTCAACGTCATCGATCACGGCATGAACATCCAGGAGGCGGTCGACGCGCCGCGCATCCACCACCAATGGCTGCCCGACACGGTCTATGTCGAACCGTTTGGCCTGTCGCCCGACACAGAAAGACTGCTGGCCGGCATGGGCTATCACCTCGAGCTCAGCGACCAGACCTGGGGCCAGGCGGCCGGCATCCTCGTCGGCGGCAAGAGCCTGGCGGAAATCGGGAAGGGGGGCGGCGCGCGCTACAATGGCGCCATCGACAGCCGCGCCGCATCGGGCGAGGCGCTCGGATATTGATACCCGGGGTGGCTTTCGATCGAGAGCCTACGGGTCAGCCGCTTTTGGTCTGGAGACCGGCAGGGCTGTCACGTTACCAGGGTGATGGTCGATGCGATAAGCATCAGGGCGGCGATGCCGACGAACAGCGCGTAGATGCGCGGCCGGTCCAGCAGAAGCGCGTTTCCGGAAATCCAGGCCGACGTGGCGCCGCCAAGCGCGAACAGGAAACCGTTGCGATGGCCGAAGGTCATCGACGCGGCCATCAGCCCGCCAATGATCAAGGCGCCGAACACGATGATCACGGCGACCGCGTATCTCTCGAAGTCGTTGCCGCTGCCCATGGCCGGCCCGATCGCATTCAGATTCGGCAGGTCGTCCGGATCGAACGACCCGTATTCGTCTTGCCCCATGGATTCTCGCATCACTGGTTCTCCGCTGACCGGCAACAAACCATCAACACTTGCCGAGTGCAACCCGATCGCGCGTCCCTCTCCGCGTTGACCGTCATCTTCAACACGTTCCGGCCGCTCTTGTCACCGATTTTCCGGCTGTCTGGCTCGGATGCAACAGGCGTCTGCGCCCGGATTGCACGTCGCCATCCCATTCCTTTTGGGCCGTGTCAGCGGAGAAGGATGGTGCCGTTGATGAATTCAGCGCCGGCAGCCTTTTCGCGGCTGCGGCGGGGAGTCGCAGCGCTGCCGGCCTATGCCGGCCCGAGTGCTGATTTGCGGTTACGTGGCGTGACGCGATCTCTACCTGGCGGGCTGCAACGCGAACAATCTGGCCCCGTTCTCCTGGCCCTGCTCGACATAGCCGATGATCTTGAACCAGCGCCCGACATCAGGCCCCTGCAGCCAGCTGCGCGAATGGACGGGCAGGTTGCCGGCGAGCGCCTGGATATGCCTGATATGCCGTTTGCAGAAGCGAACGGTGGAGCCACGGAAAAAATCGTCCTGCGCGGCGAACAGCGTATCGGCGGCGTCGCTGTTTTCATGCCAGGCGATGATGGCCACGGCCTTCTCGCCCTCGACAAGCGCGTGCGCCCGGCCTTCCTTCAAATTCATCATCAGATTGTCGTAGGCGACCTTGCTGTCCTTGCCGGCCGCCGCGTATTCGTCCGACATCCGCTTGGATAGGCCATGAAAGACATCCTCGAGATCCCCGAGCGTCGCTGCACGTGCTCTCATTTCACCTCCTGCAGCCCCGGCAGCGAGTTTGCCCTAGGGATCGCACATCACCAAGCAAATTGAATCCGCTAAGGGCCTGATGAGAGCAAAGTCGTTTTCAGCGAGCCAGGCCGAGGTGGCGCAGCCAAGCACATCGGTCAAAATGGACTCGGCCCGTTCGTGGTGTATGGAAAATGGTCGTTTGCCGAGAACGTCGCGGGCAAATCGACGCTGGGCAAATGCGCTCATGATCTGTGCTTCTACCGTCGCTTTGAAGCTGCCGCGCGCCGAGGTGCGAGCTGGAGAGGGGAGCTCCGACTGGGGTACGTGGCCTCAAAGAGCACGGCATCAACGCTGTGGATGTTCTCCGATGTGTCTGCGCCAATCCTCGATGAATGTACTTCGCTGGATTTCGTCCTGTGCGGCAAGAAGCGCCGGGCCGATGCGGATGGGGCGGCCGATCCCTGAGTCCATCAATGCCTCGGGTCCGTCGACCCCGACGGGCAGGGGGGCGTCCTCGGCAAAGAAGAACGAAGCGTCCTTCGCCACCTGCCGGCCGCGAGCCGACAGGAGATAGTCGAGGAACCGCTTACCGAGACCTGGATGGGCCGCAGCAGCGGGAATCAAGGCGCCCCGCGACAGGATAAGCGCGTAGTCCCGGGGCAGCACGATGCGCAGATCTGGATTGGCGAGCGCCGCCGCATAGGCGTAGGAGCCGAGCACGTTGTAGGCGATGCTGATCCGCCCCGCTGCAAGCTCGCCAAGCACTTCATTGTTGCAGCAGCGCACGATGGTTTCTACGCGGCTCAGAGCTTCGAGCAGTCGCCCGTTTGCTGTAGGCGCCTGGCGGGAATCGTAGAATGCCAAAAGGTAGCCGATGCCGGAAGCCTGAATATCGTAGGTTCCTATGCGTGCCCGGTAGGCGTCGGGCTTGCGGCGCAGGAGTTCCAGGAGCGCGTCGTGACTTCTCGGCACATCCTCGGGCGGAACCCGGCGCCGGTCGTAAACGAACACGACGGGTTCGAACGTAAAACCGAAAACCTCGTCCCGCCAATTCCGCCAGTCTGACACACTCCGTGTTTCAGGCGAGTCGTGCCGTTGGGCGCAGCCGTCGTTGGTGAGCCGAACCAACTGGTCGACCGACGAGGAGAGGAGGATGTCAGCCTCGGAGGTCCCCGCTCTGCATGCGTCCCGTGCCTCGCGGAAAAGATCGTTTGTGACATAGTCTACGTAGTCGATCCGGATGTTGGGGTTGAGTGCCTGGAAATCGCGCAGCAGCGGCCGCATGGCCTCAAGATCCGTCGCCGCGTGGATGACCAGGCGGCCCGCCTCCTTCGCTGTCGCGGGAAAAGTCTCGCTTTCACCTTCGATGGCGCCGGCAAGGGTCGGGACCAGCCAGGCGAGCCCGGCGAGCGCGAGGGTGCGGATGTGCGCTGTCATGGCTGCCCTCGCACGAGCGGCAATTCCAGATAGACACAAAACGGCTCGTTTTCAGATCGCTCGCGGAAACCGAGCTGGCCACGCAGGACCGTCGCGACTTCCGACGCGATGGCGAAACCGAGCCCCGAGGACCCGCGCGCGTCAGGGCTTCGCGAATAGAAGCGGCTGATGATATTCGGCCAATCAGCCTCCTTGATCCCCGGTCCATCGTCGATCACCTCGATTCGACCGAAATTTTCTCGTTGGCGCACACGCACCTCCAGTCTGGCGGTCGCGCCATGACGCAGCGCATTGTCGATCACATTGACGATCGCCTCGCGCAGGCTGAGCATGTCGCCCATCGCCATGAGGTCTTCATCCGCGGGTTCGAAGGAGACGATCATGTCGGGATCCACCGTGATCGGGACGGCGTTGCGAAATGCCATGCGTGCGACATCGTTCAGCGAGACGGGCACGAGCTGGACTGAGTCGAAGCGGTGGATCACCATTGCATGGTTGAGAAGCTGATTAGTGAAGCCGGTTAGTTCGATGGTGCGGCTTTGAACGCGCTTCAGGTGACGGCGATCTTCCGGCGCAAGCCTCTGCTCGTCTATCAGGCTCACCTGGGCGGAAAGCGCCGTCAGCGGCGTGCGGATCTGGTGGGCGCTGTCGGCGATGTAGCGCTGTAGCAGTTTAATGCGCTCGTCAAGGCGGATGATGAAGTAGTTGATGGACGTCACGAACGGAGACAGTTCGTTGGGCACCGCGACAGCGAGGGGTGTCAGATCCTGCGGGTCACGCTGCCGGAGCGCGGCAGCGAGGTCATCGACTGGTCGCAGCGAGTAACGCACCGCCAGCGCTGTCCCGGCGACGGCAAAGAGGCTCATCAGCGCGACCAGCATCGTCGCCCGGACCGTCAGCTCCGAGGCGAGCGCATGGCGGGCCTCGACGGTCTGTGCCACGACGACATAGGCCCAGCCCGGCCCTTCGGGCATGCTCATGGCGTGCGACACGGTTACGGTGCGCACCGGGGCGCCCAGATAGGCGTCATCGCCGAAGATGGGGGCGGCGCGGCTCGCGGAAAGGTCCGCCTCGGCGGCCAGGTCGGCATAGCCGGTCAGGGTCGCGCCCGAAGGATCGATGACCCTGTAGAAGATGCGGTCGTCATTGGCGAGCCCGAGGATTTCGAAAGCCGAGGGCGGAAGGACGAAGCGGAGATTTCCGTCGGCGACGCTGAGGCTCTCGCTCATCTGGAAGGCCGCGCCGAGGAGCAGCCGGTCATAGGCATCGTCGGCGGCGGCGCGCGCGTAAATCCAGGCGGCGGTGATGAGCGTTCCCGCACCCAGCGCCAGAACAACGCCGACGCGCCGCATGAGGCGGGAGAACAACGAACTTCTATGCGGCATCGTCGGAGACCAGTTGATAGCCGCTGCCCCTCAGCGTGACGATCCGCGCGCGCGCGCCTTCCAGTTTCTTGCGCAGGCGCCCGATATAAAGTTCGATTGCGTTCTCGCCCGCGGCCTCCTCGAAGCCGAACAACTGGTCCAGCAGTTCATCCTTGCTGAAGACCTTGCCGGGGCGCGAAGCGAGGATCTCGAGCAAGACGATCTCGCGGCGCTTAAGCTGGATCTCGCGCTTGCCTACCATCACATTGCGGTTGGCGCGGTCGAGGCTGATATCGCCGCAGATGATGACGTTGGTCGGCTCGCCGCCGCTTCGCCGTCGCAGAAGGACACGCGCCCTTGCCTCCAACTCGCGAAAGTCGAAAGGCTTGACCAGATAGTCGTCGGCGCCGAGATCGAGCGCGCTGACCCGGTCGTCCACCTCGGAGCGGGCCGTCAGCACGAGGACGGGGACGCCGCTCCCGGACTGGCGCAGCTTCCTGAGGATGGAGAAGCCGTCGACGCCGGGGAGCATGACGTCGAGGATGACGAGGTCGTATTCGGTGAAGCTCAGGATTTCGGATGCGGCAACCCCATCGGTCTCCCAGTCGACGGTGTGGCCCGTCTGCTGAAAGCGCCGGCTAATGGCTTCGCCCACGTCATGAGTGTCTTCGACCAAGAGAATACGCACGCGCCATGATCGCATGGGTCCGTGCCGCCAACAAGTTGATGAAGGGACGCGCTCACAGCTGCGGCAAAGGCGTGACAGGATGGTGACAGGAACGCGGGCTAGTGTGATCGTGCCGGCCCGGTGGAGAGCGAAGGGGCCGGTCGGGGAGGAAATCGGACATGTCCACTGATACGCCAGGCCCAAATGGCCTGATGTAGCAGTCGGCGTGCGGAATTTTCTCGCCACCGCTCAAAATCCCGTGGGAGGAACCCTATGAAGCAAGTTTTCAGCAGTGCCCTTTTTGGCGCGGCGATGGCCGCTCTGGCATTTGCAGCATCCGCACAGGCGGAACCGACGAAGCCGGAATGCCTTGCCGGCGCCAAGCCCGGCGGCGGCTTCGACTTGACCTGCCGACTTGCGGCCAATGCTCTGCTCGAGACGAAGCAGATTTCCAAGCCCATGGCCGTCACCTACATGGAAGGCGGAGTCGGCGCCGTCGCTTACAACCACGTCATCGGCAAGCGCGGCAAGGACGGCAACGTGATCACCGCGGCGTCTTCCGGATCAGCGCTGCTCCTCGCCCAGGGCAAGTTCGGCCAGTATGATGAGAACGCCGTGCGCTGGCTCGGTGCGCTCGGCGCCGACTATGGCGTGCTCGTCGTCGCCGCGGATTCGCCCTACAAGACACTCGGCGAACTGGTCGAGGCCTACAAGGCCGATCCGGCTAGCTTTGCAATTGCCGGTGGCGGCGCCGTGGGCTCGCAGGACTGGATGAAGGGTTCACTGCTCGCCAAGGCGGCCGGCCAGGAGCCCAAATCCATGCGCTATGTCGCGCTTGAAGGCGGTGGCGCGGTTCTGACCGCCCTCGAAGGCGGCCATGTGAAAGTCGGTTCGGGCGATGCGGCGGAGATGGTCAAGCACCATGTTGCCGGCAAGGTCCGCATCCTTGCGGTCATGTCGCCGGAACGTCTCCCGGGTGATCTTGCGAATGTTCCGACCGCCCATGAACAAGGCTTCGACATCGATTGGCCGGTCTGGCGCGGCTACTATGTCGGCAAGGACGTCTCGGATGCGGATTACGACTGGTGGGTGGATGCTTTCAAGAAAGCTTCCGAAACGTCGGAATTCGCCAAGGAGCGTGAAGCGCGGGGCCTGTTCGAGTTCACCCTGCTTGGCAAGGACTTCGAGGAGCGCGTGAAGACGGATGTCGCCCGCTTCAAGATCCTCGCCAAGGAAGCCGGCATGTAGTGCGACGCCCTCGCAGGCTCCCGTCAAGACACAAGGCGGACGACCCTTGCCATCGGCATGCCGATGGCAAGGGCGGAAAGCGAGGAAGGCAGCGGACAGCGGCCGCGGTCTCGGAAAATAAAGGAATACCCATGTCTGATGAATCGCATCCCTCTCCGCGGGCCGTGCAGGTGATCGGCCGCGGCGCCGCCATATGTCTGCTCGCGCTTGCCGTCGCCTACGGTATTGGCGGAAGCGTCATCGAATACTCCTTCTCCTCCGATCCCCTAGGCCCGCGGGTCTTTCCCATAGCGCTCGCCGTGGTGCTCGGCCTGCTTGCCGTCTGGTATTTCTTCTCGCCTGGCTCCGCGGAGGGGTTTCCGTCCGGCGCTCTGCTTGCCCGCGTGCTCGCGCTGCCGGTTCTCCTGGTCGTTTCCGTCGTCCTGTTCGAACCGGCAGGCTTTGCCGTTTCCATTTTCGTCCTAACGCTCGGCTCCGCACTTATCTTCGGAGCGTCGCCGGGTAAGGCGCTCATCGGAGCGGCCGGCCATGCCACCCTCTGGTGGGTCGTCTTCTCCTACCTGCTGGAAGTCTACCTGCCGTCCGGCACGCTCTTCGGACGCTGAGGCAAGGTCGGATCGGAAAGGTTAATCATGAACCTCGAATATCTCTGGCAGGGTTTTGCGGTCGCTCTGACCGGACAGAACCTGCTCATCGGCTTCATCGGCTGCTTCATCGGTACGCTCGTCGGCGCACTGCCAGCCATTGGCCCCATCAACGGCATAGCCCTGCTGCTTCCCATTGCCTATACGATGGGCCTGCCAGCGGAGAGCACCATGATCCTGCTCGCGGCGATCTATTGCGGCGCCGAATATGGCGGCCGCATTTCCTCGATCTTGCTGAATGTGCCAGGGGATGCCGGCGCCGTCATGACGGCAATGGACGGCTATCCCATGGCACGCCAGGGGCGTGCGGGAGAAGCACTCGCCCTCTCTGGCATCGCCTCCTTCGTGGGCGGCATACTCGGTTCCATCGGCCTGGCGCTGTTCGCGCCCCTGCTGGCCGGTCTGGCGATCGGTTTTGGTCCCGCCGAATACTTCGTGCTGATGATGTTTGCCTTTGCGACACTGGGTTCGATGGTCGGCAGCTATCCTGCAAAGACGCTCATCGGCTGCACGCTCGGTCTGATGCTGGCAACGGTCGGTCTCGACGCAACGTCTGGGGCCTACCGCTTCACCTTCAACGAGCCGGAGCTTGGCGACGGCATCGAGTTCGTCGTGCTCGTCATCGGCTTGTTCTCGATCTCCGAAGCGCTGATCATCCTGGAAAACCAGGGGCGTGGCATGACTGTAATCCGCGAACTGGGTCGGATGACCGCACGGATGAGCGATATCGTGAAGTGCACCGGCACGACCCTGCGCAGCTCGCTCATCGGCTTCGTCATCGGTGTTCTGCCGGGCACGGGCGCCTCGGTGTCGAGCGCCATCTCCTACACGACGGCCAAGCGCTTGTCCGATACCGAAGGGACCTTCGGCAAGGGCGACGTGCGTGGTCTCGCCGCCCCCGAAGCGGCCAACAACGCGACGGCCTGCGGCGCCTTCGTGCCTATGTTGACGCTCGGCGTTCCCGGTTCGGGCACCACCGCCGTCATGCTTGGCGCACTGATGCTCTACAACATCCAGCCGGGCCCTATGCTACTCACCGAACGGCCCGAGATCGTGGGCGGTCTCGTCGCCTCGCTCTTTGTAGGCAACCTGATCCTGCTGGCACTCAACCTGCCGCTCGTGCAGATATTCGCTCGCGTCCTGACCGTGCCTAACTGGCTGCTCGTGCCGGGCATCTTGGTCCTGTCGATCGTCGGCGTCTATTCCACTCACTCGTCGGTCTTCTCGATCTTCCTGATGATGAGCATCGGCATGGTGGGTTGGCTCCTGCGTAAGGCGGGCTTCGAGATGGCGCCGATCATCCTCGGCTTCGTACTGGGCCGGCTGATGGAGGTGAACCTGCGCAATGCTTTGGCGATCAGCGGAGGTGATCCGTCTATCCTCTTCAGCAGTACCATCTGCAACCTGCTCTGGGTTCTGGCCGCGGCCGTCGCCATCGTGCCTTTCTACCTGTCGCGGCGTTCCCGCCGGCGCAAGATGCTGATGGCCACCGAATGAGGGGGCCGCCAGGCGAGCGGCGCCTTACTGCCTGGCGCGGACTGGCACGTCCCGATCAAGGTGTGGCGATATTCTGGGCCGCGCCTCAGCCCGAATTGCGTAGGCAGTGACCCGGCCGACCATGCGCTTCGTGCCGGTGAAGACGCGCCCGAGCAGCAGAGTTGCACCGAGTTCCATTGATGCTCGACCCGTCAGCTCACGCGGATATCGAACCGTTGCGCTCCATCTATCCGAGTTCGGGGTTGGGCGCCGATGGGCGGAACGGGATCGAGCAACTGCTTGCCGTCGTCAACGACAACAATGGCAAGCATACCGGCCAGCGCGCGGGTGGGAATCTGTCATGTGTCAACCTTCGGTCTCCAGATATTCCAGAGATACCCCGTTGCCATTCAATGGGTCGGTTTCCATCATTCATTAAGTCCAATCAGCGAACGTATCAGCGTTGCTCTTGCCGAAGCCAGATGCGCTTCGCAGGCTCGCTCAATTCGCTCGGAGTCGCGGCTTTCAAGGGCGTCGATATAGGCGAGATGCTCAAGGATCGCCGCTTGGTTGCGCTGCTTTTCGTCCCGCTTGTTCCACTGATAATGGTAGTGAAAAATGAAGGTAATGATGTCATAGAAATCGTCGATAAAGCGGTTCGGCGAAGCTTCGTTTATGAGCCGATGAAACCGGTTGTCGAGACCGGAGAAGTCGTGAAAGCGGCTTTCAATCCGCTTCAGCAGTTCGGTATGCGCGCTCTTGAGCGCGGCGAGTTTTCCCCACAGAGGAGAGTTGTCAGGCTGCCTCGAAAACAAATGCGCCGATCGTAACTCGAACATCACCCGGATCTCGAACAGCTCGAGGGCGAAGTCTTCGGTGAAGCCCTTGAATTGAGCATCTCGCCTATATCGACGCCCTTGAATAGCCAGCCGGTATTCGGCCTTTTTTCGAGCAATCCAAATCGGCTAAAGCGAATGAGGAACTCGCGAATTCCATTGGTCGCAACACCGAATTGCCGCGCAAGCTCAAGTTCGTTGATGCTGGTGCCGGGTCTGGTGTCACCCCGCAGCATCCACTCCATGAACTGCTGTTCGACGTGCTTGGCTCGGGACGTGGTTTCGTCGTCGGGATAGTAGTCGCTATCCTCCACCGCGCGGCCTGCCATCCTGACGCCGCTGCGCTCGGCGATGAGTTGGCGGTGAGCAAGTTCTTGCAGAACCTTTCGGACGGTCGTGCGGCTTACTCCCACTCGGCGTCTGAGCTCATTTTCGGAAGGCAATTCGCCGGTCAATTGTCCATCGCGCAGCATGGTGACAGCGCGGTTGAAAGCCTTCTTGTAGACAGTATCGGTCCGCATTGGACTTCCCTCTGAGCAACCTTGTCCTTTTTAGCATGAACTTTATCCATAAAAAACAACTTGACCAAGGGGCAAGTTGATTGTTTTTTATCGATAAGAGGAAGCTAAAATACAGCCTTGGTTCTGACGCCCCAAGCTTACGCAAGCCTGGGCGGGGAGGGGGTTTTGCCCAAAACGGAAAACACCAGCACCGCTGTTAGCCAAGCCTCAATGCTTGCGCCGAAGAGGCCGGGCGCCGTCCCTGGCCTGGCGCTCGGACTGGCATTGCTGGGCGCCGGCCCGGTCATCATATTGCTGTTGCTGATAGCCGTTCTCAGTTTCCTGTCACCCTATTTCCTGACCGGGCGCAATCTCAGCAATATCCTCGGCCAGACCGCCGTCATCTCGGTTGTCGCAATGGGCCAGCATTTGGTGATCCTCACACGCGGCATCGATCTTTCGGTCGGATCGAACGTTGCACTGGCTTCCGTCGTCGGCGCCCTCAGCTTTCATGCCGGCGCTCCCGCCATCGCGGTTATCGCGGTGATGGTTGGCTGCGGTGCGGCGGTGGGCGCCATCAACGGGCTCTTCTACGTCTTCGGGCGGCTGCCGCATCCTTTCATAATCACCCTGGCAACCTTGAGCATCGCCAAGGGCTTGGCGCTTCAACTGGCCGATGGGCGCGCCATTCCTGGAATGCCGGATTCGATAGATGCGCTGGGGCGCGATGCGGTCTGGGGTCTGCCTGGCTCAGTCTTTGTCGTTGCAGGTGTTGCCGCGGTCCTTTTCACTGTGGCCAAGACGATGGTCTGGGGGCGGTGGATTTACGCCGTCGGCGGTCGACCCGACGCCGCCTTGCGCATGGGCATTCCCGTGTCCTGGGTCCTGGTCTCGGTCTATGTGGTCTCAGGGTTGTGCGCCGGCATCGGCGCGGTCATACTCGCCGGCCGCACCGACGCCGGTTCTCCCTTGTTCGGCAATCTGCTTGAACTGGATACGATCGCGGCGGTGATTATCGGCGGTGCCAGTTTTCTCGGCGGCCGTGGCCATCTCGGCCATGCCCTAATCGGCGCCATCATGATTGGCGTCATCCGCAACGCACTCAACCTGCTCAACGTCAACGTCTTCTTCCAACTCATCGTCATTGGCGTGGTCATCGTGATCGCGGTCGAGTCCGACGTGCTGCGCAACTATCTCGAAGGACGTGTGCGTGTCATGCAGGCTGGGAGGCTGTGATGAGCGCCGTTGCGACCAATGCCGATCGGGCCGCCATTGCCGACCAACCCGTGCTGGCCGTACGCGGTGCCACCAAGCGTTTCGGTTCGGTTCTGGCCCTGGACGACGTCAGCATCGAAGTGCGGCAAGGCGAAATCGTCGGCCTGCTCGGCGACAATGGCGCGGGCAAGTCGACGCTGACCAAATGCATCAGCGGCGTACACCAACTCGATGCCGGGGCGATTGTCCTGGATGGTGCGCCGACGCAGATACGCTCCCCCGCGGATGCGCGCTTCGCCGGCATCGAGACCGTCTACCAGGATCTGGCGCTGTTCGACAATCTGACGCCGGGACAAAATTTCTTTGCTGGTCGCGAGCTGGCCTGGCCGCAATGGCTTCCTCGCGGCTTGCGATTTCTGCAGCAGCGCAGGATGGACGCCGAGACCCGTGTTCTGCTGGCAAACCTCAGGGTCACCCTGCCGCGGCTCGACGCGGTCGTCGCCATGATGTCCGGGGGACAAAGGCAAGCCATCGCCGTCGCCAGGTCCACCGTATTTGCCCGCAAGGTGGTCATCCTGGATGAGCCGACCGCTGCACTCGGTCTGCGTGAATCACGCCAAGTGCTCAATCTGGTTGCTGCGCTCCGCGACCAGGGCAATGCCGTGATCCTGATAACTCACAATATGGAGCATGTCGTCGAACTCGCCGATCGCGCCGTGGTGCTTCGCCAGGGCCGCAAGGTCGGCGAGTTGGTGCCGACCAGGCACAACAAACAAGAGCTGGTTTCCATGATCGTTGGAGCCTGATCCGTTCGAGATTTTGGGGACCGTTGCGGCCCTCAAATGCCTGAGGCCTTCCCCACTGGGAGGCGTCTCAATTCAAGGGAGGAATGGAATGCCAATCAACCGAAAACTGTTTGCAGGGATCGCTATCGCGGTCGTGTTTGCGCTGCCGGCTTCGGCAGCAGACAAGATCAAGATCGGCCTGATCACCAAATTCCCAGTGCCGTTCTATTCGACCATGGAACAGGCCGCCAAGAAATACGCGGCCGCTCATCCTGAAATCGAGCTGGTTACCGGCCAGGGTCAGGCCGCGACCGACATCGAGGGCCAGATTGCGCTGATCGAGTCCATGATCACGCAAGGCGTCAAGGGCCTGGCTGTCACTCCGGTCGACCCGACGGTTGCGCCGGCGCTCGACAAGGCGGTCGCTGCCGGCATCAAGGTGGTTCTCGTCGACAACAGCATTCCCAACTGGAAAGGTCAAACAGCACTGGTCTCGACCAACAACCTCAACGGCGGCAAGATCGCCGGGGAGTACCTCAAGACCGTGCTGAAGAGTGGCGACAAGATCGGTATCCTGCAGGGCGTTCCCGGGGTGCCGGCACTGGACGACCGCGTCACCGGCATGATGCAGGGGTTGGGCGACGTCAAGGTCGACGTTGTCGGCAAGGGCGCAACCAACTGCACGCTCGAACTTGGCACGTCGGTGACCGAAGACATCCTCACCGCCAATCCCGATCTCAAGGCGATCTACTCGGCCTGTGGCCCGCCAATCCCAGGCGCCGTCAAGTCGATCAGCAATGCGGGCATGGCCAATCATAAGATCATACTGGTCGGCTTCGACGCCTGCTGCGGCGAGATCGAAGCGATCAAGTCGGGCGCGGAAGACGCCAGCGTTGCACAATTTCCGGCAAAGATGGGCGAGCTTGGCATCGATACTGTGGTCAAGGCGATCCGCGGAGAGGCCGTCGACGCCAATGTGGACACCGGCGCTGGCCTCGTGACGCCGCAGAACGTCAAGGACTTCGAATAAGCTCCCACACCTTGGCCCGGCGGTCTTCTCAACCGCCGGGTTCTTTTTGGAACACTCCAAGCAAGGTGATCCGTATGAAAGCGCTCGTTTGCCGACGACCCGGCGAACTGATCTTCGAAGATCGCTCCCCACCCGGCCCGCCGGGGGCAGGATGGGCGCTGGTCAGCATCAGCCATGTCGGTATATGTGGCACCGATTATCACATCTTCGAAGGCAAGCATCCCTACCTGGCCTATCCACGTGTCATGGGGCATGAACTCGCAGGCACGGTGACTGCGATCGGGGAAGGCGTCCCTATCCGCATCGGCGAACGCGTCGTCGTAAATCCTTACTTTGCTTGCGGCAGATGCATAGCCTGCCGTGATAACAAGCCGAATTGCTGCGTATCGATCGAGGTGTTGGGCGTTCATCGCGACGGCGGTATGTGTGAAGAGTTGCTCGTGCCTGCCGACAATCTCTATCCGATCGGAGGATTGTCGCTCGACCATGCGGCGGCGATCGAATTCCTGGCCATCGGTGCCCACGCGGTGCGGCGCTCCCAACTTGCCGCCGGGAAACGTGCTCTGGTCATCGGCGCAGGCCCTATCGGACTCGGCACGGCGCTATTTGCACGTATTGCCGGCCAGATAGTGACGATCATGGACGTCCGCCGGGAAAGGCTCGATTTCGCCGAAGGTCAACTCGGTTTCCCCGTTATCGATGGACTTTCGTTGTCGCCCGCCGACCTGGTGCGGGAGCGAACCGATGGCGAGTGTTTCGACCTTGTTTTTGATGCGACCGGCAACAGGGCGTCGATAGAGGCCGCTTTCGCTTATGTGGCGCATGGGGGAGCCTTGATAATGGTCAGCGTCATCAAGGAGGAGATCAGCTTTTCCGATCCCGAATTCCACAAGCGCGAGATGATGTTGATGGGCAGCCGCAACGCGCTTCGAGTCGACTTTGACCACGTCATGGCGGCAATGCACGATGACACCGTTCCTGTGGCCAAGCTTATAACGGACCGCACGACCCTGCGCGACAGCCTCCGCGATATCCCGCATTGGGTCCACCAAAAGTCGGGGCTTATCAAGGCGGTGATAGCCGTTTAGGCTGTTCACTGAGGCACCCCAACACACAAGGGAAGCAAAAGTCGTCCGAACCATCCGGTTGGCAATGGCCGCCATCAATGCCTCGTTCACCAAGGTGTCCTGGGAACTGTTGGCGGCCGGCAGTTGCGTGGGACGCGGGAAGACCAGCATGCCGACTTCCACGCGGTCATGGCCGCAGACCACCAGGTCCTGGACCAGCCCGCCGAATGACTCCAGCATGTCGAGCCGCAGCTTGCCGGCCTGCACCCATGTGCCGGTCATCAGCTTGAAGTCGTCCGCCACCCGCCCGTCGAAGACAAGGCCACGGTCGACTCGTTATTCAAGCTGAAGTAGATGGCAAGACTTTCGGCAAATTTGGGCTTCTTATGGCTGGACCTGCCACTGCTGAAGCGTATAGCGGCGGCTGCTCAGGTGGGCTTTCGCGCTGTCGAGTTGCACTGGCCCTACGACACGCCAGCAATTGTGGCAAAACGAGAGACCAAGCGAAATTCAGCTTCGCTATGGTTTGATGAGGCTTTGGCAGTTCGCCAATAAAAGAAAACTTGGATTGCGAAATGCGGAATCGAAGTAAACGCATAAGTTATTGAAATGCGACGGAAAAATCTTAAAATAAGTGATGGTGCCCAGAGGCGGATTCGAACCACCGACACGCGGATTTTCAGTCCGCTGCTCTACCAACTGAGCTATCTGGGCCTGTTCCGGCTAACGAATAACTCGCGCTCCGGATTTCACGGGAAGCGCCGTGGGCGCCCCTTGAAAGCGCGTGGGTTATAGCATGGGAATCCGGCCTGTCCAGCGCCTAGATGTGGATTTCCTGCAGGAAAAGAAATGCTGCCCGATGGGCTGCTTCCGTGCCATGCGCGCGCCTGTTTGGCGCTTGCCAATCCCTTGCGGAAGTTGGACCGCGCCATGCCGGTCAGCTTGCGGATGGATTTGTTGAAGGTGCTGAGCGAGCCGAAGCCAGGGTTCATCGCAATGCGCGGCACGTTCGCGTCCTGATGCATCAACAGCGCCGGCGCGCGGTTCAGCCGCAACAGCTCGATATGTTCATTTGAGCGTCATACCCGTCGCGCTTTGCCCGGCTGAACTCGAGCGGCTGGACGGCGGCAGCCTGCACGCGGCATAAGGCTATGGCGTGAACATATGCCCGGAGGTTGGCGTGGCCAGACATCCCAGGATCACTTTCATCGGCGCCGGCTCGACCGTGTTCATGAAGAACATCGTCGGCGACGTGCTGCAGCGGCCAGCCCTTTCAGGCGCGACGATCGCGCTGATGGACATCAATCCGCAGCGGCTGGAAGAGAGCGCCGTCGTCGTCAACAAGCTGATCTCGACGCTCGGCGTCAAGGCGCAGGCCGAGACCCATTCCGACCAGCGCAAGGCGCTCGCCGGCGCCGACTTCGTCGTCGTCGCCTTCCAGATCGGCGGCTACGAGCCGTGCACCGTCACCGACTTCGAGGTGCCGAAGAAATACGGCCTGCGCCAGACCATCGCCGATACGCTCGGCGTCGGCGGTATCATGCGGGGCCTCAGGACCGTTCCGCATCTGTGGACAATCTGCGAGGACATGCTGGCCGTCTGCCCGCAGGCGATCATGCTGCAATACGTCAACCCGATGGCGATCAACACCTGGGCGATCGCAGAGAAATATCCTGACATCAGGCAGGTCGGGCTGTGCCACTCGGTGCAAGGCACGGCGATGGAACTGGCGCACGATCTCGACCTTCCCTACGAGGAGATCCGCTACCGTTCGGCCGGTATCAACCACATGGCCTTCTATCTCGATTTCGAGCATCGCCAGCCGGACGGTTCCTACCGCGACCTTTATCCCGACCTCATCCGCGCCTATCGCGAGGGCCGCGCCCCCAAGCCGGGCTGGAATCCGCGCTGCCCCAACAAGGTGCGTTACGAGATGCTGACGCGGCTTGGTTATTTCGTCACCGAAAGCTCGGAGCATTTCGCCGAATACACGCCCTATTTCATCAAGCAGGGCCGCCCCGACCTGATCGAGAAATACGGCATTCCGCTCGATGAATATCCCAAACGCTGCGTCGAGCAGATCGAGCACTGGAAGGGACAGGCGCAAGCCTATCGTTCGGCCGACCGCATCGAGGTCGAACAATCGAGGGAATATGCCTCCTCGATCATGAATTCGGTCTGGACGGGCGAGCCGTCGGTCATCTACGGCAATGTCCGCAACAATGGCTGCATCACTTCGCTGCCGCGCGATTGCGCCGCCGAAGTGCCATGCCTGGTCGATGCTTCCGGCATCCAGCCGACCTATATAGGCGGCCTGCCGCCGCAACTGACGACGCTGATCCGCACCAACATCAACGTCCAGGAACTGACGGTGCGCGCGCTGATGGCTGAGAATCGCGAGCACATCTACCATGCGGCGATGATGGATCCGCACACATCAGCCGAGCTCGATCTCGACCAGATATGGTCACTGGTCGATGATCTCTTGGCCGCCCACGGCGATTGGCTGCCGGCCTGGGCGCGCACAACAGCGCCGCGCGTCCATCTTGGACGCGCAAAGGACGCGGTAGCACTTTGATTTTGCGCATGATCCTTTCCGAAAATCGATTTTCGGGGTCAGGCGCCGCCCGCGAGACCGGGGCGGCCTGACGGTGCGATCCCAGCCCTATTTCGGCTCGTCGGCGTCGGGGTCTTCCTCGTCGTCGCGGGCGGAGATGACATAGGCGCCCTTCAGCCAGCGGTTGAGGTCGATGTCCTTGCAGCGCTTCGAGCAGAATGGATAGGTCTCGCGCGCCGACGGCTTGCCGCATTCGGGGCAAGGGCGCTTGGGCCGCAGCGGCGTCACCTTGTCGTCGAGGCTCATGGCCGCGCGGACTGCCAGCTTTGATGGATCTTGAAGCCTTCGCCGGAAAGCAGCGCCACTGTCTCGTAGAGCGGCAGGCCGACGATGTTGGTGTAGGAGCCGACGAGCTTGACGACGAAGGCACCGGCGAGGCCCTGGACGGCATAGCCGCCGGCCTTGCCGCGCCATTCGCCCGAGGCGACATAGGCATCGATCTCCTCGCGCGGCAGCCGCTTGAAACGCACCCGCGTCTCGACCAGCCGCTGGCGCAGCTTGCCGCCCGGCGTGATCAGGCAGATGCCGGAATAGACCCGGTGCGAACGGCCGGACAACAGCCCGAGGCAATTGGCGGCGTCATCCAGTGTTTCGGCCTTGGGCAGGATGCGCCGTCCGACCGCGACCACCGTGTCGGCGGCCAGCACGAAGCTTGGCGCATAGTCCGTCTCGGTCTTCAGCGAGGCAAGCGCCTTCTCGGCCTTTTCCTGGCACAGGCGCTTGGCCAGTGAGCGCGGATGCTCGGCACGCAGCGGTGTTTCGTCGACATCGGCGGGCAGCACACGGTCCGGTTCGATACCGGCCTGCTGCAAGAGTTCGATGCGGCGCGGGGAACCCGAGGCAAGCACCAGCTTGTGCAAAATGCTCATTGCGTTCCGGCCGGGCCTTGATCTTACTTGAAGCGGTAGGTGATGCGGCCCTTGGTCAGGTCGTATGGCGTCATCTCGACCAGAACCTTGTCGCCGGTCAGCACGCGGATGCGGTTCTTGCGCATGCGGCCGGCCGTATGGGCGATGATCTCGTGTTCGTTTTCGAGCTTCACCCTGAACATCGCGTTGGGCAACAATTCCGTCACGACACCAGGAAACTCGAGGACTTCTTCCTTCGGCATTCGATACCTTTGCTTGGATGCAGTTCCGGCGCCTAGAGCATGATGCCGAAAAGTGTGAAGCAGTTTTCGGACAACATCATGCTCTACTCTTTGACCTGGAGGCGGATTCGGATTTCAGGTCGAACAGACCCCAAATCATCCGACTCCAGCTGGAATTTCGGCGGAACCTATATGATAATCGTGCGCTTGTGAACACGCTTAATCCGTCGCGTTTTTTGCTTCTGGAAGCAAAAAACGTCGGCTTATGCGCAACTTCAGCCGCTCGCGCACATCGCGATAGGCTGCCATGATCTGTTCGCGCGTGCCGCCGGCATCGGTTGGGTCCGGCGTCGGCCAATATTCGACCTCGACGGCGAGCGAGCGGGTGAGCTCGAGCGCGGCGTGGTGCGCCTCCGGCGCCAGCGTCACGATCAGATCGAAATAGTCGTCCTCGAGATCGTCCAGCGTCCTCGGGTGACGGTCGTCCAGCGACAGGCCTTCCTCGGCAAGCACGGCATCGACGAACGGGTCACGCTCGCCGGCGCGCACGCCGGCCGAGGCGACGAAAATGGCGGCGGGCAGCATCCGGCGCGCCAGTTGCTCGGCCATCGGCGAGCGCACGGCATTCATGCCGCACAGGAACAGGATCGAGCGGGGCAGGGCGCCGGGTGCCAGGATTAGCCCCGCCAGTGCAGCACGCAGACCAGCGTGAACAGCCGGCGCGCCGTATCGAAGTCGATGTCGATCTTGCCGGAGAGCCGGTCCATCAGCGTCTGCGAGCCCTCATTGTGCAGTCCCCGGCGGCCCATGTCGATGGCCTCGATATGGCTCGGCGTCGAGGAGCGGATGGCGTCGTAATAGCTTTCGCAGATCATGTAGTAGTCCTTGACGATGCGCCTCAGCGGCGTCAGCGACAGGATATGGGTGACCACCCCGGTGCCGTCCTCGCGCGCTACGGCAAAGACCAGGCGCTGTTCGGCCAGTGACAGTTTCAGCCGGTAGGGGCCCGTGCCGCTGTCATTGACAGGCCGGAAACTGTTCTCCTCGATCAGGTCGAAGATCGCCACCGCCCGCTCATGCTCGACATCGGGCGTCGAACGGCCGATCGATTCATCGAGTTCGACATCGATCAGTTTTGCGCGGGTTTGATCGGAGCCCGTCATATCGGCCTACATGTTCAACCGTATGGCGACGGAGCGGCCATGCGCGTCGAGCCCTTCCGCCCTGGCGAGCGCGATCGCCGCCGGCGCCAGAACGCGCAACTGCTCCGGTCCAAGTCTGAGCACCGAGGTGCGCTTGACGAAGTCGAGCACCGACAGGCCCGACGAGAACCGCGCCGAGCGTGCGGTCGGCAGCACGTGATTGGAGCCGCCGACATAGTCGCCGATGGTTTCCGGTGTATGGCGGCCGAGAAAGACGGCGCCGGCATTGCGCATCCGCGACAGGAAGCCTTCGGCATCGTCGATGGCCAGTTCGACATGCTCGGCCGCGATGCGGTCGACCAGCGGCAGTGCCGCCTCGATGGTCGGAACTTCGATCACCGCGCCGAAATCACGCCAGCTCGCCGCGGCCGTCTCGCCGCGCGGCAGGCTCTGCAACTGCCGCTCGACCGCCCGTTCGACTGCTTGGCCGAATGCAGGATCGTCGGTGATCAGGATCGACTGCGCCGACACATCGTGTTCGGCCTGGGCCAGCAGATCGGCGGCGATCCACTCCGGATCGTTGTCGCCGTCGGCCACCACGAGCACTTCCGAGGGGCCGGCGATCATGTCGATGCCGACCGTGCCGAACACCTGCCGCTTGGCCGCCGCCACATAGGCATTGCCGGGGCCGACGACCTTGGCCACCGGACGGATCGTGTCGGTGCCATAGGCAAGGGCCGCGATCGCCTGCGCTCCGCCGACCCGGTAGATTTCGGAAACGCCTGATATGTCGGCCGCCACCAGCACTAGTGGCGGTATGGCGCCGCCGGAGGCAGGCACGCAGATGGCGATGCGTTCGACGCCGGCAACCTTGGCCGGTATGGCGTTCATCAGCACCGAGCTTGGATAGCTTGCGGTGCCGCCCGGCACATAGAGGCCGACGGCTTCGATCGCCGTCCAGCGCCAGCCGAGCTCGACGCCCGCGCCATCCGTGTAGCGATTGTCCTTCGGAAGCTGCTGCTCATGATAGGCGCGTATCCGGTCACGCGCGAATTCGAGCGCCTTGATCGTCCGCGCATCGGCGCCATCATAGGCGCTGGCGATTTCGTCCTTGGTTACGGCAATGCCGATGCTTTTGAGGTCGGCGCGGTCGAATCGGCTGGAATAGTCGATCAGAGCCGCGTCGCCCTCGGCGCGTACCCGCGCGATGATCTCGCGCACCGCGGCCTCGACGTCGGCGGACACTTCCCGCTTGGTGGTGAGGAAGGCGGCGAAACGCTGCTCGAAATCGGCGTCGGAGTGGCGAAGCGTGATGGCCATGAGACGCTCAAGCCCTGTGCACGGGACGTGACGTGGCTTCCCACGCGCCGCCGATGTCGGCAAGGCGGGCCTCGATGCACTCGACATCGAGCATGATGGTGCCGCCGCCTGAAAAGATCAGCTCGACGATGCCCGCGGGCTTGCTGATCTCGATGAAGCTGATGGCCAGCAGGGACAGCACCTCGGCCGGCTTGTCGCGGGCAATGCCGTTGGTCTTGGCGCCCAGCACCCGGTCGAAATGCAGCACCGCCTGGCGCCGCTCGTTATGCTGGCGAAACAGGCCTGACTTCGCCTCCCAGACGAAGCGGTTCATGGTCAGCACGAAACGCTTGGCCGACGGCAGATATTGGAGGTCGGAAACTTTCATCACGGCATCCTGGACATGGGCCGAGACGATGCCCAGGTCCTGGTCGTCGAGCGCGATAAGCTTGAGGGCATTCATGCGGATTTCGCACCTGAAAGTTGACTGTTCAGCCTTCTGTTAGAGCATGATCCCAAAAAGTGGAAATCGGTTTTTGGCAAAGATCATGCTCAGACAAAACAGGCTCTAGGCGGTCTTTTCGAAGCACGCAACCGCGATAGGGGTTCTGCGCCAGGACAATCGCCTCAGCTTTGCATTGCCCCTCATCGTCCTGCCGGGCACTTCTCCCCCGTATAGAGACGGGGAGAAGGACGCATCTCGATCGCGGATGCCGACAGGCAAATGAGGGCGGCGCCGACGCGACAATTGCCCATTAGACGCCGCCTTGAAGCGGCTGCCTTGGGCTCCCTAAGCGGAAATCCGCTCGATCACCGCGCCGCAATTGGACAGCTTTTCCTCCAGCCGCTCGAAGCCGCGGTCGAGATGGTAGACCCGGTTGACCGTGGTCTCGCCTTCGGCCGCCAGGCCGGCGATGACCAGCGACACCGAGGCGCGAAGATCGGTCGCCATCACCGGTGCGCCTTTCAGCTTGGCCACGCCGTCGACGATCGCCGTCTGGCCGGAAAGCGTGATGTGGGCGCCGAGCCGGGCCAGTTCCTGGACATGCATGAAGCGGTTCTCGAAGATGGTCTCGGTGATGCGCGACTTGCCTTTGGCCATGGTCATCAGGCCCATGAACTGCGCCTGCAGGTCGGTCGGGAAGGCCGGGAAGGGCGCCGTCGTCACGTCGACAGGCGAAATGCCGGCGCCATTGCGCTTAACGCGGATGCCGGAATTGGTCTGCGTGATCTCGGCGCCGGTCTGCGAAATCACGTCCAGCGCGGTCTGCAAAAGCTCGGGGCGCGCGCCTTCGAGCACGACGTCGCCGCCGGTCATGGCGACCGCCATGGCATAGGTGCCGGTCTCGATGCGGTCGGGAATGACGCGCACGCGGGCGCCCGACAACGCTTCGACGCCATCGATGGTGATAACAGGCGTGCCGGCGCCGGAAATTTTCGCGCCCATGGCGTTGAGGCATTCGGCGAGGTTGACGATCTCGGGTTCGCAGGCGGCGTTTTCAAGCACCGTTTCGCCCATGGCCAGCGATGCCGCCATCATCAGCACATGGGTGGCGCCGACCGACACCTTCGGGAACACATAGCGGTTGCCGACAAGGCGGCCATTGCGGGTCTTGGCGATGACATAGCCGGTGTCGACGTCGATGTCCGCGCCCAGCGCCTGCAGGCCTTCGAGGAACAGGTCGACCGGGCGCGTGCCGATGGCGCAGCCGCCCGGCAGCGACACCTTGGCCTCGCCCATGCGGGCCAGCAGCGGCCCGATCACCCAGAACGACGCCCGCATCTTCGACACCAGCTCGTAAGGCGCCGTGGTGTCGACGATGTTGCGGGCCGAGAAGTTGATGGTGCGCGAATAGCCCTCATTCTGCTTCTCGCGGCGGCCATTGACGGAATAGTCGACGCCGTGATTGCCGAGGATGCGGATCAGCTGCTCGACATCGGCCAGATGCGGCACGTTTTCCAAGGTCAGCGTGTCGTCGGTCAAAAGCGAGGCGATCATCAGCGGCAGGGCTGCGTTTTTCGCGCCCGATATCGGAATGCTTCCGGCAAGCTCGTTGCCGCCGACAATTCTGATGCGATCCATTGGAGAACGTCCCTCTCGGCCAAAAAGGCCGCTTCAATCGTTTGAGTGTCGGCCCGTCTAGACCATCGGCCGGTCTGGTTCAAGAAATAGGATTTCGCCCGCTGCGCCCCAAGAATGGCCGATTTGAGTTAATCTTTTTGCATTTCCTTGGAAGCGGTGAGCCCGTCCGGCCGCTGGTCGGCCTCGCCGGTGCGGCGCGAGCGCGACTGCGCTTTGCGCTTCTGCAGATTGGCGCGCAACTGCTCGGCAAGCCTGGTTTTGCGGTCCGTGCCGCTGTTTTTCGGTGGAATTGTCTTGCCGCTCATCGTCCCGTCCCGGCCGGCGACCGGCCAAACCGATATTCAGGGATAGCCAAGATTGTGGCGCCGCCATGTCATTGAAAGCTATCCGGCAAAGGCTTTCACAGAAGCGTTGTTCTTGGCCTTGCGCTTGTCGGTTCGATATGGCAGAAGCCCCGCCATCGGCGGCTGCGGTAGCTCAGTGGTAGAGCACTCCCTTGGTAAGGGAGAGGTCGAGAGTTCAATCCTCTCTCGCAGCACCAGTCTATCTCCGAATCCCGAATTTACCCGCTTTGACGCCGGCGTGCGTCGCACCAGCGCTGTTTGGCGCCCGCGATCCTGCCCGTCTGCCTTCCTCGCGCCAGCAAACCGATCTTTCACGCGCCAACGGCTTGTCGCGCGCGCCCGTCGATGGCTAAATAAACGCTCACAGGGGAAGGGAGCATGGCACTTCACCTTTCGGCGGATGCCCCGGCTTTAGTCGCAGCCGCGCCGCAAAAATATCTCTTTGGCCCGTTCATCGACTTTTTCATGCTTGGCGGAAGCGCGCTTCTGATCCTGCCGGTCCTGTATTTTGTGCCGCTCAGATACGAAGCTGCCGTGACGCTGACGATGTTCTTGCTTTCCCATCTCATAAACCAGCCGCACTTTGGTCATTCATACCAGATCTTCTATCGCAATTTCGCGCGCAAGGTGTGCGGCGACGGCTACAGCCGCAATCTGCAGATCCGCTATATTTTGGCGGGCATCGTCGTCCCGCTGGCGATGATTGCCTTCTTTGCCTATGGCTCATTGACGGGGAACACCCGGCTGCTCGGCTATGCGACCAACGCGATGGGCTTTTTCGTGGGCTGGCACTACGTCAAGCAGGGCTACGGCATGCTGATGGTGGATGCCGTGCTGAAGCGCAAATTCTTCGGCGATCAGGACAAGAAGGTGTTGCTGGTCAACGGCTATGCCGTGTGGCTGTTCGCATGGCTTCAGACAAACGTGGTCATCACCCAGAGGCAGTTCTGGGGTTTGGACTACTACACCTTCGCGGTCCCGCCGTGGCTCATCACCATCGCCATGTCGATCGCCGCCGCCTCCTCGGCGGCAACCGCCGTGATGTTCATCAATCGCTGGCGCAAGCACGGTGGCGCGCTGCCCTATAATGGCGTTGTCGCCTATGTCGTGTCCCTCTATGCCTGGATCCTGTTCGTGACATTGAACCCGCTCTGGCTGCTCGTCGTGCCGGCGATGCATTCCTTGCAATATCTGGCGGTGGTCTGGCGCTATCAGACCAATCTCGAGCGCGACCGTGCCGATGCCGTCGAGAAGCCGGCATTGAAGCTCCTGTCCATTCTTGGACCGCTGTACAGGCTGCGCGTGCTGGCGTTCATCATCGTGGGCGCAATTCTGGGAGCGCTCGGTTTCTGGCTGGTGCCGATGGCGCTGGCCGACCTCATTCCTTACGACAAGGCAGTGCTCGGCTCATCGTTTTTCCTCTTCATCGCCTGGATATTCATCAACGTGCACCACTACTTCCTGGACAATGTGATGTGGCGGCGCGGCAATCCGGAAGTCTCGAAATATCTGTTTCGCTGAAGCAGATCCCATTGCGGGCAACCGCCATTGCGGGACAGCGGTTCTGGGCACGAACACGATTCGTTAACCAAGACGCTGTTCATCGGCGTGTTGTAGAACGGATGGCCCGTCTGCGTGGTCAAGCCTGCTTGTCAGGTAGAGCTTGAAAAGAAGGCTCCGCATCAGGCGAAGACGTTAAATCGCCCGAAACAAGAACAATGTGCAAGGCATGAACGTGATTGAAAGCGAACAAAATGGCGCCTCCCATCGTTGGACATGGCTGCCGGCCATTGCAGTCGCGTTCCTTTGCATGTGCGTCACCACTGCATTCGCGGAGACGCGCGCCCTGAAGATCCAACATCTCCATACGGGCGAGAAGGCCGAGATCGTCTTCAAGCGCAACGGGCGCTACGATCAGGCGGGATTGAAGAAGATCAATTTCATGCTGCGCGACTGGCGCCGCAACGAGCCGACCAGGATGGATCCGCGCCTGCTCGACCTTGTCTGGCAGGCCTATCGGGCCAGCGGCTCGACAGCCTATATCCATGTGGTCAGCGCCTATCGTTCGCCGGCGACCAACGCCATGCTGCGCGGCCGCTCGAAGGGCGTGGCCCGGGAAAGCCAACACATGGTTGGCCGCGCGATGGACTTCTTCCTGCCGGATGTGCCGCTGAAGAAGCTGCGCGACATCGGCCTCAAGATGCAGGGCGGCGGCGTCGGTTATTATCCGACCTCCGGTTCGCCTTTCATCCATATGGATGTCGGCAATGTGCGGCATTGGCCGGGCATCAGCCGCCAGGAACTCGCCAGGGTCTTCCCGAACGGCAACACGCTGCATGTGCCGAGCGACGGCAAGCCGCTGCCCGGCTACGAGCAGGCGTTTGCCGCCTACAAATCGCGCAAGGCAGCCGGCACGCCCAACATCGAACTGGCAAGCGCCGACGGCGGCCAGCGCAGGCCGGCACGTGGCCTGCTGGCGACGCTTCTGGGCAGTCGCAGCTCGGACGAAGCGGATGACGTCGAGGAAGCGGTGCCAGCGCCACGCAAGCCGGCCAAATCCGTTGAAACCAAATCCGTTGAACCGAAGTCCGTTGAACCCAGGCCGGCCGGACAGGGCATCGCCATCGTGCTGCCGGAGGCAGCCCAGCGGGCGGATATCCAGCGGGCTTCCGCCGCTCCGGCCGAAGAAGCGCCAGTCGAGCAGCAGGCGAAGACGCCTGAAGCGATCGTCATGGCGATGAAGCCAGGCGCGGTGCCTCTGCCGGCCTTCGCACCGCGCGCCGAGGCCACGGTGAGTGTTCCGATCGCCGCAACGCCGACCCGAGAAACCGTGCCTTTCGCGACAGCCAGCGCCTCCGCGGCTCGGGCCGAACTGTCGGCTGCCAAGCCGGCGGCAGCCAATGCCGAAATTCCCTTGGGCAACACGAATGCCGCTGCCGCAACCGCCGCGCCGGACGTGGTGTCGCTCAATATCCCCTTGCCGACATGGCGGCCGCGGACAAGCGCCGGGCCTCGGCCGGAGGCCGGATCCGGCGATGTCATCGCTGCCTTGCTGGCAAGGCATCATGCCGGCCCCGATGGACTGGCCGGCCGGCGGCTACCGGTCTCCGCGTCGAAACCCGAAGATCGCGTCGGGGCGAGCCCCAAGGCCGACCGTGTCCAGCCACGCGGTGACGCCAAAGCCCCGCCTGTCATTGTGCCCGCTGCGTCGGCCGGCCGGCCGTTCGGGGCGGGTCGCGAGATCGCCGGCAAGGTGGGTTCGGCAGCGGCGCCTGTCATTGCCTCCAATTTCATCCGTACGGCGCCCGAGCACGTCTATCTCGACGGGTTCCAGCCGCGAGGAAAGACGTCCGACCACCGCCGCTTCACCGGCTCCGCGGTGAAGTTCCTGCCCATCGCCAGCTTCAAATAGGTCGACGAACGCACGCGTTGGACGTGGCATGTATAGGTATGTGCGCGATACCGGACCGCTTCGATCCGATCTTCGCCTGCTTCGAAACGATGGCTCAGGCAATCGCCATGTGCAATGTGTCGGCATTTGCGCCGGTGGCTCGCCTGTGATCCAAGGCGGCACTGGATGCGGGTTCACCCCTGTGGTTGGAGCGCTGAATGACTCTACTCACACGTCGCGGGCTTCTCAAAACGGCCGCGGTTGCCGGTGCGAGCGGTGTCGGGCTTGCCGCCATCGGCAGGCTCGACGGCTGGGCCGCCGCGGCGCCTGAACCGGTGGTGCTGCAGACGGCGAAAATCCAGGCGCAGCTGATGGGCATTGGCCCGACGAGGAATGTGCTGACCTATGGCAGCGCCGGCATGCCGCCGGTGCTCAGGATGAAAAAGGGCGAGCCCTTCGCCGCGCGCCTGGTCAACGCCATCGACGATCCGACAACCATCCACTGGCACGGCATCCGCCTGCCGAACAAGATGGATGGCGTGCCGTTCCTGGTCCAGCCCTACGTCTACACCGGCGATCATTTCGACTACGCCTTCACGCCTCCCGATGCCGGCACCTTCTGGTACCACCCGCATTGCAACACGCTGGAGCAGATGGGCCAGGGCCTGACCGGCGTGATCGTGGTCGAGAACCCGAACGATCCGAAATTCGACGCCGAATTTGTCCTCAACCTGCGCGACTGGCGGCTCGGCGACGATGGCCAGTTCATCGACCAGTTCCGGCCGCGCGATGCCGCCAGAACCGGCACCTACGGCACGGTGCGCACCGCCAACTGGCACGACCAGCCGCAATATGACGCGCCGGCCGGCGGGCTGGTGCGGCTGCGCGTCGCCATCACCGATGTCACCCGCATCTACGCCTTCCGAGTCGATGGAGCGGAGGCTGACGTCATGGCACTCGACGGCAACCCGGTGCCTGAGCTTTTTTGCCCGATGCCCTGCTGCTTGGCCCGGGACAGCGCATGGAACTCGCCATCCGCATGCCGGACGAGGAGGGCGCGATCGTCAGCCTGCGGGATGTCAGGGGCACCAAGCCCAAAATCCTGACGACCCTGCGCGCGATGGGCAGCTCGCTCAGGCGAGACATCCGCGATGTTGCGCCGCTGGAGGTCAATCCGGTGGCGGATGTCGATCTGACCAGCGCGCAGCATATTTCCCTGGCGCTCAGCGCCACGGCCGAAAACATTCCGAGCAACGGTATCTGCGGTTCGCTCGGTTACGGTTTCTGGGCGATCAACAAGGTGCCGTGGCCAGGCGACACGCCGGACCCGACCGCGCCGCTGGCCGAACTGAAGCTCGGCAAAAGCTATGTCATCGACATGGAGAACCTGACGCCGCAATCGCATCCGATGCATCTGCACGGCATGAGCTTCAAGGTGCTGTCGTCGTCGACACGACCGGTTCAGCCGCTGATTTCGGACACCTACCTCATCCAGCCCAACGAGAAGGTGAGCCTGGGCTTCGTCGCCGACAATCCGGGCGACTGGCTGCTGCACTGCCACATCATCGAGCACCAGAAATCGGGCATGACGAGCTACGTCAGGGTGGTTTGAAGCCAAGCCCGTCGCCAGGACCGCGTCATCGGCGACTTACTTGCGCAGCTCCGCTTCGATCTCGTCGAGCACCTTGTCCTTGCCGATGCCGGTGAGGAAGGCGAGGCCCTTGATGACCGGCTTGGTCACCGAAGCCGAGATCGGCGTGGTGGCGACGATGAAGTCGACGCCGTCCGCCAGCCCCGGTACTTCGGTCGCCTTTGCCTGCTGGGCGTTGAAGGTGAGGCCCTTTGGGCCAATCGACCAGGGGTAAATGCGCTTTCCCCGGTCAATTTCGGCGGAATTGACCGCCGAGACTGGTTTTGTTGGCAAACGGAGCCCGTTCCCTGCTAATCCGGCCGTAAATCAAGAAGCTGTGGACATCCCGCATGACCAATGTCGCCCTTACCGGGCTTGCCCGTGATCTTGCCAGCCGTGCCGCCGAGGGCCGTCCGGTGCGCATCGGCGTCATCGGCTCGGGCGAAATGGGCACTGATCTGGTCACGCAGGGCATGCTGATGCCGGGCATTTCGGTTTGCGCCGTGTCCACCCGGCGTCCGCACACCGCGCGTGAGGCCATCCGCATCGCCTATGGCGACGAGGCGATTGCGGTGGAAGCCGACACCGCATCGAAAGTCACCGGCGCCATCGAGAGCGGCAGGATCGCCATCACCTCCAACGAGACGCTGGTCACCAATCCATTGATCGACGTCGTCATCGACGCCACGGGAAAGCCCGGCGTCGCCGCTGATTTCGACCTCATGGCGATGGAGCACGGCAAGCATCTGGTGATGATGAATGTCGAGGCCGATGTCACCATCGGCTGCTATCTCAAGCAGCAGGCCGACCGGCTTGGCGTCGTCTATTCGGTCGGCGCCGGCGACGAGCCGTCGAGCTGCATGGAACTGATCGAGTTCGCTTCGGCCCTTGGCCTGACGATCGTCTCGGCCGGCAAGGGCAAGAACAACCCGCTCAACCGCGACGCCGTGCCCGATGACTATCGCGAGGAAGCGATCCGCCGCAACATGAACCCGCGCATGCTGGTCGAGTTCGTCGACGGCTCCAAGACCATGGTCGAGATGTGCGCCATCGCCAACGCCACCGGCTTGGTGCCCGACGTGCCCGGCATGCATGGCCCCAAGGCCGACCGCGACGACCTAGCCAAAGTCCTGATCCCGCGCGAGGATGGCGGGCTCCTCACCAAAAAGGGCGTCGTCGACTACACCATCGGCAAGGGCGTGGCGCCCGGTGTCTTCGTCATTGTCGAGGCGACGCATCCGCGCATCATCGAGCGCATGGACGATTTGCATATCGGCCATGGCCCCTACTACAGCCTGTTCCGGCCCTATCATCTGACGTCGCTGGAAGTGCCGCTGACCGCCGCCCGCATCGTGCTTTCCGGCAAGCCAGACATGGTGCCGCTGCCAAGGCCGGTCGCCGAAGTCTGTGCCGTCGCCAAGCGGGACCTGACCCCCGGCGAGACCTTCGATGCGATCGGCGAGACCTGCTACCGGTCCTGGACCACGACCGTCGGCGAAGCCCGCGCCCGGTGCGCCGTGCCGGTCGGCCTGCTCGAGGGCGGCAAGGTGTTGAAGCCGGTTGGCAAAGGCGAACTGCTGACCACCGACAATGCGGCCCCCGACCAGACGACGAGGCTGTTCGCCTTGCGCCGGCTGCAGGATGAGATGCTTTACGGCGCGGGTTGAGGGTTACTTCCCCAGTTCGATCGACCGCAGCCGCGCCGCCTCGACGGCCTCTATCAGCAGGTTGGTCAGCCGGTCTTCGCCCATCAGCACGGCCAGCGCTGCCGCTGTCGTCCCGTTCGGGCTGGTCACCTGCTGGCGCAGCACGCCCGGTTCCTCGTTGCTTTCGGCGGCGAGCGAGGCGGCGCCATGGACGGTCTGCATGGCCAGCAATCTGGCGGTTGCCGGGGGCAAGCCGGCCTTCTCGGCGGCCACGGTCAGCGCCTCGATGAAATGGAAGATATAGGCCGGGCCCGATCCGGAGACGGCGGTCACTGCGTCCATCAGGCCTTCATCATCGATGGTGGCCACTTCGCCGCTGGCCGACAGCAGGTCGACGACGAAACGCTTGGCATCGTCGGATACCAGGGGGTTGGAAAACACCACCATCATGCCCTTGCCGATCGCCGCCGGCGTGTTGGGCATGCAGCGCACGATCGGCGCGCGGCTGCCCAGGATCTCCTCGAAGGTGGCGACCGGCGTGCCGGCGGCGATGCTGACGAAAGTCGTGCGGCCGTCGCCGAAACGCTTGTAGGCGGCGGTGACGTCGCGGATCACCTGCGGCTTCACCGCGACGACGACGAGATCAGGCACGGCGTCGGCTGGAATGCCGCCGGCATCCGCTGCCGTGCCGCAGCCGAGTGCGGCGGCGCGGTTGCGCAAATCGGCATTGGGCTCGACCACGAAAACCGTCGACGGCGAAAGCTTGCCGGATTTCAGCCAGCCCGAGAGCATCGCGTAACCCATATTGCCGCAGCCGGCGAGAACGAGCCTGATCGTCATGGAACCCTCCCAAGGAAGGCTCTGCATAGACGTTCGCGCCTCAGCGGGAAAGCCCTGTCAGCACGGACGCGATGATCGCGCATCGCGATCGTTCGTGTGCTGGGAGCGATAGGCGGGAAAGCTTAGCGTGCCATTCCGAGGCCCGAATGCACTGCAATTCCAGTGCTTGAGGTTATGAAAAGCTTATGCACTGGCCTGCCAAAGTTAACCTTTTGTTTCCTATGCTTGTTTAGCGTGGCTTAACGAATGGCCGACCGCCGCCGCCAGGCGGCCAAAGAGTGAAGCTCCAAGATAATGGTCGACAGGGAAAACCGTGAAGACTGGAGGCGCGAGCTTTCATTGCTGGCGCTCGGCCAGGCCATACGCGGTGAGGACGGCAAGGACGCGTCCCTGGTCTCGATAGGGGACCGAGCGGATCCGGCATGGCGCGAAGACGCCGCCACGCGCCATCGCCTGGCCCGTTCACGGCGGGAGGCGCGGACGGACCCGACACTGCCGGCCGTCGAAACAGAGCGGCTCCGGCCGGACGGACAGCCGGGAGCGACTGCACAACACGACGATCTCGTGTCGATGCGCCAACTGGAGCGTGAGGCCGCCGCCAAGCGCTCCGTCTATGAACAGTTCCTGCTGCGCGCCGAGGAAACCGGCGAACAGAAGGACATCAACAACGCCAACATGAATGTGATCTCCAAGGGTTTCGCGCCGCTCGAGGCGAAAGGCCCGTTACGGGCCGGGATGGCGCATGCCGGCCGGCTCCTGGGTTTTGCCTCCGGTGTCGGCCGTGCGTTGATGGCGAGGCTGCGCAATGCCCTGTCCCGCAAGCCATCCGACGAGGCTGACGACGGCATTTCCAGCGCGTTAGCCGCCTTTGGTGAAAACGCGCGGGGGGCGGATGCCGCCATGCCCTCCGGCCACCCGAATCCGGATTCAGTCTTCATGCCTCGGCCAGTGGTGTCGGACTATCCGCGGCCGTTTCCCCCAGGCTTCGATACGACTTATTCCAGGCCGATGGGGCCGCCGTCGCGGTCACCCCTGCTGCCGCTGCAATCGGTCTATCCGGCTCCGCCGCCCTATCCCCATGCACAGCAGGCGAGGTATCCGCGGATGCGGCCGTGGCAGGCGCGATCGTCGGTAGGCTACCCCTACACTCAGGCCATGGCGGCACTCTATGCTGGGCACATACCGTATCCACCGCAGCCCCCCGCATCGCCGCAACCGTCGGCCTACCCCGTGCAGCCACCGGTAGAACCCTCGCAAGTCGAGGAAGGTGCCGAACAGGCGCCGATCGACGAAATTCGCGCCAGCCTGCGGGAGTTCCGCGAAGCGGTCCGCGAACTCGCCGAGAGCCGCGCCCGCCGCCGCTACTTCTGAGCCACAAGATAGGTTGCCGAGGCCGAACAAAACCATCCCGGTTTCGCGTAAACGGCATGGGACGGCGCTTTGACGGGATTGCGGGCCGGAATTTTCGTGACAATGCCGCGCTGCATGGTGCCGGCGCGCATTGTGTTTTGTGAACGCGCGTTGGGTAAAACGGTGTTGAGGGTGGTTCATGGCTGAAGTGATCGACGGAAAAAGCGTTGCCGAAGACGTGGTGCGGACGGTGAAGACCCTGGCCGCCGAGCTGGTCGCCAAAGGCAACGCCAAGCCAGGTCTCGCCGTGGTCATCGTCGGCGAGGATCCGGCGAGCCAGGTCTATGTCGCCTCAAAATCCCGCACCGCCAAGGAATGCGGCTTTCATTCGCTGCAACACACGCTGCCGGCCGAGACCTCCGAGCAAGCGCTGCTTGAGATCGTCGGGGAGCTCAACGCCGATCCTGAGATCAACGGCATCCTGGTGCAGCTTCCACTGCCTGCCCATATCGACGCCGGCAAGATCATCCAGGCCATCGCGCCGGAAAAGGATGTCGACGGCTTCCATTTCATCAATGTCGGCAAGCTCGGCACCGGCGAACTCGACACGGCTTTTGTTCCCTGCACGCCCGCCGGCTCGATGCTCCTGATCGAGCGCGTGCGCGGCAAGGATTTGTCCGGCCTCAACGCCGTCGTCGTCGGCCGTTCCAACATCGTCGGCAAGCCGATGGCCAATCTGCTGCTTGCCGCCAACTGCACCGTCACCATCGCCCACAGCCGCACCAAGGACCTGCCGGCGCTTGCCCGCACGGCCGACATCCTTGTCGCCGCCGTCGGTCGCCCCGAGATGATCAGGGGCGATTGGGTCAAGCCCGGCGCCACCGTCATCGATGTCGGCATCAACCGCATTCCCGCGCCGGAAAAGGGCGAGGGCAAGTCGCGCCTCGTCGGCGATGTCGCCTATGCCGAAGCGGCCAAGATGGCAGGCGCCATCACGCCGGTGCCAGGTGGAGTCGGGCCGATGACCATTGCCATGCTGATGGCCAATACGTTAGCTTCGGCCTACCTTGCGGCCGGGTTGAAACGGCCCTCCTTCTGAGCCGGGTTGACCCTGAAAGCCGCAGCTTTGCCTAACCCCACCATTTCCCCGGAACGGCCGGTCACGACTGATCCCGTTCAGGGCGGCCGGCAGTTCGCCTTCCTGCTGGTCGACAAGTTTTCCATGTTCTCGCTGGCGGCCGCGATCGACACGTTCCGCTCGGCGAACCGTCTGCTTGGTCGCGATTTCTATGGCTGGACCACGGTGTCGGCCGACGGCGATCCGGTGATGGCGTCCAACGGCCTGCCGCTGAAGATCGACTACAGCGTCGCCGACCTGCCGCCCGTCGACATCCTCTTCGTCTCGGTCGGCCTGACGACGGAATTCCCCGGCAAGAGCAAGGTTCTGGCGGCGTTGCGCAGTTGGGGCCGGCGCGGCAATGCGCTTGGCGCGCTGTCGGTCGGATCCTACCTGCTGGCCGAGGCCGGCCAGCTCGACGGTTACCGCTGCACCATCCATTGGGAAAACCGCGCCGGCTTCATGGAGCGCTTTCCCGATATCAACTGCACCGGCAACGTCTTCGAGATCGACCGCAAGCGCTACACCTGCGCCGGCGGCACCACCTCGATCGACCTGATGCTCGAGATCGTGCGCGGCGATTTCGGCTCGAACCTCGCCAATGGCGTCGCCAACCAATTCCAGCATGAGCGCATCCGCTCGGCCGGCGACCGTCAGCGCGTGGGACCCGAGCGCGATCTGACCGGCAAGTCCGAGAAGCTGCGGCGCATCGTCGAACTGATGGCCGATCACCTCGACGAGCCGCTCTCGGCGGTGCAACTCGCCAAGTCGGCCGGCCTTTCGGTGCGCCAGGTGGAGCGCCTGTTCCTGCGTCACCTCAACGTCACCCCCGGCCGCTACTACATGCGGTTGCGGCTGGAGCGGGCACGCGAATTGCTGCGCCAGACCAACATGCCGATCCTTGATGTGGCGATCGCGACCGGCTTCACCTCGCATTCCTATTTTGCCCAGAGCTACCGGCTGCAGTTTGGCCGGCCGCCTTCCGAAGAGCGCCGCACCACCTACTGAGCCGCTTCGGGGCGATGCCCCATCCGGCGCCGGGCGCATGAGCGACTTGGCGCATGCCGGGCTTGTGTCCGGACGCGGCGTCCAATAGCTTCCCGGTGCGGACGAGGGGGCTAACGCAGGAGATTTCGATGGCGGTATTTGCGCGAGGCGTCGCTGCGGCGATCCTCCTGTTTGTCATGACGGCGGCCGGCTTCACCGCCAACCGCGTCATCATCATCCTCGATGCTTCCGGCTCGATGTGGGCGCAGATCGGCGGCAAGCCCAAGCTCGAAATCGCTCGTGAATCGCTGAGGACCGTGCTTCAATCGGTTCCCGCCGACGAAGAAATCGGCTTCATGGCCTATGGCCATCGCGAGAAGGGCAGCTGCGAGGACATCCAGCTGATCGTGCCGCCTCAGGCAGGCTCGGCAAGCGCCATCACCGACGCTGCCGACAGTCTGAAATTTCTCGGCAAGACGCCGTTGACGGCAGCCGTCAAGCAGGCGGCCGAAGCGCTGAAATACACCGAGGACAAGGCGACCGTCGTCCTCATCACCGATGGGCTCGAGACTTGCGGCGGCGATCCCTGCGCGCTCGGCAAGGAGCTGAAGGCATCCGGTGTCGATTTCACCGCCGACGTCGTCGGCTTCGGCCTGACCGTCGACGAAGGCAAGCAGATCGCTTGCCTCGCCGACAATACCGGCGGCAAGTACATCCAGGCCTCCGACGAGAAAGCGCTGCAGGAGGCCTTGGTCCAAACCGTCGCCGCACCCGCGCCTGAGCCAGCTCCCGCCCCGGCACCCGCGCCGGCATCCGCGAAATCCGAGTTCAATTTTCAGCCGAGCGTGGTGATGGCCGAAGGTGGCGAGCCGATCACCGACGGCAATGCCTGGGAGATCTACAAGGCGAAGTCGGACGGTTCACGCGGCGATTCCGTCACCACCGAATATGGCGCCTACAACGGCAATCTCGACCCCGGTGACTATGTTGTCGTGGCGCGTGATGACGAAGCCAAGGTGGAGCAGAAGATCAAGATCGAGGCCGGCCAGGTCTACAAGCCGCTCTTCACCTTGAACGCGGGCACCGTGCTCATTCATCCCAAGGCCTATCAAGGCGCCGATATCAGCAGCGAAGCCCGTCTGGATTTTGCCTATCCGGGCGGCAGCACCACCCACTATGGCGACTCAAAGGTCGTTGTCCCGGCGGGTGAACAGAAGCTCACGGTTCAGATCGGCAGCGGCTCGGTTACGGACACCATTCAGTTGACCGCCGGACAGACAATTGAAAAGGATGTCGTGGTCGGCGTCGGCCATGCCCTCCTCAATGCCTACTACACCTCAGGCGGTGACAAGGCCGACAATTCAGGCGTCGGCTTCGAGATCGTCAAGGCGAAGAAGAAGATCGATGGCAGCCGAGACAGCGTCGAACATTCCTATGGCCCCGACAGCAAGTTCTGGCTGCCGCCCGATGACTATGTGGCGGTCGCCACGCTTGATCTTACCGTCGTCGAGCAGCCCTTCAGCATTAAGGCCGGCGACAATCAGGACGTGAAGGTGACGCTCGATGCGGGCGTTCTGGCCATGTCCGCCCCCGGTGCCTATTCGATCGAGGTGCTGTCGTCGAAAAAGGATATCGAGGGCAAGCGCAAGTCACTCGGCCTGAGTTATGGCGACACCTGGCAGCAGACCATGCCGGCCGGCGACTATGTGGTTGTCCGTCACCTGTCTGACGAAGGCCACGACAAGGAAATGCCGGTGGCAGTGAAAGCCGGCGAACGCGCCGAGATCACGGTCCAGCCGTGATGCCGTTTTCCGCTGGTCGTAAGAGGGGCGGCTTGAAGCCGCCCTTTTGCGTATGGCTTGGAGAGAACTCAGGCGGTCCCGAACGCGCTGGCGCCGTGATCGGCGCGGCCCACCAGCTGCCGCAAGCCGGCGAAAAGCTCGCGCCCGAAGCCGAACTCGTTGCCGATGAGGTCGGCTTCGGCGGTGCGGCGCAGCGCGAATTCCGTCCCCGGTATCAGCACCTCCAGCGTTCCGGCATCGGCGTCGAGGCGGATGATGTCGCCCTCATGGATCCTGGCGATCGGCCCGTCCTCGACCGCTTCCGGCGTCACATGGATCGCCGCCGGCACCTTGCCGGAAGCGCCTGACATCCGCCCGTCGGTCACCAGCGCGACGCGCTGGCCGCGATCCTGCAGGATGCCGAGCACGGTGGTCAGCTTGTGCAGTTCCGGCATGCCGTTGGCCTTCGGCCCCTGGAAGCGGATGACGGCAATAAAGTCGCCGGTCAGCGTGCCCGCCTTGAACGCTTCGTTCAGGCCCTGCTGGCTGTCGAACACCTTGGCCGGCGCCTCGATGATGCGCCGTTCCGGCTTGACCGCGGAGGTCTTGATCACGGCGTGGCCGAGATTGCCCGAAAGCACCTTCAGGCCGCCCGTCGGCTGGAATGCCTTCTTGAACGGCGCCAGCACCTTTTCATCGCCGCTGGCGCGCGGCGCGGGTTCACGCACAACGCTGCCGTCGGCGCCGAGCTTCGCCTCGACCGCATAGGGCCGCAAGCCTTCGCCCCACACGGTCTGCACATCCTCATGCAGGACGCCTTCGTCGAGCAGTTCGCGGATCAGGAAGCCGAGCCCGCCGGCGGCCTGGAAATGATTCACGTCGGCAAGGCCATTCGGATAGACGCGTGCCAGGAGCGGCACTGCTTCCGAGAGGTCTGAAATATCCTGCCAGGTCAGCGCGATGCCGGCTGCAGCCGCCATCGCGATCAGGTGGATCGTGTGATTGGTCGAGCCGCCGGTGGCGTGCAGGCCGACGACGCCGTTGACGACAGAACGCTCGTCGATCATGCGCCCGACCGGCGTATAGGCATTGCCGAGCGCGGTGATCGCCAGCGCCCGCTTCGTCGCCTCACGGGTCAACGCCTCGCGCAGCGGCGTGCCGGGATTGACGAAGGAGGCGCCGGGCGTGTGCAGGCCCATGATCTCCATCAGCATCTGGTTGGAATTCGCCGTGCCATAGAAAGTGCAGGTGCCCGGCCCATGATAGGATTTGGACTCCGCCTCAAGCAGTTCGGGCCGTCCGACCTTGCCTTCGGCATAGAGTTGGCGGACCTTGGCTTTCTCGTCATTGGGCAACCCGGTCGTCATCGGCCCCGCCGGAATGAAAACCGCCGGCAGATGGCCGAAGGTCAGTGCCGCGATAACAAGTCCCGGCACGATCTTGTCGCAGACCCCGAGATAGACGGCGGCATCGAACATGTTGTGCGACAGGCCGATCGCGGCGGCCATGGCAATCACGTCGCGCGAAAACAGCGACAACTCCATGCCGGGCTGGCCTTGTGTGACACCATCGCACATTGCCGGCACGCCGCCGGCCACTTGGGCGATGCCGCCGGCCTCGCGCGCGGCCTCCTTGATCAGGGCAGGGTAGGTCTCGAACGGCTGATGCGCCGACAGCATGTCGTTGTAGGAGGTAATGATACCGAGATTAGGCACCTTGTCGGCGCCGAGCGCCAGCTTTTCCGAAGGGCTGCAGACCGCAAAGCCATGGGCAAGATTGCCGCAGGATAGCACCGACCGGTTGGCGGTCTGGTTCGATGCGCCGGCGATGCGGCCGAGATAGGCCTCGCGGCCTGCTTTCGAACGTTGGCGGATGCGCTCGGTGATGGCTTCGATGTCGCGTCTTGCGGTCATGGCATCAGGTCCTTTCAGGCGAGGTCCCGGAAACATCCTCCCGCCGTTTGCCGGGACCACTTCAAACGTGAAATCAGGGCGTCCAGAAAACCTCTACGGGTCTGGGAGCGGCATCGAGTACGGCGCGTATCGGCTTGCGCGGCTCGGTCGCGACTGCGTCGTCGAAAGCGGTGCGCTTGTCCTCGCCCTCTATATGCAGCGCGATGAAGCCGGCATCGATGATGCGTGCCAGCGAGAGCGTCAGCCGTGGCTCGCCGGCACTTGCCGCGTGAACCGGCAGGATGATCCTGTCGGTAGCCGGGTCGAGCAACTTCGGCAGATCGTCGGCATCGGGAAAGAACGAGGCGGTGTGGCCGTCCGGCCCCATGCCAAGCACCACGACATCGAGCGGCCAGGGCAGGGACCGCAATGCCGCATCGTCGGATGCCGCCGCAGCCTCGATGCCGGCGGCCTCATGATAGAGCGGCACGAAACGCGCCGCTTTGGCCGCGTTCTGCAACAGATTGGCGGCCACCAGCCCGGCATTGGAGCGGGGCGAGGAGGCCGGCACGAAACGCTCGTCGACCAGCGTCACGATCACCTTGTCCCAGGCGATCGGCGCCGCCGAGAGCGCGGCAAAGAATTTTGCCGGCGTCGTGCCGCCGGAGACAGCCAGCAACGCAGCGCCGCGCTCGGCGATCGCCTTGATCAGGCGGTCGGCAACGCGCCCAGCCAGTGCCGCCGCCAGCGCCGGGCGATCGGGAAAGGCATTCCAGTTGTAGCTGGTGCTGTTCAATTGCTCTCGTGCCATGTCCGCCCGTCACGTTCGATCAGCGCTATCGAGGCCGACGGGCCCCAGGTGCCTGCCGTATAGCCTTGCGCCTCCTGCCTGGCGCTTTCCCAGGCATTCTGGATCGGGTCGATCCACTTCCAGGCGGCCTCCACTTCGTCGCGGCGCATGAACAGCGTCTGGTTGCCACGGATGACATCCATGATCAGCCGCTCATAGGCGTCGGGCGCGCGGCCGTCGAAGGATTGCGCAAAGCTCATGTCGAGCGAGATCTGGCGCAGCCGCATGCCGCCCGGACCCGGATCCTTGATCATGATGAACTGCTTGACGCCTTCGTCCGGCTGCAGCCGGATGACCAGCTGGTTGGCGAAGATGGGGCCGGCACTGTCGCCGAAGATCGAATAGGGGATCGGCTTGAATTCGATGACGATTTCCGAGACGCGGGTCGCCAGCCGCTTGCCGGTCCTGAGATAGAAGGGAACGCCGGCCCATCGCCAGTTGCCGATTTCGGCCCTGATGGCGACGAAGGTCTCTGTGGTGCTGTCCTTGCCGAGTTCCTCGACATATCCCTTGACCGGACCGCCGGCGGACGCACCGGCGCGATACTGGCCGCGTACCGTGTGCTTCGGCGCTTCGTTGCCGTTGATGCGTTTGAGCGCCCTCAGCACCTTCAGCTTCTCGTCGCGCACGGCGTCCGCGTCCATCGAGGACGGCGTTTCCATGGCAACCAGGCACAGGAGCTGCAGCATGTGGTTCTGCACCATGTCGCGCAGCGCGCCGGCCTTGTCGTAGTAGGTGACGCGGTCCTCCAGTCCCACGGTCTCGGCGACGGTGATCTGCACATGGTCGATCTGAGCGGAATTCCACAAAGGCTCGTACAGAGCATTGGCAAAGCGCAGCGCCATCAGGTTCTGCACCGTCTCCTTGCCGAGATAGTGATCGATGCGGAAGATCTGGCTTTCGTGGAAATCGTCGCCCACGGCGTCGTTGAGCGCGCGCGCCGAGGCAAGGTCGCGGCCGATCGGCTTCTCCAGCACGATGCGCGAGTTCGGCGTGATCAGCTTGTGCTCCTGGAGCTGGTGCGAGATATCGCCGAACAGCGCCGGCGCCACCGCCAGATAGAAGGCCCGGATGCGATCGCTGTCGCCGATCGCCTTTTTCAACTTGTCGAAGCCGGCGCCGTTGGTCGCGTCCGCCGCGACGTAGGTTAGCCTGGCCAGGAATGTTGCCAGTTCCTTCGGGTCGATGTCTGCTGGCTTCACATGGTCCGAGATCGCCTGCTTGGCAAAGGCCCGGAATTCCTCGTCGCTCATCTTCGAGCGCGACGTGCCGATGATGCGCGTCGGCTCCGAGAATTGATGGTCGCGCTGGCGATAGTAGAGCGACGGCAGAAGCTTGCGCTCCGACAGGTCGCCGGTACCGCCGAAGATGATGAAGTCGAAAGGATCGACGGGGATGATCTGGCTGGTCATGGTCTGTCCGCTTTGACGCCGCTCGCGAGTACGCGGCTGGTATATTCTAATCGATTTAAATTTTCCAGTGCCATGGTGTCACATCAGGACCAATCGCAGGATAATGCGTGGGTCCACATGTGCGCTTGACACTGGCGACAGCCGGAGTCTTGTCGGTGAACGAAGACTCCAGAAGCTTTCGCAGTTGCAGCATAGAACGTGAATGTGACGAAAGCTAAGGGAGAAATCTCGCGGTGTGGACCGCATCGGCCGTCAGCCTATTGTGCAAGCTGGGGAATGATATCGAGGACATCAATGAGCGGGAAAAGCATGCGTCTGGAAAACAAGGTTGCCGTCATCACCGGCGCGGCCTCGGGCTTTGGCGAAGGCATGGCCAGGCGCTTTGCCGAGGAGGGCGCCAGGGTCGTTGTCGCCGATCTCAACGCCAAGGGCGCGGAGCGCGTCGCCGGCGAGATCGGCGAGGCGGCGATCTGGACGCAGACCGACGTTTCGCTGCGCTCTGAATTCGACGAGATGGTCTATGCCGCCAGAAGCGCCTTCGGCCGCATCGACATCATGGTCAACAATGCCGGATTCACGCATCGCAACGGCGACATGCTCAAGGTCGACGAGGAAACCTTCGACCTGATCACGGCCGTCAACATGAAGGCGATCTACCATGCCGCCCTTGCGGTCGTGCCGATCATGGAACGGCAAGGTGGCGGCGTCATCCTGACCACGGCCTCCACCGCGGGGCTGCGGCCACGGCCTGGTCTCACCTGGTACAATGCCTCGAAGGGCTGGGCGATCACCGCCACCAAGTCTATGGCGGTGGAACTGGCGCCGAAGAACATCCGCGTCAACTGCCTCTGCCCGGTCGCCGGCGAGACGGGCATGCTGGAGAAGTTCATGGGCGTCGATACGCCCGAAATCCGCGAGACATTCCGCGCCTCGATTCCGCTCGGCCGGCTGTCGACGCCGCTCGATATCGCCAATGCGGCACTGTGGTTGGCATCGGACGAAGCCGCTTTCATCACCGGCGTGGCGCTGGAGGTCGATGGCGGCCGCTGCATCTGAAGCGCATCTTCGACAAGCCAGGCAATGGCATCGTCGATTCGACCGCAACCGGCTTCGATTTGACTTGAGGTTCCCACCGCTTAGAGTTCTTTCGGAGGCTAGGGGCCGATGCGATGAACGCGAGATTGCGGAAAGTTCGCGAAAACCTGCGGCAGCGCGTCAGGACCTACAGGGCAAGGCGCGCGCGCGCGAAAAGCAAGGCGACCTTCATCGGCGTCACCGGCAGTTCGGGAAAATCGACCGTCACGGCGCTGCTTGGGCATATATTGGCCGCCCATGGACCGACCTATGCGCGAGTTCTCGCCAACACCATCAAGTCGCTGGTCAGCACGCTCTACAAACGCATGAAGCGAGCGGGCGAGGTCGACTATGTCGTTTTCGAAGCCGGGGCCTTTGGCATTGATACGATCCGGCCAATGGCGGAAATGCTGCAGCCGCATGTGGCTATCGTCACCATGGTTCGCCTTGAGCATTTTGCCAGTTTCAGGACCGTGGAAAACATTGCCGTCGAAAAACGTGCATTGGTCGAGGCGTTGCGGCCGGACGGCCTTGCCGTCCTCAATGCCGACGACCCCCTGGTGGCCGGCATGGCTGAAGGCGCCAGATGCCGCGTCGTCACCTTCGGCACGTCGCAACTGGCCGATTATCGTGTGACAGATATCCACGCCGCCTACCCGGATCGGCTGACGCTTTCGATCCATTGGCGGGGAGGCATGCTTGAACTTCAAACGCCATTTCCAGCCGAACACTTCTGGTTGCCGACCGCTGCTGCCGTGGCGACGGCGCTCGAACTCGGCGTTCCGCCGGACAAGGTTGCCCCCCAGGTGGCGACTTTCCAGCCATTGGCAAATCGCTGTGCCGTGCTTGTCACCGAAGGCGGTCCGCAATTCGTTGTCGATGCCGCCAAGGCACCCTGGCACTCGATCAATCTTGCCTTGGATTTGATGGCCAAGGCGAGTGCTAGCCGAAAACGCATCGTGCTTGGCCAGATTTCGGATTACTCCGGCTCGACCAAGAAATACGCCTACGCCTACCAAACCGCGCGGGAAATCGCCGATCAGGTGATCTATAGCGGTGATAATGCCCATCGCTCCGGGGCGGGGCAGGCTGACCGCGACAGCGGCCGATTTGTCGAGCTTCGCACGGCGAAGGAAGTCTCTGACCACATCAAGCGCACGGCGGTGCCGGGTGAGCTTATACTCCTCAAAAGCTCTTCAAACCTTCACCTGGAGCGCGTGGCGCTCGCCTGGACGCATGATGTCAAATGCTGGATTCCCGTCTGCGGCAAGCGGGAGAGCTGCGACACTTGCGGCCTGTACGAAGTTCCTTTCGAGCAGCATGGCGACTATGTCAGGCAACGCAGGCGCGCCAAAAGATGGCAGCGCTTGCGACGCGTGTTCGGCGGCAGGGCACGATAGGGCCTATCCCGGTAGCGGGCCGGCCGTGCTCACCGGACGTTCAGGCACGTCAGGCGCCAGTTTTGATATAGCTCTTGTAGACCCAGCCGGTCTTGCCGTCATAGACGATCTGGCACCACTTCTTGCAGCTCATCACCTGCACCGAGGTCTTGGCGGGCACCGTGACGATAGCGGCTGCATTCTTCTTCGGACTGCTGCGCATGGTCACCGGCCGGAGAATTCGTCCGGTGCCGGCCGCAGCTGCCTTGTGCGGCTTGACCTTGTCCTTGCCGCCATTATCCTCGGCGGCCGCCGGCTGCTGTTCCGGTATTTGCGGCTGAACCTCCGGAATGGCGGCAGTCTGTGCGCCATCGGGATTACTGGCTGCTGCCGGTGCCGGCGCGGCAACCCTGGCCAGCTCGGTGGCGGCATCCTTATCGGCCGACGGTTGAGCAAACGCCGCCACGGCGGCGGTTTTGTCCGTCGGCTGTTCGGTCTTGCCTGCGGTCGGACCGGTGGAAGCCGGGGCGGGAGCCGATACGGTTTTTGCCTGCGAGCCGGTCCAGCGAGGGTCATTGGCCGCGAGCGCGGGAATGGCGGCCTCGGCGACAGCCACGGCCCGCGAAACCTGATCGGCCTTGTGCGTCACCTGCGGCACCGCTGCCGCGGCCACCGTCGTTCCCGACGGGGCGATCTTCGTCATTTTCACCGGGTTGGCCGGAATCGTCTGTTCAGTGCTAGCGACCGCTTGCCGCTCGCTGGCCGGCAATGCCAGCCAGAGCGCGACCGCAGCCACGCCTAGCAGCGCGGCGGTGCCGATCGCGGCAATCACCAGATGCGAATTCGAACGGACTTCCTGCCAGAAGGACGGACGCATGTCGTAGCCGAACTGCATGGCGAAGCGCCGACGTTCCGGAGCACCGAAACTGAAGGGCTCTTTCACTCTTGCCACCTCCATAAGCGGGCCGGTGTTCTTTCGATCAAATCCCGCAAATCATGCGTTTGATCAGCATCGGTCCCAAAAACGCGGGAAGGCCCGCAACAATCCCCGAACATTCGCCCAGATGCGGACCTTTCGCCCGCGATTGTGGCATCAGTGCGCCATTGTGAGAGATTCTGCGCTTTTGCCGGGAATTCCGCAATGTCCCGCCCGGGCAACAAATATTACATGGATATTACAATATTATACGGGATCGTGATCGCATGGGGCCGTGGCGATCCCAAGCGCACAGCGTCGAAACGGGTCCAGTCGACGCCCCTTGGCCCCTATTTTCGTGAGTGTCGTTCCTCCCAAAGCGGGCCGCGTTCAGGCGATTTGCATCAGATCCTGTCGCGCAGCGCAAACCAGTTGAGCGCCAGGAAAAGCAGCGGCGCGCGCAGACGGCGGCCGCCGGGAAATGGCGGAATTTTCAGGTCCTCGATCAGTTTCAGCCGGTCGCGATTGCCGGCGACGGTCTCGGCGTAGAGCTTGCCGAAGAAGTTCGACAGCATGACGCCATGGCCGGAATAGCCGCCAGCCGAGATCACATTCGGCATCACTTCGCGCACGAATGGTTTTCTCGGCATCGTGATGCCGACATAGCCGCCCCAGCCATGGGTAATCTCGACATCGCTCAGCGCCGGATAGAGTTCGGCGATCTGACGGCGGATATGGATGTGGATATCCTTTGGGTCGTTGACGCCATAAATCTCGCGTCCGCCGAACAGCAGCCGGCCGTCCGCCGACTTGCGGAAATAGCGCACGACGAAGCGCGAATCATCGACCGACTCGCCGCCCGGCAGAACTTCTGAATCCGCTCCCAAGGGCACGGTCGCGCCGATGAACGACCCGATCGGCATGATGTGTGCGGCGCTTACCGGCTCGAGCGTACCACCATAGGCGTTAACGGCGATCAGGCATTTCTGAGCGCTCACCGTACCTCTCGGCGTCGAAACCTTGACCTTGCCACCAGCGGAAATGATGCCGGTCGAAGGTGTCCTTTCGAAGAGCCGCGCGCCGGCCTTTGCCGCCACCCTGGCCGTGCCGATCACCAGCTTCATGGGATGGATATGGCCGGTGCCGGTATCGCGCGTGCCGCCGAAATAGGCGGTCGAGCCCAGCCGCTCCGCCGTTTCCTTGGCATCCATGAACGAGATGTGCGGGTAGGAGAAACGTTTGGCCATGATCTCGGCATGCGCCTTGTAGTCGTCGACATAGCGCGGCTTGTGCGCCACCGAAAGCTGGCCCGGCACGTAGTCGATCTCGATCTGGTTGGCGGCGGCGAATTCAAGCAGATGCGCCTTCGCCTCCTCGGCAAGATCGAACAGCGCCTTGGCGCGGGACAAGCCGTATTCGGCCTCGAGATCCTCGGCCCAGGCGCGCTGTCCGGTGCCAAGCTGGCCGCCATTGCGTCCGGACGCGCCGTCGCCGAAGCGGTACGCTTCGATCAGGACGACATTGGTCCCTGCCTTGGCCAGATGCGTCGCCGCCGACAGACCAGTGAAACCGCCGCCGATGATGACGACGTCACAGCTCCGGTCACCGTCCAGCGCCGGATATTCAGGCCGTGGCCCGGCCGTATCCTCATACCAGGAACGGCCGGGAGAAATCGGGGATTGGTAAGGCATGATGCTCACGGTAGGTCAGTAGGGCAGTAGGGCAGTAGGGCAGTAGGTAGAGCTATTCTGGCGACAATTTGCGGATCAGAAGCCGCAAGAGCGTTCCCACGCTCTCACTCCGAGTCATCAACGGTTCGGTTGCCTTATGGGAGGTGATTCCGACGCGCTGTGCGATCAGCAAATGGGTCTCCAATTCTTTGAGCGATCCCTGCGCAATCCTGAGAAATTGCTGATAGGAAGCTCGGCTTTCTCGCCCATAACCCCCGGCGATATTGGCAGGCACGGAAGTGGCTGCCCTGCGCAGCTGAGCTGTCAATCCATAGAGCTCTTCTTTCGGCCAGGCTTTTGTCGTTTCGTAGATTGAGACGACAAGATCCATGGCTTGCTGCCAGACGACCAAATCTCTGTAAGATTCGATCTTCGCCATAGTCTTCCCCTACTGCCCTACTGCCTTACTCCCTATTTCCCTAAACATTCAGCAGCAGATATTCCCTCTCCCACGGACTGATCACCTCCATGAAGGTCTCGAATTCCGCCCGCTTGATCGCGGCGTAGGTAGCGGCGAAGGACTTACCCAGGATCGCGCCGAGTTCTTCGTCGCTTTCGAACAGGTCGACGGCTTCGAGCAGGCTGCGCGGCAGGTCGATCTCGTCGGCATTGGCGGTGGTCAGCACCGGCGGTTCGGCCTTGATCTTCCTGGTGATGCCGATCAGCCCGCAGGCAAGCGAAGCCGCCAGGGCCAGGTAGGGGTTGGCGTCGGAGGACGGGATGCGGTTTTCGACGCGTCGCGCCGCCGGGTCGGAACGCGGTACGCGGAACGCCGTGGTGCGGTTGTCATAGCCCCATTTGTTGTTGACCGGAGCCGAGGCCGCCTGTGTCAGCCGGCGATAGGAATTGACATAGGGCGCGAACATCACCAGCGCGTTCGGCACATGCTTCTGCATGCCGCCGATGAAATGGAAGAAGTCCTCGGTTTCCGAGCCGTCCTCGGCCGAAAAGATGTTCCGGCCCGTCTTCTTGTCGATGATCGACTGGTGGATATGCATGGCCGAGCCCGGCTGGCCCTGGATCGGCTTGGCCATGAAGGTCGCATAGATCTCATGTTTCAGCGCCGCCTCGCGAATGGTGCGCTTGAACATGAACACCTGGTCGGCAAGCTCGACGGGATCGCCGTGGCGCAGGTTGATCTCGAGTTGGCCCGCACCCTCTTCATGGATGAGCGTATCGATCTCCAGGCCTTGTCCTTCGGAGAAATGGTAGATGTCGTCGATCAGTTCGTCGAATTCGTTGACGCCGGCGATCGAATAGCCGGCGCCGCCGCCGATCGCGCGCCCCGAACGGCCGACAGGCGGGGTCAGCGGATAATCCGGATCCGGATTCTTGCGCACGAGATAGAATTCGATCTCGGGCGCTACCACTGGCTTCAGCCCGAGCTTGTCATAGGCGGCAATGACACGCTTCAGCACGTTGCGCGGCGTGAACTCCACCGAGCGGCCATCCTGATGCACGAGGTCACAGATGACGGCGGCCGTCGGATCCTCCTCCCAAGGCACCACCGTCAGCGTCGACAGGTCCGGCATCAGTTTGAGGTCGCCGTCATCCTCGGGATAGTGGAAGCCGTTGCCGTCCTCGGGATAACCGCCGGAAATCGTCGTCATGAAAACGGCAGAAGGCAGGGCCAGCGAGGTGTTGGAGGTGAATTTCTTCGACGGCATCATCTTGCCGCGTGCGACCCCAGCCTGGTCAGGCGTGATGCATTCGATGTCCTCGATGCCGCGCCATTCAAGCCAGGCGCTGACTTCCTTCCAGTTCTTGACGCCACGTTGGCTCTTCACGAAGGCAGGCGTGCGGACACGTCCTCCGCGGCTCGACGGACGGACTTCCTTTTTTGCAGGCGGCATCATTCACCAGATTGAGTTGCGGATTTTGGAGTATAGCCGTGCGGCACGACGGAAGGGAAGGGGAGCCGGTGAAAGGACCTGGGTGTGGAAGGCGCCGTCATGCGGGCTTGCCGGGCAGGGTCTCCAGCCAGCGGCGCAAGGCCGCTGCGTAGAGCCTGCGCCAGCCGCGCTGCGGCGTGGTTAGAAACCAGGATTGACGCAGATCCCAGTTTTCGCCGCATAAGTCTCTGAGCCTGGTATTGATGATGCCCTTGCCGGACAGCGGATAGACGGAGAATTCGGAAAAGAAGATGTCGCCGTTCTTCTCATAGAAATCACAGCGCATATGATCGAATATCGCGGTCAGCGTTTCGGCGATCGCGCGCATGCGCACAAACGAGGCCGGCAGGTCGATAAGCACCCACTGCTTGCCGCTGCCGTCAGGTGGTGGAGCATAGATGCCATCACGATCGAAATGACACTTCTGTTCGTTGCCATGTTCATCCCGGCGCGCGGCATAGACATATGCCGTCGTGCCGTTCGAAACATGGAATTTGTATTCCAGACGGATCGGCTGGCCGTCCTCCAGCAGCATTTCCTCTACGAACACTTTTCGCTCGGCGCCTTTGTAGCCCCACTCGCCGAACTTCCTGCCATAGCGGCGGCGCATCCAGCGCGATGTTCTTCGCGTCAGCTTGGCTTTGTCCACGCGACCGTTGCGGATCATGATGTTCCAGCGGCAGCCGTGATTGGCCTTGACGACCACGTCACCGGCCAGCAGCTCAGCCGGAATCTCTCTCGCATTGCGCCCGGACCACAGGACCTTGGCGCTGCGAAGTTCAGGGCATGTGGACAGGGCATATGCCTTCGAAGCGAGCTTGTCGCACGCCGTGGCGAAGAAGGGATTGTGGTCGAAGATCTTGCGCCACAGGAATTTGTCGACGTAGGTAGACGGCCTCGCCGGATGGGGCAACATGCCGCTATGGTTGAATGTGCGCATGCAGATCGCTGGATGGCGCAGAAAGCACCATGCTCTCGCCAGGTGCAATATCGCTCGGTCGCTCATCCGCAACGATGGCATGCTTACCTCTGAGGTTCGTGCGTGACCGCTGCGCGTCGTCTCACGAACACGTCCCTGGTCATGTTGCGCGAGATACTGGTGCGACCGATGACTTCGAGGCGGGGGTCGAGCTCTCGTTCGGCGCTTTCCGACCAGAGCCGAGCGAGGGAACAGGGCTCCCACAGAATGATTTGCACACCATCCGGCGCGGTGTCCGCAATGCGCGACACAACGGCGGCCTTTGGTGAAACCATGCTGGCGACATAGACGATCTGAGCCGCGCCATAATCATAGTGGCAACCGTTGCAAAGCTCCGCACGCAAGCGCGTATAGTTCAGCTTCGCCGCGAGCCTGTTCGCGGTCTCCACCGCCTCGGGGACAATGTCGAGACCGACAATTTCAGGAACCGTTGTCTGGTCGTGAATGCGGAACATGGTAAATGGCCGTCCGCCGCAGCCGACCATGATAGCGCGATGGCAGTCATCGAAATTGGCATGATCGAACACTTCATCGAGGCGTTTGTAGGCATCTTTCGAAGACAGCACGCCAATGTCGGTCTTCTCTGCCGCGATCTGTCCGAAAGACTCTCCGCTCTGCAGGTCCTGCTGCAACATCTGCGCGATTTCTGCGACGTCCTGCGCATGGACCATGTCGGCGAAAATCTGGGTCAGGGCCGGTCGGTAGGCGAAGAATTCCGGATGGCTGTCGAGCAGCGCCTCGCTCGCATCGGGGCCCATGGCGACGCCGAGGTCGCGAATGCTGTTGATCACTTCGGTGGGCGTGCGGTCCCACAAGCTCTGCAAAAGCCGCTCGAGGTCAACCTTCCAGGACTTGAATTTCTGCATGTGCCACACGCTTTATGTTCCTCTTGCTAGCAGCGCCTGATAACGACGTCCATATCGCCACCTTCATCACGCTGGAACCGTCACGATCATGCAGTCCTTGACGACGATAGGCTTCGATGCCGATGATACGCTTTGGCAGAACGAGCAATTCTTCCGCATGACGGAAAAGCGCTTCGCGGCCATGCTTGCCGATCATGGCGAGGAGAAGCAGATTTCAGCCCGATTGCTCGAGGCCGAACGGCGCAACCTTGTCGTTTATGGTTTCGGCATCAAGGGATTTACTCTGTCGATGATCGAGACGGCGATCGAGGTCACCGATGGGCGCGTGCCGGCTGCGGTCATATCTGAAATTCTCGATGCCGGCCGTGAGATGCTGAACCATCCGATCGAGCCTTTGCCGCACGCGCGTGAGACGGTGGAGAAGCTTGCCGGCACATTCCGCCTCGTGCTGATCACCAAGGGCGACCTTTTCGACCAGGAGCGCAAGCTGGCCGGGTCCGGCCTTGGCGATCTGTTCGACGCGGTCGAGATCGTCAGCGACAAGAGTGCCGCGACCTATGCGCGCCTCTTCAGCCGCCACGGTGACGGTCCCGCAAAGAGCATGATGGTCGGCAATTCGCTGAAGTCGGACGTGGTGCCGGCGATCGAGGCCGGCGGCTGGGGTGTCCATGTGCCGCACGAACTGACCTGGGTGCTCGAGCATGTCGAGGCGCCGGTCGCCGAGCCGCGGTTCCGTCAGATAGCCGATCTTGGGCTGTTGCCCGCACTGGTCGAAAGCATCGGGAAATCGGGCTGATCGCCGCCTCAACTCTTTGTTTTTGCGCAATTCCGTACGGAAAAACGTTGCACTTTTCCCTGGAATTGCTCTACCGGCTGATCAGGCGATCGATCACCGGCTGCAGCCGCTCAGGCGTGATCGGCTTGGCGACCACGACGTCGACGATGCTCGACAGGCCCAGGCTCTCGGGCGTGCCATTCTTGGTTGAAAGCAGGATCACGGGAGGAAGCGAGTTCCCCGAAGTCCGCCGCAACGTTTCGATGCCGGACATCAGATTGTCGCAGTCCTTGTTGTCGGAGCCGCCGTCCAGCACAATCACGCCGGGTACGAGCGACCGCAAGATCCTCGCCGCCGTATCGGGTGATTCCGAGATTGGTCTGAGCCCGGAACGCTCGACGATCTTCGATACCACCACACGGTTGATAGGCGATTTCCCGACGACGAGCACTTGCGAGCGATCGCGGATCGTCTCGGCGCTGGAATGCCGGCTAATCTGATTCGGATGTTTTGTGGTCTCGCCCTCACGATTCACTGGGCACCCAAGTCGGCCAAGTTCGCCCCCATTTCAATGCAGAGTTGAAATCTGAGGACAATTGGCGTGAGATCGTGGCTCATGTCAAGTTGAAATAAAAGGCCTCTGGTTTGCCCCTGAAAACAATGGATTCAAGCAACAGTACTGTACTGAACTGTCCAGACTCTGATCGCGTAAAAATAAAAATTCACCTGCGCACACCTTGCGCAGGTGAAGGGTCGGTTCGAACGATTTCCGATCAGTCATGGCTCTGCTGTGTGACGATCACCGGGATCAGCAGATCGCCCCAATTGCCGTCGCCGCCATGGTGCCTTGCCGAGCGCACCAGCTCCACCGAGACGCCTGCCTCGACCGCCTTCATCACCGACTGGTTGAGCCTGTGCAGATCGTTGGCGAGCATGCGGATCGTCGCCTGCTGGTCGACGCTCATCGTCGTCGATTGCTCTTCCGCCCGTTCCTTGACGCGGCTTATCGATGCCATTGGTCTTCTCCTGTCCTTGAAGCCCTGTAGGGCGTTTCCTCGGTGTTTTCTGATCCGCTATTCCGCGGCCGGTTTGAACTGTGCGTGCTCGGTCGATTCATGCATGGCGGTGGTCGACGACTTGCCGCCGGTGATCGCCATCGACACGGCATCGAAATAACCGGTGCCGACCTCGCGCTGGTGCTTGGTCGCGGTGTAGCCATTGGCCTCCGCGGCGAACTCGGCTTCCTGCAGCTCGGAATAGGCTGCCATCTGCCTCGCCTTGTAGCCGCGCGCCAGTTCGAACATGCCGTAGTTGAGCTGGTGGAAGCCGGCCAGCGTGATGAACTGGAACTTGTAGCCCATGGCGCCGAGTTCCCTCTGGAACTTGGCGATCGTGGTGTCGTCGAGATTCTTCTTCCAGTTGAACGATGGCGAGCAATTATAGGCCAGCAACTTGCCCGGATGGTGCTTGCGCACGCCCTCGGCGAACTTTTTGGCCTGTGCCAGGTCGGGCTTCGAGGTCTCGCACCAGATCAGGTCCGCATGGGGCGCATAGGCGACGGCCCGCGCGATACAAGGTTCGATGCCGTTCCTGACCTGGTAGAAACCTTCGACGGTGCGCCCGGCGTCGTAGTCGACGAAGGGCTGGTCGCGCTCGTCGATGTCGGAAGTCAGAAGCTTCGCGGCTTCCGCATCGGTGCGCGCCACGACCAGCGTCGGCGTGCCCATCACGTCGGCTGCCAGCCGCGCGGCGTTGAGGTTGCGGATATGCGCTGCCGTCGGGATCAGCACCTTGCCGCCGAGATGGCCGCACTTCTTTTCCGATGCCAGCTGGTCCTCATAGTGGACGCCGGCGGCACCCGCCTCGATGAACGCCTTCATGATCTCGAAGGCGTTGAGCGGCCCGCCGAAGCCGGCTTCCGCGTCGGCGACGATAGGCGCGAACCAGGTCTCGACCGAAAGCCCATTGCCTTCGGAGGTTTCGATCTGGTCGGCGCGCTGCAGCGTGCGGTTGATGCGCTTGACGAGTTCCGGCGCGGCGTTGGCCGGATAAAGCGACTGGTCGGGATACATCGCCGAGGCGGTGTTGGCGTCGGCCGCGACCTGCCAACCTGACAGGTAGATTGCCTTCAGCCCGGCGCGCACCTGCTGCATGGCCTGGTTGCCCGACATGGCGCCGAGGGCGTTGACGAAGTCTTCCTCGTGGATGAGCTTCCACAGCCGGTTGGCCCCCATTTCGGCGAGGCTCTGGCGGATCTGCACCGAACCGCGCAGCCGCTTCACGTCCTCCGGCGAATAGGGACGTTCGATGCCGTCGAAGCGACCTTCCGGCGCCGATGGAACGAGGTTGTAAAAATCAGTCATGGATCACTCCGGAGGATTGCTGCACGATGTCGGAACGCCATTTTCTGGGGCGCTGCTATGTGACTGAATTTACATTGCAGCGCAAAATGAGCCAGAAAAATCAGGAAGTTCAGCCAAACATAAGGGAAAATCTGTATTGCGTTTGACAGAAAGGCACTGTAAATTTGTCAATATTGTAAAAACAGGAAGGTGAGATCGTTGCGAGTATCGTGTAAAATCCTGTCAAGGACGGATGATGGCTGACCAGAAGATTTTCGCCGGACCGCGCATCCGCCGCATCCGCAATGCCAAGAGCCTGACCCAGACGGCGATGGCCGAGGGGCTCGGCATCTCGCCCTCCTATCTCAACCTGATCGAGCGCAACCAGCGGCCGCTGACGGTGCAGCTTATCCTTAAGCTGGCATCCGTCTACAAGGTCGACCCGCATGAGCTGCAGGGCGAGGCTAGGGGGTCGGTCGCAGCCTTGAAGGAGGTGTTCACCGATCCGCTGCTGGTCGGCGAATTGCCTGGAGACCAGGAGCTGATCGAGCTTGCGGAGGCGGCGCCCAATGCCTCGGCTGCGGTCATAAAACTGTTCCGCGCCTATCGCGAGCAGGCCGAGCGGCTCTCCGACCTCAACGAGCTTCTGGCGCGGGAGGGGCGGGCGACGGCGCTTTCCGGCGCTCGCCTGCCGATCGACGAGGTGCACGAGACCTTCGAGCGGCGGCCGAACCATTTCGCCGCGCTCGAGGAGGAGGCCGAGGCGTTCACTGCGGTGCTCGATCCCGGTGACGATCTGTTCGGTGCGCTCAAGGCCTGGCTGAAGCGCGAATACGGCATCGTGGTCAAGGTGCTGCCGGTCGCCACCATGCCCAATTGGCGCCGCCGCTATGATCGCCATTCGCAGCGCCTGTTCCTGTCCGAGCGGCTGTCGCCGTTCGACCAGTTGCGCGAAGTGGCGATGGAGGCCTGCCTGATCCGCATGACGGTCGCGGTCGCCGGCGAGATCCAGGCGCTCAAACTGAGCACGGACGAAGCCCGCAGGCTCGCCCGTTTCGAGCTCGGCCGTTATGCCGCGCATGCACTGATGATGCCCTATCAGGCCTTTCACGCTGCCGCCATTCGCGCTCGCTATGACATCGACGTCCTGCGCTCCCGTTTTGGCGTCTCCTTCGAGCAGGCGGCGAACCGGCTCACCATGCTGCAGCGGCCAGGTGCGCCGGGCGTGCCGTTCTTCATGCTTGAGGTCGACAATGCCGGGAACCGCTTTCGCAGAGCCGGCAGCCAGGGCTTTCCGCACAGCCGCTTCGGCGGCGGCTGCCCCAAGCTGCCCGTGCATGCCGCCTTCACCCAACCCGGCCAGGTCTTTGTCGAGGCGGTGGAAATGCCCGACGGCGCCGAGTTTCTGTGCATTGCCCGCACGCTGGAAGGCCCGCAGGGTGCGTTCTCCGAGCGTCCGCGCCGCACCGCTCTGCTGCTCGGTTGCGACATCGGCTTTCGCGACGACATCGTCTATGGCGCGGCACTGCCCGGCGCGACTGCCGGGAAGTCGGGACCAGGCACTGTCGTGGCGACGCCTGTCGGGCCCGCCTGCCGGCTCTGCGAACGCGTCGGCTGTCTGGCGCGTGCCGAACCGCCGGTGACACGTCCGCTCGGCCTCGACGAGATGGTGACCGGCCTGAGTGCCTTCGACTTCCAGTAACGCGGTGGATTCCGATAGAGCGGTCGTGAGGTGCCACAATCGTCGCCGGGCTCTGGATCACGCCCGGCCCACGCGTTTGCGTTACGCGAACGGAGTATATTTTGTTGGCCCTTGCGCATCGTCCCGTCCACAAAAGCTCGACAGTCGCGCCCATGACAGACGCAGCATCATCACGGAGCCTTGTTGCATCGACCGCCTCGCAGCGGGAGGAGCGCATCGGCTTCCTGCTGGTGTTCCTGTCGGCGCTGATGTGGAGTTTCGGCGGCACAATCGCCCGCTTCATCACTGCCGGCGACAGCTGGACGGTGGTGTTCTGGCGCTCCATGTGGGCCGCCGCCTTCCTGCTCTGCTTCATGGTCTGGCGTGACGGTCGGCGCGGCATGCTGAAATCATTCCGCGACATGGGCCTGCCCGGTCTTGCGGTCGGGTTCTGCTTCGCCATCGCGTCGACCGCCTTCGTCGTGGCTCTCGCCTACACCACCGTCGCCAACATCCTTTTGATGCAGGCCGGCGTGCCGCTTCTGGCGGCGCTGTTTGCCTGGGCTTTGTTTCGCGAACGGGTTGGTGTCGTGACCTGGGTGGCGATCGCCGCCGTCATCGCCGGCGTCGCCATCATGGTGTCGGAATCGCTCGATGGCGCCGTGTCGCCCATAGGCGACGGGCTGGCGTTGCTGATCGCATTCATGTTCTCGATCGCCACCGTGATCACCCGGCGCTTCGCCAGCGTGCGCATGACGCCGGCGACCTGTCTCGGCACGATCCTGGCCGCGGGCTTTGCCGCGTCACAGGCCTCGACCTTCTCGGTCTCGGCCGGCGATATGGGTTTTCTCTTCCTTTTCGGCGTGGTCAATCTCGGCATCGGCCTCGCCTTCTTCGCCACCGGCGCGCGCCTGATCCCGGCGGCAATCGCGGCGCTGCTCGGCACATTCGAGCCTATTCTTGGGCCGATATGGGTCTGGCTCATCCATTCCGAAGTGCCGTCCGGGCGTACCATCATTGGCGGCGCGGTGGTGGTCACGGCACTGCTTGTCCATATCGGGCTTGAATTCAAGCGCCAGGCACGGCCGCGGCGGGCAGGGGTTACCGGGGTGCCGTCGCCTAATTGATGCCGCCACCGATGCTTTGCCATTGACAACGTTGCTGCCGCCCGGGCAGGCTGTGAACACGGCAACAACAAGACAGGCCTATCTTGCCAAGTCTCCCCGGCAACCCGATCGAGACCGGACCACATTTCTGTATTTCTGTCCGCGCGGCGGCGAAAGCTTCTGACGGCACCGTCATTCCCTCCAGTCCGAGACGATTGCCGGGCCGCGTCGGGCGCGCCGATTGGCGCTTGTTGTCCCCTGGAAAGCTCAATAATCTGAAGCAAATGCCCGGCCGCGCGGATATTGCGAGGAGCCGGCGATGGAACACTCACCAAAGGAGAATGGCATGATCCGCAAAGCGCTCTGGCTTTCGGCGACCTCGGCATTTCTGACGCTCTTCACTCTCGGCAGCCATGCCGAGGACCGCGTCGTCAACGTCTTCAACTGGTCGGACTATATCGACAGCTCGATCATCGACGACTTCACCAAGCAGACCGGCATCAAGGTCGTCTACGACACCTTCGATTCCAACGAGATCGTGGAAACCAAGCTGCTGGCCGGCGGCAGCGGCTACGACGTCGTCGTTCCCAGCGGCAATTTCCTCGCGCGCCAGATCCAGGCGGGCGTTTTCCAGAAGCTCGACAAGTCGAAGCTGCCGAACCTATCCAACATGTGGGACGTCGTCACGGAGCGGACTGCGAAGTACGATCCCGGCAACGAGTATTCTATCAACTATATGTGGGGCACGGTCGGCATCGGCTACAACGTCAAGAAGGTGCAGGCAGCGCTCGGCACCGACAAGATCGAGAGCTGGGACACGTTCTTCAGCCCCGAGAGTCTGGCCAAGTTGAAGGATTGCGGCGTCTATGTGCTGGACTCGCCAGCCGACATGATACCGGCGGCGTTGGAATATCTCGGGCTCGATCCGAACAGCACTTCGCCCGACGACATCGCCAAGGCCGAAGAAGCGCTGCTGAAGGTGCGGCCGTATATCCGCAAGTTCCATTCTTCCGAATACATCAATGCCTTGGCCAATGGCGATATCTGCATGGCCATTGGTTTCTCGGGTGACGTGTTCCAGGCCCGCAGCCGCGCGCAAGAAGCCAAGCAGGGCGTCGAAATCGGCTATTCGGTGCCGAAGGAGGGGGCCCAGATTTGGTTCGACCAGATGGCGATACCGGCCGATGCGCCGCATGTCGCCGAGGCGCATGAATTCATCAACTACATGATGAAGCCCGAAGTCATCGCCAAGTCGTCGAACTTTGTGCTGTATGCCAACGGCAACAAGGCTTCGCAGCAGTTCATCGACAAGGCGATCCTGGACGACCCTGCGATCTATCCGGACGCCGCGACCATGCAGAAGCTCTACACTGTTAAACCGTACGATCCCAAGACCCAGCGCGTCATCACGCGCACCTGGACCAAGATCGTCACCGGCCAGTAAGTCATGGGATACGGCCCCGGCAGCCAACTGCTGGGGCCGCCTTTCCTTGGGGAATTTTGAAGCACGGAGTTGGAAATGAAATCGCTTGGCAGCATCCGCAGGGATTTCGCGCCATGGAACGACCCGAACGCCAAGCCATACATCCAGTTCGACAACGTCACCAAGAAGTTCGGTGATTTCACCGCCGTCAACAATTTGTCGCTGACCATTTTCGAGCGCGAATTCTTTGCACTGCTCGGCGCGTCGGGTTGCGGAAAGTCGACGCTGCTCAGGATGCTTGCCGGTTTCGAGGAACCGTCGGCCGGGCGCATCCTGCTCGATGGCCAGGATCTGCGCGGCATTCCGCCCTATCGCCGGCCGGTCAACATGATGTTCCAGTCCTATGCCCTGTTCCCGCATATGACAGTGGAGAACAACATTGCCTTTGGCCTGAAGCAGGAGGGCATGCCGAAGCCCGATATCGAAAAGCGCGTCGCCGAGATGCTGAAGCTGGTCAAGCTCGAGCAATTCGCCAAGCGCAAGCCGCACCAGCTCTCCGGTGGCCAGCGCCAGCGCGTCGCGCTTGCCCGCTCGGTCGCCAAGCGGCCGAAGGTGCTGCTGCTCGACGAGCCGCTCGGCGCGCTCGACAAGAAGCTGCGCGAGGAAACCCAGTTCGAACTGATGGACCTGCAGCAGGAGCTTGGCCTGACCTTCGTCGTCGTCACCCACGACCAGGAAGAAGCGATGACCATGGCCGACCGCATCGCCATCATGGACAAGGGCGAAGTGATGCAGGTCGCGACGCCGGCCGAGGTTTACGAAGCCCCGACATCGCGCTTCGTGGCGCATTTCGTTGGCAACGTGAACATGTTCGAAGGCAAGGTTGCCGAGCGGACCGACAAGACAACACGCATCACCGGCGCGACCGGAGCCCAGATCGTCGTCGAGAATGGCGCCGCCGCCGCGACAGGCGCCGACATCATCTTCGCCATCAGGCCGGAGAAGATCAGGGTGTCTTCGAAGAGGCCGGCCGATGCCGTCAACGCACTGGAGGGCGAAGTCTACGACATCGCCTATCTCGGCGACATGACCGTCTATCACGTCAGGCTGGATGACGGGCAGCTCGTGCGGGCAAGTGCCTTGAACGCGGCGCGCGTGAGCGAGGATCCGCTGACCTGGAACGACCGCGCCTGGGTGTCCTTCCGGCCCGACGCCGGCGTCGTCCTGGCACGGTAGGGGGCTGATATGTCCAACATCGCTGTCACCGATGCCGCAGCGCCATCAACCGCCGGCCAGCCGTTCGGGGCACGGCTGGCCTCCGGTTTCGTCAACCGGCTCGTTATCATCGTCCCCTATTTGTGGCTGCTGTTCTTCTTCCTCGTCCCCTTCGTCATCGTTTTCAAGATTTCGCTGTCGCAGACCGCGATCGCCATGCCGCCCTACACGCCGGTGCTCGACTTCCGCGACGGCGTTTCCGGCTTCTTCGCCGGGTTCCGTGACTTGAATTTCGACAATTATGTCTGGCTGACGCAGGACGCGCTCTATTTCAAGGCCTATGTCACCAGCCTGATCATCGCCGCCATTTCGACCGTGCTGACACTGCTGGTCGGCTACCCCATCGCCTACGGCATGGCGCGTGCGCCGGCTACCATCCGCCCGACATTGCTGATGCTGGTCATCCTGCCGTTCTGGACGTCGTTCCTGATCCGCGTTTATGCCTGGATCGGCATCCTGAAACCCGAAGGCCTGCTCAACCAGCTGCTCTTGTCGCTGCACATCATCAACCAGCCGCTGGTGATCCTCAACACCTATACGGCGATCTTCATCGGCATCGTCTATTCCTATCTGCCGTTCATGGTGCTGCCGCTCTATTCGTCGCTGGAAAAGATGGACTATTCGCTGATCGAGGCGGCCAAGGATCTCGGCTGCCCGCCGACATCAGCCTTCTGGAAGATAACCTTCCCGCTGTCGCTTCCCGGCGTCATTGCCGGCTGCCTGCTGGTCTTTATCCCGGCCGTCGGCGAGTTCGTCATCCCCGATCTGCTCGGCGGGTCGCAAACGCTGATGATCGGCAAGACCTTGTGGAGCGAGTTCTTCGCCAACCGTGACTGGCCGGTATCTTCGGCCGTGGCCGTCATCCTGCTGTTGCTGCTGACCGTGCCGATCATGCTTTTTCAACGAGCGCAGGCGCGTGCCCAGGAGCAGGATAAATGAACGCCACCTGGAGCCGCTTCAACGTCAGCTCGATCGTGCTTGGTTTTGCTTTCCTGTACCTGCCGATCGTGCTGCTCATCGTCTTCTCCTTCAACGAATCCAAGCTCGTCACCGTCTGGGGCGGCTTCTCGACCAAATGGTACGTGTCGCTGTTCCACAATCAGGGCCTGATGGACGCCACTTGGGTGACGGCGCGCGTCGGTGTCATTTCGGCGACGGTGGCGACCGTGCTCGGCACGCTGGCGGCACTTACCCTGACGCGCTACACGCGGTTCAGGGGCAGGGTGCTGTTTTCCGGAATGGTCTTTGCGCCGCTCGTCATGCCGGAGGTGATCACCGGCCTGTCTCTGCTGCTGCTCTTCGTTGCTATCGGCCTCGACCGTGGCTTCTTCACCGTGACGCTGGCTCACATCACGCTCACAATGTGCTTCGTGGCGGTCGTTGTGCAATCGCGCCTGGTTTCTTTCGACCGTTCGCTGGAGGAGGCGGCGATGGATCTCGGCGCCACGCCGGCGAAGACCTTCTTCCAGATCACGCTGCCGGTCATCATGCCGGCGATCGTCTCCGGCTGGATGCTGGCCTTCACGCTGTCGCTCGACGATCTGGTTATCGCCAGCTTCACCTCCGGGCCGGGCGCCACCACGCTGCCGATGAAGATCTACAGCCAGGTCCGCCTCGGCGTGACGCCGGAGATCAATGCCGCCTGCACCATCCTGATCGCGGTTGTCGCGGTCGGCGTCATCGTCGCTTCGATCGCCAACAAGCGGCGTGAAGTGCAGCGCCAGCTCGACGAGCGGGCCGCGCAGCGCGGGTGAGGGAGACGGAAGCCGAGGCTGGAGCCGTTCACCGTTTCATGGAAACAAGCGAACCGCTCCGACTTTTTGTTTTGTTTTGACGCAATTCCAGGAAACCCGCTTCGCACTTTTCCTGGAATTGCCCTATTCGCCAGAGACGCCACGGCTTATCGGTGAAATGAACGGCGTGCTCCACGTTCCGCCGACGAAGAAGGACGACTGGTTCGGCCCCTGCTGGCCGTTCTTCTGCGCTGCCTGGTCAGGCTGGATGACGCCGCCGGACAGCGCCAGCCCGCGTCCCGCATAGGAGGCGATTCCGGAAAGCCAGATCTTGTATTTCGCCGAATTGGCCTCGGCCTTGTCCAGCCTCGCCACGCCTCTCGAAATGGTTGCCTTCACTTCGGCGCCGTCGATCGGCAGCGTTCCGTCCGAGACGTCGTCCAGCGCGAAGAAGCCGCCCTGTTCGGTATGCTTGAGAAAGGCCGGTAGGTTGAATTTGCTGAGCGCGCCGGGGCCGAAGGTCGCCGTCACCGAGCCGTCGGCGTTTTCGAAGATGGAATCCCAGGTCCTGCCCGGTCCCTTGAGGATGACCGAAACGGTGCCCGTGCCGACCGGCACCAGCCGGGTCATCCCGGCCGCCGTGCCGAACGCGCCGCCATCGACATCGGAAGCAAGCAGCCGGATCTCGACCTGGGTGCCTTCGGGCTTGCGGTCGAAACGAAGGCTGCTCTGGATGTTGCCGCCAAAGGCCGAGGCATCGGAGATGTCGAAGACGGAAAGACCATCCTTGACCTGGGCGGTGGCGGCCACATCGGCAAGCTGGATGCCGCCCGCCGTGGCATGCGCCGCCGACAGCCTGAGATCGAGGTTGACCCGGTCGGCAAAACTTGTGTCGGCATCACTAGGTCCAGCTCCGCTCGCCGGCCCCAGCGGCGTGAAGGCGGACAGGAATGATCTGAGATCGAGCGTGTCGAAGGCGAGCGTGCCGGAGATCACCGGCTGTGCATCGCCAAGTGACAGGTCCAGCGCGCCCATACCGGGGTTGTTGTCCAGCGCCAGCGCGGTGTTTTCGAATTTGACGCGTCCGGCCGACGCCGTGACCTTGCTCGAAATGCTGACGGAGCCGATCGCCGCGCTTGGCGCGATGCCGGTCTGCGACCATTCCAGTACGCGGCGGAGCGAGGGTGCTGCGAACTTCACCTGGCCGTCGAAATAGCCATTCTCTGACATGCTGGCCATGCCGTCGAAGGAGAAGGTGGCGGGCGCGGCCTTGAAAGACAAGGTGAGCGGCGCCGTGCCGCCGGCAAACAGCACCAGCGGCTTCGGGGAAGCGGCATCCACGGTCACGCTTTCGCCGCGCCAGATCCCGGTTGCCGACAGTGTCGCATTGCTGTTCATCGCCGCCCAACTGGCCTGGCCATTAAGGCTGCTCAGGATTTCCACGTCCTTGCCGTTGACCGAAGCCACCATACGCCCATCCCTGAACTCGACCGTGCCGAAGGCATCGGCCGGCAGCTTATCGAGGTCAGGCTTGGCGGGGTTGGCATTGACGACGCCGCGGGCGGTGTCGATGGAGCGTGCGATGCGGCCGCCGGTCGGTGCTGTGGGCAGGAACAGGCCGTTTTCCGTGCGCTGGACCCGGATCGTCGGCCGCACCAGCCGCGCCGTGGAGAACGCCACATCGCCCTGCAACGCCGCCATGGCCGAGAGGTCGACCTCGACCCGTTCGGCCTCGACGACCGGCGGCGCGTCGGTGTCCGTCCACTTTGACAGCGTCACATCGGTCAGGATCGCGCGGAATTTCGGCCAGACCTCGATGCGTGGTGAGCCGTCAATGGCAACCCGGAATCCACTCCAGGCGCTCATCTCCCAGGCGATGCGGTCGCGCACGATGCGCGTCGAGGCGATCAGGGGCAGGGCGGCGACCACCAGAGCGATGACGATCACGGCAGCGCCGATCGCCCATACTCCGCGGCGGATCAAGGATGATGGCATATCGCCCCGTATGCTTCCATTCCGATAAAATCATCCGACGGGTATAACCGCTGTCGTTACCACGACTCTCTGTCGCTACCACGACTCGCTGTCGGCACTACGACTCGCTGTCGGCACTACGACTTCCAGTCGTCACTACGACTTAGGGCTGACGCATTTCAAGTCTTTATGGCCCGGCGATGGCATTTGCGCACACCCTGGCGGTATCAGCCGAACAAAATCTTGCTCTGCTGCGCTGCGATATGCATAAGCGATGACGACCCTGGGAGGATCGATCATGGCTGCCGAAGTACCACTCTGGACCCCGACGCAAGACCAGATTGACGCTTCGCCGTTGACTGCTTTCATGAAGGCCGCGGAGGCGAAAGCCGGCACTGCATTCGCCTCCTATGCCGACCTTCATGCCTGGTCGATCGAGCATCGCGAGGCATTCTGGAGCCTGGTCTGGGACTTCTGCGACGTCACAGGCGACAAGGGCGCCGGTGGGGGCGAGCGCGTGCTCGTCGATGGCGACAGGATGCCCGGCGCCGCCTTCTTCCCCGATGCGTCGCTGAATTTCGCCGAGAACCTTTTGAAGAAGACCGGCGCGGCCGAGGCGATCGTCTTTCGCGGCGAGGACAAGGTCGAGCGGCGGCTGTCATGGAACGAACTGCATGGCCTGGTCTCGCGCCTGCAGCAGCTTTTCGTCTCGCTCAAGGTCAAGAAGGGCGACCGCATCGCCGCGATGATGCCCAACATGCCTGAAACTGTCGCCGCCATGCTGGCCGCGGCCTCGATCGGCGCGGTGTGGTCATCCTGCTCCCCCGATTTTGGCGAGCAGGGCGTGCTCGACCGCTTCGGCCAGATCGAACCTGTGATCTTCATCGCGCCCGACGGCTACTGGTACAATGGCAAGGCGATCGAGGTTGCCGACAAGGTCGCGGCGGTCGCGGCCAAGCTTGGCAGTGTCCGCAAGGTTCTGCTCGTCGACTATCTCGGCACCTCGGCCGATGTGGCTGATACAATCGACAAGGCCGTGGCGATGGAAGAGGCGCTGTCGCCCTTCGCCGCGAATGCCGTCACCTTCGAGCGGCTGCCATTCGCGCATCCGCTCTACATCCTGTTTTCATCGGGAACCACCGGCATTCCCAAATGCATCGTCCATTCGGCCGGCGGCACGCTGATCCAGCATGTCAAGGAACACCGCCTGCATGCCGGTCTCTTGGATAGCGACCGCTTCTTCTATTTCACCACCTGCGGCTGGATGATGTGGAACTGGCTGGTGTCGGGGCTGGCCTCCGGTGCCGCACTGCTGCTTTACGACGGTTCGCCCTTCTATCCCGACGGCAACGTTCTGTTCGACTTCGCCGATGCCGAGAAGATGACCTTTTTCGGCACCTCGGCCAAATTCATCGATTCCGTGCGCAAGGCCGGCCTCAAGCCGATCCGCAGCCACGACCTGTCGAGCGCGCGCAGCATCTCCTCCACCGGTTCGCCGCTGTCGCCCGAGGATTTCCGCTTCGTCTACGACGGCATCAAGAAGGACGTGCATCTGGCTTCGGTTTCCGGCGGCACCGACATCGTCTCCTGCTTCGTGCTCGGCGTGCCGACCCAGCCGGTCTGGACCGGCGAGATCCAGGGCCCCGGCCTTGGCCTTGCCGTCGACGTCTGGAATGATGATGGCAAGCCGGTCAGGCAGGAGAAGGGCGAACTGGTCTGCACCAAGGCGTTCCCGTCCATGCCGATCGGCTTCTGGAACGATCCCGACGGCAAGAAGTACCAGGCGGCCTATTTCGAGCGCTTCGACAATGTCTGGTGCCATGGCGATTTCGCCGAATGGACTGTTCATGGTGGCATGATCATCCATGGCCGCTCCGACGCCACGCTCAATCCGGGCGGCGTGCGCATCGGCACGGCCGAGATCTACAACCAGGTCGAGCAGATGCCGGAGATCCTGGAAGCGCTGTGCATCGGCCAGGATTTCGACAATGACGTGCGCGTCGTGCTGTTCGTGCGGCTGGCCGCCGGCGTCCAGCTGGACGAGGACCTGGAAAAACGCATCCGCGCCAAGATCCGCGGCGGCGCGAGCCCTCGCCATGTCCCGGCCAGGATTGTCGCCGTCACAGACATTCCGCGCACCAAGTCGGGCAAGATCACCGAACTTGCCGTGCGCGACGTGGTGCATGGCCGCGCCATCAAGAACAAGGAAGCGCTCGCCAACCCGGAAGCGCTGGAACTGTTCAGGAACCTGCCACAGCTTGCCGAATGAGCCCAACCGGCATGGTTAATGAAATATGGCGCGCGAATTTACCTAGATTTCACGAGTGGTACACATTCGTAAATTTTCCGCGGCGCCGGTAAGGACTTGTTAAGGCCCGACGCCGATAGTCGCACCTAACTTGAGGGAGAAATCCCGTTCCTCGGCCCCAGAGGATCTGAATTCGCTCAAGCCCCCGTTGTGACAGCAATCCAATCCTTAAGGCGTCCTCCAGGGCGCCTTTTCTTTTGGAGTTGCTATTCCGCGAGCACCCGGGTCGACGGGAAAGCGACCTCCACCAGCGTGCCTTCGCCAGGCGTCGAATTGATGGTGAAGCGGGCGCGGTTCGCTTCCACCATCGCCTTGGTCAGCGGCAGGCCAAGGCCGGTGCCGTCGCCGCGGCCACGCTTCAGGGCATTGATCTGCTTGAACGGTTTCAGCGCCTGCTCGATCTCGGCCGGGCTCATGCCGATGCCGGTGTCGCGCACCCGCATCACGACGTCGCCCGAGGTCTCGTAGGCGGTCGAGACGATCACCTGGCCGCCAGCCTGAGTGTAGCGGATGGCGTTCGACAGGATGTTGAGCGCGATCTGGCGCACGCTGCGCAGGTCCGCCACCACTTCCGGCAGCCGCGAGGCGAAGCTGGAGCGGATGATGACGCGTTCGCGGTTGGCCTGCGGCTGCATCATAGCCACCGTCTCGGCCAGCGTGTCGTTGAGCGAAACGGCCTCGTAAGCCATCTCCTGCTGGCCGGCCTCGATCTTGGAGATATCCAGGAGGTCGTTGACCAGATCAAGCACATGGTTGCCCGAGCGGTTGATGTCGCGCAGATAGTCGCGGTAGCGGTCATTGGCGACCGGCCCGAACTTCTCGTCGACCATCAGTTCTGAAAAGCCGATGATGGCGTTGAGCGGCGTGCGAATCTCGTGGCTGATGCGGGCGAGGAAGTCGGTCTTTTGCGAGGAGGCGCGCTCGGCCACCGCACGCGCTTGGGTGAGATCCTCTTCGGCCCGCTTCCACTGCGTGATGTCGCGCACGACGGCACAGAAGCCGCTGTCGTTGGGCAGCCGGCCGATGGTCATGAACAGCGGGATGAAGCGGCCCTGCGCTTCGCGTCCGATCACCTCGCGGCCGTCGTTCAGGACGCTCGCCACGCCGGGCTCGGACAGTCCGCTGAGATAGTCGCGCGCCGCGCGCTGGCTTTCGATGGCAAACAGCGAGGCGAACGGCTTGCCGGTCACCTCGTCGCTATCGAAGCCGAACAGCGCCTCGGCCGGGCGGCTGATCGAGCGGATGGTGCCGTCGCTGCCGATCAGCACGACGCCGTCGGTGGCGGTGTCGATGATGGTGCGCATCTCGGCGATGCGTGCCTTGAGCTCGGAAATGTCGGGCTGCGTCTGTTGCTCGCCGACCACGTGCAGGGCCGCCGGCGCCTCGTCCTCGCCGGAACGGCGTACGACCAGCATCAGTGCCTTGCCGTCGCACCAGGGAACCGAGCGCAGGATGGCGTCGATCGGGAATTCGTGTCCGTCGCGCGTCCTAAGCCGCAGCGCATGGTCGCTGCCGTCCGAGGCGCCGTCATCCGCATAGGGATCGGCAAACAGCGCGCCCAGCCCGCCGGCACCCTCAAGGTCCTCGAGCGCGGCGTAACCGGTCAGGTTCAGGAATTCCTCGTTGGCATAGTGCAACTGGTCGCCCGAATGGATGAGCAGGGGCACCGGCAGCTTGCCGAGCAACAAGGTATCCGGAGCCTTGCTTTCGTCTCCGACGGAAAAGGCGGACGGCAAGAACCCACTGGCTTTGAGCGGCGGCACCTGCAGGCGTGGCCGTTCAGCCGGGCTCTCGGCGGCGCCGCTTGCGCCTTCGGTTGCATCGGCGGGCGCAACGGCCCGCTCATCGGCCGAGGCGGCTTCCTCGCCGTCGGCCCAATCCTCATTGTCTTCGGCATCGCGAAAATCGGCCGCCGTCATGCTGTCATCGTCGACAGCATCGGCTTTGGCAATGATCGGTTCGCCGCCGGTCGCGAGAAGCTCGGCGGTCCTTGGTTCCGCCGCTGGGTCGGAAACCCGCGGCTGGTCGTTATTGTCCGCGACAGGGCCGGCTTCGTGACCCCGGCCGGCATAGTCAAGCAGCGAGCCTGCTTGATCGGGCAAGCTGCTGGCGGGCTTCCGATCCGTCGCTTCGTCTGGCCGCGCACCGTCAAGCCGTGTCAAGTCCTCTTGATCCCCGGCATCGGTCTCCGATGGCTCGGCCGGTTCTGTATCGGGGGTCGACGCAACCTCGCCTGCCGCCATGGCCGGCGCTTCGGCCTCCGGCTTCGGGACCTTAGCTATTTCGGCCGGGGGGTCAGCGGGCGCCTTGGCCGCCGCTTCATCCGTGCCGGGCTTTTCCGCTTGCGGAGGCTCGGCCGGCGAACTGTCCTTCCTCAGCCGTTCGCCGATCTCGCGGAAGGCGCTTCGCTCCAGCGTCGACAATCCCTTGTCGTTGGCTGGCTGCCGGTGTTCGGCCAGCCGGATGACCTTGTCGGCGAAGCGCCGCTCCGGTTTTGGCACGATGGTCAGCGCCGGCAGCTCGCCCTTGAACGGATCCGCCGCGTTGGGCTCCTCGGCCTTCGGTTCCTCGGCGGCAGGTTCGGCGGCTGGCGGTTCTGGCGCAGCCTGCGTCTCGCCATTGGGCACCAGCGCCATGCCGATCGCTTCCGGATCGACGACCGCGTCGCCACTACGGGCAACGCCGAAGCCGCGGAAGCCTTCGAAGGCGCGGCTGCGGCCATAGACCGGCAAAGCCGCCAGATCGACGGGGATCTTCATGTCGGTGCCGACGACTGGCCACAGCACGGAACGGCCCGACCACGTATCGCGCCGCTCCAGGAGGCCGGCGATCTCGCCCGACGCGTCGAGGCCGAAGGCCGCCGCGACATCCCTGAAGCGCCGGCCGATCACATCGGCGGCGGGCTTGCCGACAATGTCTGCGAATTCCGGCGACAGCGCGCTGAACCTGCCCTCGGCGTCGGTGCGCCAGACGAAGCGCATCGGCGCCGCCGAACGGCCTATCGTGCGGGCGGCCGGGGTTGCGGTCGAGGCGGAAGGGAAGGTGGCCAGGATGCCGTCCGGCCCGTTCCTTTCCCCCGAAGCTCCGGCGACGGCCTGTCTGGTCCCGGTCTCCGGGGCCGGCGTGGCGGACTCGGGCCGATGATCGTCCTCGCCCGCATGGAAGTACCAATGATCGTGCTGTGGAGACGTGCCGCCGGTCGCCGGCTGGTCGCCGTTTGCCGCCACCGGTCCGGCTGGGCCCGCAACGTCGGTCGGCTTCGGGGCGCTCTCGGTGACGGCTTCAGAAGAGGTGGGTTCCTGCCTGGCCGTTTCTGCCTGTGGATCCGCCGCGGGCTCCTTGTCCGGATCTGGCCGGGGTTGCACGGCGGGGGCACCCGCCGCGTCGGAAGGCTCGTGCGCCGGCGTTCCGTCTGCGACGTCGGCGTCCTCGAGCCGATCCTCGTCGATCACTACCAGCAGATGCCGCTCCGGCGTCAGCCGGGCGAGGCCGGCCGGGTAGGAGGTCTTGCTGCCCGGAACCAGGCGCTTGACGATGCGGTCGCCCTCGGCAGCCACATCGGCCACCAGGGCCGCCAGCGTCGCGGGCTGGATGCCAAGCGCGGAAAACCCTTCCGAGGCCGCCTCGACATCGCCCTTGGCATCGACGAAGGCGATGAAATGACCGTCTTCGGTGAAGCCACTGATCGCCCGGCTGGCGATCTCGGCAACACTTCGCGAGCCTGTCTGTCCCGCCGGCACCACCAGCATGATCGCCTTTTCGTCATCGGGCAGCGTCACGGCACTTGCAAGAAAGCCGACGGCGCGGCTGGTCATGCCGGTTGCCAGCCGCACAATGATGGCGCGATCGCTGCCGATCTCAGGAAAGCCGCTGGTCGCCATCACCTGGCGGCGGGCGATCAGCGGCAGCCGCGCCGAGGCGCCGATGATCGCCTCGATTTCGGGGTAGCCGAACACGGCTGCGCCCGGGCCATTGGCCCAGATCACCTGCTCCAGGTCGACCGACAGAATAGTGATCGCGTCCCCGGCGGCAAACCGCTCGCGGACCGCGTCGAGCACGGCGACGTCGAGGAAGGAGTATTCGGACGGCATGCGCTTGGCGGACCCTCACGGAGCGGCGAATTTGCAGTTAACGCTTTGTTAATAAAAGCCGCAGGCGCGAAGGTCCACAAGCCAGAACGTGCAAAGGCTGGAATTTGGGCTTTTGGTTAACGGCCGAAAGAATCTTTTTGTGCAGTGCAACAAAGATATTGCAACGCACAAAAAATGCCTTTATATTGCCACCATAGATGAACGAGACGGCTTTCTGTCAAAGCCGCTGCCGCTGAAAAAGGATGGAAAATGTCCAGGACCAAGACCGCCGAGACGATCGAAAACGTTGAATTCCCGAGCTTCGATGCTTCCAAGGCCACCGACCAGATGCGCGCTTTCGCCGAAAAGGGCGTTGAGCAGTCGAAAGAGGCCTATGCCAAGCTTAAGACCGGCGCCGAGGAGACCCAGAAGGCCCTGGAGTCGACTTACGAGACCGCCAAGACCGTTTCGAGCGACCTGTCGCTCAAGACAATCGCCGCGCTGCGCGCCAACGCCGAAGCCGGCTTTTCGCACCTCGAAGCCCTGATTGGCGCCAAGTCGCTGTCGGAAGTCGTCGAGCTGCAGACCGCCTTCCTGCGCAAGCGCGTCGAGATGACCGTCGAGCAGACCAAGGACTTCCAGGCCGTCGCCTCCAAGGCGGCCGAGGACGTCTCCAAGCCGATCAAGACCGCCTTCGAGAAGGCCGTGAAGGACATTAAGGCTGCCTGATAGTTGCGCGTGATCGGAAAATGCAACGAAAGGACGCATTTCCCCGGATATGATCAAGCGTATGATGGCAGCCATCAACGAATACCCGGCGGGTGGAACCTCCTCCCTCCACCTCCGGGTGACCAGCCAGCACCTCCTCCCGCTGGCTCGTAACAGGAAAAGGCCGGCACCTCCTCCCGCCGGCCTTTTTCTTTGCCTTGTGCACGTAGTGCCGCTGTGGGGAAGTGGTCTTTGCTTTGCAAAAGCCTTGAATTAAAATCCATAAGCCCGTAAGGACGCATCGCCGAACGACAGAGCGGATCAAGTGGGACGGGATTCCTGCAGGGATTTGCTCAGGCAAGTGTGCCGTTGTAGCTCAGCTGGTTAGAGCGCCGGATTGTGGATCCGGAGGTCGCTGGTTCGATCCCAGCCAACGGTACCATCGGCGCATCTAAGTAACTGATTTCGTTGGATAAATCCTCCGATTTTGACGAGGGCATTGCCCCATTTTGAACTTTTCCGCTACCTATTGTGCTACAAATGGTACGTTCAAGACATGGGAAGACGCCGCGAAGAGCAAGACCCTGACCGCTCTCGGCCTCCATTTCCAACCGACTGGATTCGCGACAAGATATTTGCACCTGGCGCGCTGGCGACGCTCAATGATGAGGCACGAGGTATCGTGCTTGCCTTTGCGGAAACGGGTGCCAGGCCAAGCGAACTCGCCAACCTCCACTTAGGCGTCATCCATCTCGATCATGAAGTGCCGCACATTTCGATCGAGCCACGCGACGACCCTAATGATCCGCGCGAGATCAAGACCGCTTCATCGTGCGCAAGGTGCCCCTGGTGCGGCCAAGTCAGCAAAGCCGGGCCAGCATCAAATTCACCCCACGCGCCCTGCGATCGTATGATGACCTGGGCCACGGTTCAGAGATGCTCGCCTGATCGGCACAGGTTTGATAAGCAATGGCGGCCTTCGGCGGAAATAGGGGGCTTCGGCTAGTGGTGACATTGCTGGTCGCAGTGTCGGCTACCGCCGCCTTCGCTTCCTTCAAACGAAAGGTATTGTGGGAGACGGTGCAGACCTGCGCCCTCACAACTGTACGTCTCGGGACAGCCTTTCCCTGCGAGGAGGTGACCCTGCCCAAGGATGGGACGTTTGGATCGGCCCTCATCAAATCACCGCTGCACCGAACCGAGTTTGTGCTGACCCCAATTTCGGCGGTTGCGGGCTTGGAGAGCCCACTTGCCCAATCCATTGCCGGCGCCCAGCTTTGGAGCGCGGCATGGGAGGCGCGACGGAAAGTTGAAGCGCAACTTGGACGTCGCCTGCCACGATCGGCCATAGGCCTGGCAGTCAATTCTCGGAACGAGCGGTCTCAGGACCAGTTGCACATCCACGTCGATTGCTTGTCGAAATCGGTAGAAACGACGCTCGCTCTGAACGGTCCGAAGACAGGCGCGCCTTGGCAACCGTTTCCTGTGATATTGAAGCGGCGTCCCTATTGGATAATGGCGCTCGACGAGCCTGATCTGCGAACTGCCAACGTAATCGGTCTTGTTGTTGCTGGATTGCCTCACGGGCAACGCGCCATGTCTCACTTAAATGTCATCGTCGCCGGTGCAACGCTCGCTGATGCGAGGCCGGGCTTCTACATTTTGGCGAATTGGGAAAAGGCGGGCGAGCGCCTCCTCGATCACAGATGCACGTCGCGCTAAAATCTGACATCGGCGACGGGAACGGCTGCGCGCTCCTGTTCTCACCCGCGTTTGCTCCGCCACGGCGATTGGCGTACTGGCGATCGAGCATGATAAGAAGTGCATTCGTTTCTGCTCAACAGGCGAATTGGTCCATCCGCGCACGTGCGCGGCTCGAAGCGTTGCGGCGCGCCAGCATTGTCGAGCGCCTCGATGCCGACCATTGGAAGATCCCGAATGACATCGCCGATCGCGGTGCTACCTACGACACCCGCAGCCACGGCAAGGACTTCATTGTCCGTACGCTTTCCTTCCTCGACCTCGACAGCCAGGTGACAAGCGACGGCGCGACTTGGCTCGACCCGGAACTGGCCTCGCCAAACCGGACCTCGCTGGCACAGGCAGGCTTCGGCCGGGAGGTGGCCGCATGCCTCGACGGACGCCTGCAAAACCTCATCGATATGGGCTACGTCACCCGATCGGCCGAGGGCGGCGTCCGCGCCCCGCGCGACCTGCTTCACGCCTTGAACAGGCCGAGATCGCCCGCGTCGGCCGTAGGATGGCGGCCGAGCGCGGGTTGAGCTTCATTCAAGCCAAGCCCCGGGGAATATGTCGGCGGCCGGCTTGCCGGCGCCGACCCCGCCTCCGGCCGCTTTGCCATGATCGACGGCGGAGTGGGCTTCCAGCTAGTGCCTTGGCAGCCGACCCTCGACAGGCGCATTGGACAGCACTTAACCGGGATCGCTCGTGATGGAGCGGGGATTGGGATTGTGAGAGCGCACGACAAGACTTGGCGCAGCACACTTTACTTCTGGCGGAAGGAGGAATGAACCGACGCAAGAAGCGGGCTCAGGATATAGTCGAGAGCGGTGCGCTCCTCGGTAACTATCATCACTGAGGCCGGCATCCCCGGATAGAGCGCGATCTGCGGGGCTGCGGCCAGTTCGGCCGGATCGACCACAACATCGGCAACGTAGTAGGGGAATCCGGTTTTGCTGTCGGTGACGCGATCCGCCGAAATACGGGTGACGCGTCCGTGGATGACCGGTATGGAACGCTGCTTGTAAGATGTAAATCGCACTTCCGCCATCATGTCGGATCGCAGGCTTGATATGTCCTCGACGCGAACCTGCGCCTGGACGACCAGCGAGTTCCGCGTCGGCACGATGTCGAGGATCGTCTGCCCGGGGGCAACGACTGCGCCAGTTGAAAAGACGCTGAGGTTCATCACCTGGCCGTCATAGGGCGCGCGGACCACGGCGCGATCCACGGCGGCATGACTCGCAAACATTTTGGGCACAAGATCTGTCAATTGCGATTGCGTGTCGATCAGCATTGCCGAGAGCTTGGCGCGCCGTTCGTTGGTAAGCTGTGCGATCTGGCTCTCGAGCTCGGCCTTGTTCTGGCGATTCCCCGCGATCTCGCCGAGAGCCTGGTCGATCAGGCCCTGCAGTTCGGACGCGGAGCGGTCGAGCTCAAGGATGCGCGTGCGCGTCGTCAGCCCGGCCTTCAGCAGCTTATTGAGGTCCACCTTCTCGTCGGCGGTTGATTTGAGCTGCGCGCGATAGGATTCGACGCGCCCCTGCTTGCCGTCGATCTGCTCATCGAGTTCTGCGATCCGCTTCTGCAGAATCTGTCGGGCGCCTGCCATCGAGGCGCGCTGGTTTTCGAGATCGGCGATCTGGCTGGCCATCGCGTCCTGCAGAAACACCTGATGCTCGACCGTGACGTCCTTCGGGAAAGCGACCGCCTCCTTGCCGTCCAGCTCCGCGCGGATGCGGGCATCCGTCGCGCGCAACAAAGCATATTGCTGGGAATAGAGGTTGAACTCGGACCGGTTCTTCGTGTCGTCCAGCACCAGCAATATGTCGCCGGTCTTGACGATGTCGCCGTCCTTGACGTGTATCTCCTTCACCGTGCCGCCATCGAAGTGCTGGACGCTCTTGCGGTTCCCCTCCACCTTGACGACCGCGTCCGCGAGCACCGCGCCGTTCAGCGGCGCAATGGCGGCCCAGCCGCCGAAAATGCCGAAAAAGGCAACTATGATCAAAACGCCTACGAGAGTCGGCGCCTTAATCGAATCCGAGGCGGTGGGGCCGGTTTCGCCAGGCAGGCTGCGATATATGAAGGCGCCATCGCTCAACGATCTCTCCTGACCCGGCTCATTGCGTTGCCACTCCGATCGGAGCCGCGCGCTGGTTGAGCAGCGCCACGATCTCGTTCCGCATGCCGAAGGCTTCGACGGCGCCGTCACGTAACAGAAGGATTTTGTCGACATTCGCGATCGTCGAGGGCCGGTGCGACACGATGATCACTGTGCTGCCGCGGCGCTTGAGCTCAATCGCGCATTCGCTCAGCGCGCGGTCGCCGTCCGCGTCGAGATTGGAGCTCGGCTCGTCGAGAATGATCAGGTTCGGCGTTCCAAACACCGCCCGCGCAAGCGCAATACGCTGCCGGTAGCCGCCCGACAGAACGGCGCCGCCCTCGCCGATCTGCGTCTCGTAACCCTGCGGGAGGCGGATGATCATGTCATGCACCCCGGCCAAGCGGGCGGCCTCGATCACCTCCTGGTCGACATTGGTCTTGAAGCGCCCGATATTGGCGGCGACCGTGTCGGAGAAGAGCTCGATGTCCTGCGGCAGGTAGCCGATATGGTCGCCGAGCGCGTCGCGACCCCAGTGCGTCATGTCGGCGCCGTCCAGTCTGACGGTTCCACGACTGGGCTGCATGATGCCAGCCAGGTGTCGTGCGAGGGTGGATTTGCCCGCGCCCGAGGGGCCGATGATTCCGAGCGCCTCGCCGGCCTCGAGCCGGAACGAGATGTCCCGCAGCAGAATCTTCTGCAGGCTGGGCAGCGCGTAGCTCACCTGCTCAACCGAGATCTTGCCTGTTGGCTTCGGCAGATTGAACGAACGGTCGTTGCGCGTATCGCTATCGACCAGCTTGCGAACCCTCGCCAGCGCACCGCGCGCCAGGACAAGGCTGCGCCACACGCCGACGATCTGCTCGACGGGCTGGAGACCCCGGCCCAGAAGAAGGCTTGCCGCGAAAATGGAACCGCCGCTGGTTTGCCGTTCGATGACCAGATAGGCGCCAAGGCCGAGGATGAGCGACTGCATGGTCAGCCGAAGAAACCTGATCAGTCCGGACATCAAGGCGGCGCGGTCGCTAGCGTCCGCCTGACGCCGAAGCGCCAGGTGTCGATCGCGTTCCCAGCGGCGGATGAGGCCGTCGAGCATGCCCATGGCGCGGACGACTTCCGCGTTCCTGAGGCTCATTTCGGTGAAGGCGTAGTTGGCGGTTGCCAGGTCGTTGGCCTGCTTCAGCGGCCCGCGCACCAGATATTCGTTGCTTACCGCCATTGCAACAAGCAGCAGCGATGAGCCGAGCGCGAAGAATCCCAGCCAGGGGTGCAGCAAGAAGATGATGGCGATGTAGATGGGCGACCAGGGCAGGTCGAGCAGCGCATGGACACCGCTGCCGGTAATGACCTGCCGGAACGTATCGAAGTCGCGGATCGGCTGGCTCTGCGATGAGCCCGGCGAGGAGGCTTCGAGCGAGTTGGCGACGACCTTCGCAGAAAGCAACCGATCGAGGCGTGCGCTGGCGCGGGTCAGGATCCTGGCGCGCACCAGATCGAGGCCGGCTAGCGCAAGGAAGGCCGCCAGCAGCACGATCGTGAGCATCAGCAGCGTCGTTTCGCTGCCGCTGGTGACCACCCGATCATAGACCTGCAGCATATAGAGCGGCGAGGCCAGGTAGAGCAGGTTGATCGCTAGGCTGAACCCTGCCGCGACCAGGAAATAGTGGCGGCACGCCAGCAGCGCGTCCTTTACGATCTTGCTTTTGCTGTTCAGACTCAATGACCCAGCGGAGAACCGCCCCCTGTCCAATTGCACGCGCAGAACCGATGCTACTCCAGATCCTTCAAACGGCCACCCAGTCGGTTCTTTTTCCTGCCGTAAACCTTAATTCGTAAGCTGAATCTGCGACCCTCCGACCGGAGGTGAGCCGCGTGTGTTTGCGGCTCACCTTCAGGTTCACGCTACGACACCGCTCGCCGTCAGGCCATACTGAACCACCGTCCTGCCGGCCCCGTCGTCGACAAGCGTGAAGTTATGCGCATCGAAGATGCCGAGGAGGTGAAGCGTGGCATTGTGAGCACCGTCAGTCACGGTCAACGTCCCTCCACTGCCGTTCGAGTCCGCCTGATAGGCCGCGGACGTTCCAGCGCCGAACAGGATGTCGCCGAGGTCGATCTTGTCGTCGTTGGTGATGCCGCCAATCCTGCCGCTGAAGTCGAAGGAATCATCGAGCTGCAGCGTGCCAGCGGCATTCTGCGCGAAGGTCACATCCGTCGATGAGGCTGCGCCGAATTCCAGCTTCGACAGGTTGCCAATCGTGGCTTCGCCGGTGCCCGTGACCTGGCCCTCGATCGTGATGTTGCCGCCATTGGCCCAGAGCAGCCCGGAATTGGCGAGCGTGCCGGTGATCGTCAGGCCGCCGGAACCCGTCGCTTCCAGCGTTCCCGAGTTGACGGTGGTGTTGGCGCCCGTGTCGATGACCAGCGCGTGGGTGCCGGTGGCGATGATCGTCCCCTGGTTGTTCAGGGACAACAGGCCGCCGCCCAGTTGGCCCGCGCCGGAGATGGTATTGTCGACATTGGTCAGGGTGACGTCCGCGCCAGTGCCGGAGATAATGTTCGAGTCGCTGTCGGACAGGACGATCTGGCCCCCGCCCTGCAGGGTGATGCCGTGCTGAATGAGCTGCAGCAGCGTGTCGCTGCCTGCAGAGTCGAGCGAGATGAGCCCGCTGTTGTTGATCGTGCCGCTCAGCGGCAGCATGGCGCCGTCGCCGATCGTCATGGTGCCGGCGTTATTGACCACCGGCGTCTGGTCGAAGACGAAATTGCCGTCCGTGAGCGCACTCGAGTGGATGCCGTCCAGCGTGATCGACTGTCCGTCGCCGAGCGTGATCACCGCATTGCCGTTGCCGTCGTCGGCCATGTGGGCCTGGACGTCGGCGAAGCTCTGGAAGCCGGAATAGCCGATCAGGTCGATCTTGTCCGCGGCGGTGTCGAAGCTATGCACCATGTCGTTGCCGATCGGCTGCGAGAAGACGAAAAGATCGTTGCCGTTCGAGCCGGTCAGCACGTCGTCACCGGACCAGGCGAAGATGGGGCCTCCAGGAGCAAACGATTCAAAATTGTCGGCAACGTTGGCCGAAGTTTGGGTCCCGTCTGCATTAACCCATGTCTCTGTCACCTTGAGCACAACAGCGCCGACGTACCCAGCAGCGGACGTGACGCTCAATGATCCGACGTCGTTGGTTACGATTGACCACGATCCATCAGCGTTTTGGACTCCAGCATTCAAGGTCCAATTGGTTGGAAGGCCCGTCACAGTCACTTCGGTTGCAGAACCTGACTGTCCAGCAAAAGAGAACATGCCCAGATTCGTAGACGTTCCCGATATTCCCGCGGGGGCAGTACTCGTACTTACCCTCGTATTCCCGGCATTGTCGTACTCTGTAACGACCAAGCTATGCCCATTTAAACCCGCCTGCGATAGTGTCCAGGTTCCGGCGCTTTGGAACGATGCATTGTAATCAGTATTAGTATCGTTGTCATGAACCGTAACCTTCCAAACGTCAGCATTGTCCGTAGTGGCAGTGAGCTTGCTTTTCCCGTTGTTGTAGCTCCAGCTAAGCGTCGCAGGTGGCGTAGCATCGATCGTGACCGCCAGGCCGGCCGAAGCCACGCTGGTGTTGCCGGCGACATCGGTCTGCTTGGCCGTCAGCGTGTGACTGCCACTTGACAAGATCGAGCTGGTGATCGACCAGTTGCCGCTGGCGTCCGCTGTCCCCGTACCAAGGACAGTGGTACCGTTGGTATCGAACAACGTCACCGTTGCACCCACCTCCGCCCCAATGCCGGTGAGGGTCGGCGTGGTCACATTGGTGAGGTTGTCAATGCTCGACGAACCGGTGTCCGTTGCCGCCGTCATGTCGGGCGCAGACGGCGCAGATGCCGTCTGGTCCAGCGTATAGCCGTGGCCGGTGCCGGCGGTCGTGTTGCCCGCCTGGTCGATCGTGCGCACCGACAGGGTGTTGGTGCCAGACGACAGCGTCACGCCGGACGCCGAGAAGGTCCCGGCACTGGCGCTCGCCGTCACCCAGGTGGCGCCGCCGTTGGCGCTGACCTGGATCGTCTCGCCCGCACTGAGCGTGCCGGTGTAGGTGCCGCTCACCGTCTGCGATGCCGTGCTGGTGATGAAGTCGGTCCCCGAGCTGCCGGTATCGGCGCTCAGCGCCGCCACCGCCGCAGCCGCGCCCGGCGCGGTCTGGTCCAGCGTGTAGCCGTGGCCGGTGCCGGCGGTCGTGTTGCCCGCCTGGTCGATCGTGCGCACCGACAAGATGTTGGGACCAGACGACAGCGTCACGCCGGACGCCGAGAAGGCCCCGCCGCTGGCGCTCGCCGTTACCCAGGTGGCACCGCCGTCGGCGCTGACCTGGATCGTCTCGCCCGCACCGAGCGTGCCGGAGTAGGTGCCGCTCACCGTCTGCGATGCCATGCTGGTGATGAAGTCGGTCGCCGAGCTGCCGGTGTCGGCGCTCAGCGCCGTCACCGCCGCAGCCGCGGTCGGCGCGGTCTCATCGACCGAGATCGCCTGGGTCGCCGTCGTCGCGGCGTTGCCTGCTGCGTCCGCGACATTGGCCTTGACCGTGTAGCTGCCGTCAGCCAAAGCCTGCGCATCGGTCGCGCTGACGTTGACCGACCAGACCCCGCTCGACACCGTCGCCGTATAGGTGTCCTTCACGTTGTTCGAGCCGTCGACGATCGTGATCGTTGCAATCTGGCCGTTCACGCCGGAACCGCCATCCGAGGCCGTGCCGTTGATCGTCAAGCCCGTCGCCGCCTCAGTCTTATTGACGGTGTTGTCGCCCGCGATCGGGCTCGTGATCGCAATCGTCGGCGCAATTGTATCCACCTTGTAGCTGGCGTTGTCGGTCACCGAGGTGGCCGTCAAGGTCGCGCTGTTGCCGGCCGCATCCTTGATCGTGCCGCCGTTCAGGCTGAGCGCGTTGGCGTCTATGCTGATGCCGTTGGTATCGGTCTGGCCCGACTGGGTGGTGTAGGTGAACACCAGCGAGCTGCTGCCGCTGCCCGACGAGTAGTTGGCCTGCACCGTGGTACCACCGATGTTGAGCGCCAGCTGCGGCGTACCCGTGACCGTCACGCTCTCGCTGAGCGCCACCGTCACGCTCACCACGTCGCCGGCGTTCAGATAGCTGTTCTGGATCCCCGTCGCGCTGGTGATCGCTTCGCTGGTGATGGTCGGCGCGGTCTCGTCGACGGCGAGCGAATGCGTCGCCTGCGTCGCCGGGTTGCCGGCGACATCGGAAACGTCGGCGGTCACCTGGTAGCTGCCGTCGGCCAGCGCGATGTGGGTGAGAGCGGCGGCCGGAACGGTCGCGGTCCAGGCGTTGCTGGTGACGACGGCGTCGTAGCTGTGGCCGTTGAGGCTGACGGTGACGTGCTGGCCGTCGTCGACGCCGGAGGTGGTGCCGCTGATCGCGAGCGGCGACTGGGCTTCCAGCGCGTTGAGGATATCGTCGCCGGCGATCTGGCTGATCGTGATGGTCGGCGCGGTCTCGTCGACGGCGAGCGAATGCGTCGCCTGCGTCGCCGGGTTGCCGGCGACATCGGAAACG
>NZ_VFVA01000023.1:0-98795 GCF_006442155.1 Mesorhizobium sp. B2-4-14 | reverse complement strand
TCAGGGGCGGGTCGCTTCAACATGACCCAGTGAATCAAAAACCCCCGGCAAATGCCAGGGGTTTGTCAGCAGTCTGAAGGGCGGCTCACGGGCCGCCCTTTTCCTTTGTGTGTTGACGAGCTTTACTTCGCGTTCGGGTTCGGCATCCAGGCCGGCATGGCGACGTCGGCATGGGCAAACTGCGGCAGTTTGGCCGACAGGTCTTCCATGTTCTTGATGTCCTTGTCGATCAGCTCCTTCTGGGTGATCAGCGTTGGCGGCACGATGACGTTGTGGCCGGGGTCTTCGCCGGCGAGGAGCTGCGCCAGCGCGCGCACGGAGACCTGACCGACGACGGCCGGGTTGGTGGCGGCGGTGGCGGCCCAGGCGCTGTCGGGTTCGCGCATCGCTGCGATATCGGAGGTCGAGATATCGGCCGAGTAGATCTTGATGCCCTTGTTCAGCCCCGCCTCGTCGACGGCGATCTTCACACCCTTGGCGAATTCGTCATAGGGGGCGAACATCACCTTGATGTCGGGGTGAGCCGAAAGCACCGAACGCGCCTGATTGGCAACGGAATTGGCGATCGGGTTGTCGAGCGTGCCGAACATGGCGACTTCCTTGATGCCCGCATATTTCTTCTTCATGTCAACCCAGGTCTCGTTGCGGCGGTCGAGCGGCGCGATGCCGGCGACATAGACATAGCCGGCGTTCCAGCTCTCGCCATTGTCCTTGACCGCCTGCTCGAGCGCGAGCCGGGCAAGATCCTTGTCCGACTGTTCGATCTGCGGGATCTTGGGGTTTTCGACATTGACGTCGAAGGCCACCACCTTGATGCCGGCGTCGACCGCGCGCTGGGCGGCGTCCTTCATCGATTCCGTCAGGCCGTGCTGGATGATGATGCCCTGCACGCCGAGCGCGATCGCCTGGTCGACCATGTCCGACTGGAGGGCGGCGTCCTGGCGGCTGTCGAGCACGCGCAGGTCGATGCCGAGCGCCTTGGATTGCGCCTCGACGCCCGAGAGATAGGCCTGGAAGAAATCGCCGGTCGAGAGATAGCGTACCAGCGCGATCTTGACGCCGGGCTTGTCGAACGGCGCCGGCTTATCCGCGGCGAAAGCCGGGACCTGCATCAGCATAGTTGCGCCGGCCAGTCCGAGCGCCACCTTCCCCAGAAGTCTTCTTGTGATATTCACCTTGTTTCCTCCACTTTTGTTGAACCCAAAATACCGTCCGGCCGAAACTATCTCCTGCCCCTGCCCGAAAGCGCAAAGGTGAAGACAAGGGCGACGACCAGAACCACGCCCTTGACGAAATCCTGCGTATAGTAGGGAGCGTTCATCATGGTCAGGCCTTGCAGCAGGATGCCGACGAACAGCGCGCCGATGGCGGTGCCGAAGGCGTTCGGCTTGGCGGCGCCAAGCACCGCGTAGCCGATCAGCGCCGCGGCGACGGCATCGAGCAGAAGATTATTACCCGAGGCGATGTCACCGCGTCCAAGCCGTGCGGCGAGCAAAATGCCGCCGATCGAGGCAAAAACACCCGAAATAACGTAGGCCCAGATCTTGTATGCCTTGACAGGCGCACCGGCGAGTTCGGCGGCGCGCTCATTGGAGCCGACGGCGTACATCATGCGGCCGAAACGGGTGTATTCGAGGAAGAACCAGATCAGCAGCGCGAGGACCAACAGCACGACCACCGACACCGGAATGAGGTTCGGGATGAAGAAATCGAATCGGTGGCGGCCAAGCGCCAGGAAGGCGTCGCCGAACTTGCCGTTGGCGACAGAACCATCCGGCATGGTCATGCCGGTGGCGATCGAGCGGCCCTCGGTCGGGATGCGCTGCAGGCCGACCAGCAGGAACATAATGCCGAGCGTCGCCAGGAGATCGGGCACGCGCATGTAGACGATCAGCCAGCCATTGATGAGCCCGACGATGGCGCCGATCAGCAGGCAGACGATGACCGCCACGACCGCGTTCTGTTCCAGCACGACCATGACATAGGCGGCCGCCATCATGGCCGAGGTGGCGACCGAGCCGATCGAGAGATCGAAACCGCCGACGACCAGCGTGGCGGTGACGCCGAGCGCCAGCACGCCGGTGATGGCGACTGACTGAAAGATGAAGACGGCACTCTGCGGTGATACGAACCCATCGGCGGCAATCGCGAAATAGGCGACGAGCCCGACCAGCAGGACGATGAAACCATAGCGGATGGCATAGTCTCGAAGCGTCATTCGGCGCATCCCGACGCCGCTGTCCTGTTTACCCGATCCGAACCCATACTCTCTCCATCCCAATTCCATCGGCCGCCCGCTCAGGCAGCGCTGTGCAGTTGTCCGCCGGCGACCTCGGCCAGCAGGCGGTCGAGGTCCACATCGGCGTTGCGGTGTTCGCCGACGATCGTGTGTTCCGACATCACCAGGATGCGGTCCGCCGTCTCCAGCGCCTCGTCGATTTCGGTAACGAACAGCAACGTCGCGCGGCCGTTCGCGCTCGCCCGTAGCTTGGCGGCGATGTCGCGCCTGGCCGAAATGTCGACGCCCTGAAACGGCTCGTCGAGGATGAACAGCGCGGCATTCTGCGCCATCCAGCGGGCGACCATCACCTTCTGCTGGTTGCCGCCAGACAATGCCGACATCTCGTCCTTCTCGGAGCGGCAGACGATGCCCAGTTCCTCGATCTGCCGGCGCGCGACGGTGCGTTCGAGGCGGCGCTTGAGCACGCTGAAAGTCGACATGCGCCTGTGGAACGGCAGGCTGACATTGCGCTCGATGTTGAAGCCGCCGACGATGCCGCTGGTGGCGCGGTCCTTGGCAACGAGGAACACACCGGCGGCGATCGCGTCGCCCGCCGAGCGCGGTGCATAAGGCTTGCCGTTCATCGTCATGGTGCCGGCGAGCGGCCGGCGCACGCCGAACAGCGTTTCGGCGAGTGCCGTCTTGCCGACGCCGACGAGGCCGGTGATGGCGACCACCTCGCCATCGCCAAGCGTCAGCGAAATCGGCCTGGCGCCCTGCCCGATGCGAAGGCCTGCGACGGTCAGCACCGCCTTGGCGGAACTCCTGGCAATGATCCGGTCGAGATGGATCTTGCGGCCGAGCATGGCGTTGACCGCGCCTTCATAATCGAGCGGTTTAGTGTCGAAGACCCCTGAAATGACGCCGTCGCGCATCGAGACGATGCGGTCGGCGAGCCGCCTGATATCCGACATGCGATGCGAGATATAGAGGATCGCCACGCCCTGCTCGCGCAGCCGGTCGACCAGCGCGAACAGCCGGTCGGCTTCAGCACTTGAGAGCGATGAGGTCGGTTCGTCAAGGATCAGCACTTTGGGCTGATGCGCAAGCGCGCGGGCAATCGCCACCATCTGGCGATCGGCCAGCGACAGATCGTTGACGCGGGCCTTGAGATCGATGGCCAGTCCCATGCGGTCGGCGACCGCTTTGGCCTCGCGGCGCACGCGGGCAGGATTGAACAGGGTCGGCGCGCCTTTGCCGCTCAGCCTGTCCAGGGTCAGGTTGGTGGCGACATCGAGGTCGGCGACCACGCCGTCATTGATGTTCTGGTGGACGGTAACGACGCCGGCGCGGATTGCTTCCGCCGGCGTGTTCGGCGCGAAATCCTGCCCGGCAAGCGTCATGGTGCCACCGCCACGCTCGTAGACGCCGCTGATGATCTTGACGAGGGTGGATTTGCCGGCGCCATTGGCGCCCATCAGCACGGTGACCTCGCCGGAATGCAGCTCGAGCGAGATGCCGCCAAGCACCTCGTTGCGGCCAAAGGATTTCCTCAGTCCCTCCACGCGGAACACGGCATTGCCGATCATGCGTTCCTCCCTGACCGTGACGCTATGGTCAATGTCGGCAATTGTCAACACGATTGACAATTGCCAGACAGCTTCCTAGCTTGGCCCCGCCGCCAAGGCTCCCCTATGATGGGAGCAAATAAGCGGGAGGGAGAAGAATGACTGGAAAATTGCCGTTCGAAGCATTGTCTGTGGAGATGCTTTCGACGCGCCTCGGCACGAACGAGGCGCTGTGCGCGAAAATCGGCAAGGACGCGACACAATGGAAGGTGCGCGAAGTCGGCGACGGCAATCTGAACCTCGTCTTCGTCGTCGAGGGCGCCAGTGGTACCGCCGTGGTCAAGCAGGCCCTGCCTTATGTCCGCCTGGTCGGCGACAGCTGGCCGCTGCCGCTGAAGCGTTCCTTCTTCGAATATCACGCGCTGACCCGGCAGGAGGCGCGCGCGCCGGGCTCGGTGCCGGCAATCCATCATTTCGATGAAGCCCAGGCGCTGATCATCATGGAATATCTGTCGCCGCACATCATTCTGCGGCGGGCACTGATCGAAGGCCGGCAGTTGCCGAACATCGCCAGGGACATCGGCGTGTTCATGGCCCGCACGCTGTTTCGCGGCTCCGATCTGTCGATGACAGCCAGGGATCGCAAGGCCGATCTGGCGCTGTTCGCCGACAATGTCGAACTTTGTGACATCACCGAGAACCTGGTGTTCTCGGACCCCTATTTCGATGCGAAGATGAACAGGCATACCAGCCCGCAACTCGACGCCGTGGTTGCCGAACTGCGCGCCGACCGCGACCTCAAAGTCGAGGCGCAGCGGCTGAAGCATATTTTCGCCTCCAATGCCGAGACGCTGTTGCATGGCGACCTGCATTCCGGCTCGATCATGGTCACCGACACGGAAACCCGGATGATCGATCCGGAGTTCGCCTTCTATGGCCCGATGGCCTTTGATGTCGGCATGCTGCTCGCAAATTTCTGGATGTCGTTCTTCTCACAGCGTGGGCATGAGCAACAGGGCAAGCGCGATGCCATGCGCGCCTACCTGCTCGATGTCATCGTCGAGACATGGGCGGTGTTCCGCGCCGAATTCTCGCATCTGTGGCGCACCGAGCGCACCGGCATGCTCTACCAGAAGAGCCTGTTCGAGGATCAGGGCGACAGGCTCGGCGCCGAGCAGGCGCTCGACCATGTGCTGCACCAGATCTGGACGGACCTGCTCGGCTTTGCCGGCATCGAGGTGCACCGGCGCATCCTCGGCCTCGCCCACAATGCCGATTTCGAAACCATTGCCGATGAAGACCTGCGCGCCAGTTGTGAAGCCAAGGCGCTGAAATTCGGCCGTCACATCGCCGTCAACCGGCGCCAGATCCACAGCATCGACGAGGTCAACTATTTGGCCGCGCTGATCGAACAGGAGAGCGGAATTTGAACGTCGGCGACCGCCACTACCGGACAATCTGGCTGAGCGATGACGGGCGTTCGGTCGATATCATCGACCAGCGCTGGCTGCCGCATGATTTCCGCATCGAGACGATCGGTACCGTTTCCGGCATCGCCACCGCCATCCGCGACATGTGGGTGCGCGGCGCACCGCTGATCGGCGTCACCGCCGCCTATGGCGTTGCCATGCAGATGACGGATGATCCATCCGACGCGGCGCTCGACGCCGTGTGGGAGACGCTGCACGAGACGCGCCCGACGGCGATCAATCTGCGCTGGGCGCTCGACGAGATGCGGCGCTTCCTCCGCCCGCTGCCAACAGAACAACGTGCCGCGGCCGCCTATCGGCGCGCCAGCGAGATCGCCGACGAGGACGTCGGGCTGAACCGCGCCATCGGCGAAAACGGACTTGCCATCATCAAGGCGATCGCCGCGCGCAAGCAGCCCGGCGAGACAGTCAATATCCTGACCCACTGCAATGCCGGCTGGCTGGCGACCGTCGACTATGGCACTGCCACCGCGCCGATCTATCTGGCGACCGAGGCGGGCATTCCCGTCCACGTCTATGTCGACGAGACGCGGCCGCGCAACCAGGGCGCCCAGCTGACCGCATGGGAGATGGCAGGCCACGGCGTGCCGCACACGCTCATCGTCGACAATGCCGGTGGTCACCTGATGCAGCGTGGCGAGATCGACATGGTCATCGTCGGCACCGACCGCACCACCGCCGACGGCGATGTGTGCAACAAGATCGGCACTTATCTGAAAGCACTGGCCGCCGCCGACAATGACGTGCCGTTCTATGTCGCGCTGCCGTCGCCCACCATCGACTGGACGGTGCATGACGGGCTCAAGGAGATCCCGATCGAGCAGCGCTCGGCCGACGAGGTTTCGCTGGTCTGGGGCAAGACCGCCGGCGGCGAAATCGCCCAGGTGCGCGTCTCCCCGGAGGCGACGCCCGCGGCAAACCCTGCCTTCGACGTGACACCGGCGAGGCTGGTCACCGGTCTGATCACCGAACGCGGCGTCGCCAAGGCCTCGCGCGACGGCCTGAAGGCGATGTTCCCCGAGCGCGCCTAACAGCTTCGAGTATCCAGTAACCCCTGGCCAGGCGCCTAATAGAGCGGCCTGACCAGGTGCCGCGGCATCGGCCATTGTGCCGTGATGCCGGGCTGTACCGGTCGTTCGAGATAGGTCGACAGCACCACATAGCTGCGTGTGGAGGTGACGCCCGGCGTATCGTAAAGGCGTGACAGAAGTCCTTCCAGCGCCCGCGTGTCCTCGGTGCGGACCTTGAGGAGCACGCATGTGTCCCCGGCGACCGTGTGGATCTCCTCGACCTCGGGATATTCGGAGACCGCCATCAGTTCCGGGGTCTTGCCCCAGCCCCTGGTGTCGATGTGGACGAAGGCGAGCAGCGGCTTCCTTACCGCATTGGGGTCGATGATGGCGGCGGTGTTGCGGATGGCGCCGCTGCGCCGAAGCCGCTTGACGCGCTCGTGGGCAGCCGGAGGCGAAAGGCCGACGCGATCGCCGAGTTCGGCATAGCTGACGGTCGCATCATCGACCAGCACGCCTAATATTTTTCGGTCGATTGCATCGATATCCCGGGCCGTTGGCCTGTTCTGCGGAATGCCATTTGTTTCTTCATCCATGGAGAGAATTCCCGATTGCAGCTGAATGAAATACAGCCATTATGGTGATATGTCGAACAGCAATCAAGCAGCAGCTCTAACCGCAAACGTCCGGCCGCCCATCCCGGCTCTCGCTTATCTGTTGACCGGGTGCATCGCGGTGATCGGCTCGAACTCGCTGGTTCTCGGGCCGATAGCCCCTGCTGTCGCGGTGTCGTTCGGAACCAGCGTCCCTGCCGTCATGGTGGCGGCGGCAGCGTTTGGCCTCGGAACCTCGGCAAGCGCCCTGTTCCTGGCACGCTATATCGACCGGCTCGGTGCCCGCCGGATGCTGCAGGGGGCATTGCTGCTGCTGGCGATAGCCCTTGTGGCCAGCGCGGCGGCACCGACGGTGCTGATGCTGGTCGCGGCCCAACTGCTCGCCGGCATCGCCGCCGGCGTCGCCATGCCGGCCATTTATTCCAGCTCCGCGGCCATCGCGCCACCTGGCCGCGAAAGCGGGACCATCGGTGTCGTGCTGACCGGATGGACGCTCAGCATGGTGGCCGGGGTCTCCTTGTCGGCCGTGCTTGCTGATCTCGTGCATTGGCGCGCCGTTTTTGCCGCCGTCGCGCTGCTCGCGATCCTCGCGCTGGCAAGCCTTGCGATGACGTCGCTGAGCGACGCCAGGAAGACTGGCCCGGCACCAACGCCGCTGGCGGCGTTGAGCATTCCCGGCATCGTGCCGCTGCTCATCGCCTGCGCGGCCTTCATGACCGCCTTCTACGGCGTCTACGGCTATCTCGGCGATCACCTGCACAGCGGGCTGGGCAAGCCGGTGAGCGCCAGTGGGTGGGCCGCGCTCGCCTATGGCATCGGCTTCGGCGCGGCCGCTCTCCTCGACGGCGTGATCGATCGCCTGGGTGCCCGCCGCGTCATGCCGTTCGCCTATCTTCTCGTTGCCGTCGTCTATGTGGCCATCGCCGCGACAAGCAACAGCTTCGGGCTGACCCTGACCATGGTGGCGGTGTGGGGACTTGCCAACCATTTCGGACTGAACGTCCTGGTGACCCGCCTGTCGGCACTCGATCCCTCGCGGCGCGGCACGATCATGGGCCTGAACAGCGCGGTGACCTACCTGGCGGTCTTTGTCGGCACCACCGGTTTCGGTCCACTCTATTCCAATTTCGGCTTTGCCGTCTGCGCGATGGTCGCGGCGCTGCTGATGCTGGTTGCGGCTTCCGCCGCGGCATGGCGCCAGACTGGCCAAATAGACGTGATGGGCCACCGGCGTCCGCACGGTTGACAGCGGCACCCCTGCCCTTTCATACAAAGCGCGTTAATGTTCTCAGGGCGGGGTGAAAGTCCCCACCGGCGGTAAGGACTCTCAGTTACGCACGATTCCTTTCCGAAAACCGGTTTCCGGTTTTCAGGGGCATGCGCGAGACCCAAGCCCGCGAGCGCTTTCCAAGATTGGAAAGGTCAGCAGATCCGGTGTGATTCCGGAGCCGACGGTCACAGTCCGGATGAAAGAGAACGAAACGGAAAACGGACCGCCCAAGCGGCCGGCTTCCGTATCGTGCGTCCTGATTCTGGTTCGAAACGGAAGGATGGACCCATGAATCAGCATTCCCACAAAGACTATGAAACACGCGTCGCCGTTGTCAGGGCGCGCTGGCACGCCGATATCGTCGACCAGTGTGTCGCCGCCTTCGAGGCGGAACTTGCCGCGCTCGGCGACGGGCGCTTTGCCGTCGAAATCTTCGACGTGCCCGGCGCCTATGAAATCCCGCTGCATGCCAAGACGCTGGCGGCGACCGGCCGCTATGCCGCGATCCTCGGCACGGCATTCGTCGTCAATGGTGGTATCTACCGGCATGAGTTCGTCGCTGGCGCCGTTATCGACGGCATGATGAACGTGCAGTTGTCGACCGGCGTGCCGGTGCTTTCGGCGGTGCTGACGCCGCACAACTACCACGACAGCGCCGAGCATCACCGCTTCTTCTTCGAACACTTCACCGTCAAGGGAAAGGAAGCGGCGAACGCCTGCGTGCAGATCCTCGCCGCTCGGGAAAAGATCGCGGCATGACGGCGGCGGCTCAGGCCATGAGCCGCCCTTCCCTCGGCTACGGGGCAATAAACTTCCGATGCCGTGGCAATCGGCGATGTCCTTGCCTCGTCACCGCCCGATCCGATGCTCGGACGCGGCAAGCGTTGAGCGGGTCAGTGATTACCAAACGCTGACCCGTTCTGACGTTTTGCAACTGGTCTGACGCAAGGCCGCGTCGCCCATCCTGGGATCTGCACCCCAGGTGCCGGCGGGACGCGGCCCTGCCGATGCCCGCCTACAGCTTCAGATCGAAACTGACCTTGAAGGCATGCCCCTGGCGTCCTTGGCGATCGGCACGCTCAAGCTGCACCGGCAGATTGTCGAGAACATCGAAAAGCGCGATCCGGCAGCCACCAGCAAACTTCTGATCGAGCTGCTGGACGGAGCGGAAGCGGACGTGCGGCGTTCCCTCGCGGCCAGGCTTGGCAGACAGAAATAAGCCGGCACTGCCGCGCACACTCAGCACTGGTCGTCCCGGCCCGAAGCCTCTTTCACCCCACGCCGACACCGCCTTCCATCCGTCAGGCGGGGCGGTCAAAGGGAGCCGGCCTTTATCGCTGCGCTGTAACAACATTTGCGGCCGGGATGGTCCGGGGCGGTTGCGGTCGCGCGGAAATCCGGCCAGAAACATCGGCGGGCTGGACGATGCGCGGACAGCCCGCAACCAAAGGCTTGAAAACAGATACGGGAGACTATTCGTTGGCTCGCATCACACTGAGACAATTGCTCGATCACGCCGCCGAATACGGCTATGGCGTGCCGGCCTTCAACATGAACAACATGGAGCAGGGCCTCGCCATAATGGAGGCGGCGGAAGAGACCAAGTCGCCCGTCATCCTGCAGGCGAGCCGCGGCGCGCGCGCCTATGCCAATGACGTCGTGCTGGCCAAGCTGATCGACGCGCTGGTCGAGATCCATCCCGACATCCCGGTCTGCATGCATCTCGACCATGGCAACAACGAAGCCACCTGCGTCACGGCGATCCAGTACGGCTTCACCTCGGTGATGATGGACGGCTCGCTCAAGGAAGACGGCAAGTCGCCCGCCGACTACGCCTACAATTCCGGCATCACGCGCCGCGTCGTCGACATGGCGCATTGGGGCGGCGTTTCGGTGGAAGGCGAAATCGGCGTGCTCGGTTCGCTGGAGAGCGGCGGCGGCGAGCAGGAAGACGGCCATGGCGTCGAGGGCGCGATCAGCCACGACCAGTTGCTGACCGATCCGGTGCAGGCCGAACAGTTCGTGCGCGACACCCATGTCGATGCGCTGGCGGTCGCCATGGGCACCAGCCATGGCGCCTACAAATTCTCGCGCAAGCCCGACGGTGCTGTGCTGGCGATGAACGTTATCGAGGAAATCCACCGCCGCCTGCCCAACATGCATCTGGTCATGCACGGCTCGTCCTCGGTGCCGGAAGACCTGCAGGAGATCATCAACAAATATGGCGGCCAGATGAAGCCGACCTGGGGCGTGCCGGTGGAAGAGATCCAGCGCGGCATCAAGCACGGCGTGCGCAAGATCAACATCGACACCGACAACCGCATGGCGCTGACCGGCGCGATCCGCAAGGTGCTGACCGAGAACCCCAGCGAGTTCGACCCGCGCAAGTACCTGACGCCGGCCATGGCGGCGATGAGGAAGCTCTGCAAGGAGCGCTTCGAGCAGTTCGGCACCGCCGGCAATGCGCCCAAGATCAAGCCGATCCCGCTGTCGGACATGGCCAAGCGCTACAAGTCGGGTAGCCTCGATCCGAAATTCGGCTGAACGGCCGGCTGCTGGAGCGGTTCAGCGTTTGACGCGCCGAACCGCTCTTCGTTTTTCACGCACTTGCCGGGATCCTGCGAGGCCCGCCGTGCAGGGCGCCAGGGCAATCGGTGATCTCGAGCGGTATGACTATACCGGCGGCGTCGATCGCATTCTGCAGGATCCCCAGCCGCTTGGCGACCTCGCACTGGGCCAGGCCGCCGACGTGATGAAGCCCACGTGGCACGTACGGCGGCAGTTCGGCTGGAACTTCGAGCGTCAAAAAAGGTTTTTAACATCGACACTTCAGCGTCGCGGCGCGCGCGGCAAGGAAGGAGCACGTCATGAGCAAGGATCGCGGCAGGGAAGGACCCGTCTTTTCCGGACAGGACGCAAGGCAGGGCGAAATCATCCTGCGCACGCGCACTCACCGCATCATCTTCGTCGCCGGCCTGATCGGCATCGTTGTGCTGGGATTGGTGCTGGCTTTGGCCGTCCGATGACCGGCGTGCCCCGTCTCGACTCGAGGGTGCGACGCATTGCGCCATAAGAAATCGCCAGCGCCGGGCGGTGCTGAAGGCCTGGGGGACAAGGGCGGAGCACGAAAACAATGTTCGAGCCGCTTTGCTGCGATATGCCGGTTCATCCGACTTGGCCCGATCTCGTCGCGCGCCTCCTGTTTGTGCTGCTGGCAGGTTTCCTCATTGGCCTGAACAGGGAAGCGCGCGGCCACACCGCCGGGCTTCGCACGACCATCCTGGTCGGCCTTGCGGCCGCGGTTGCCATGATCCAAGCCAACATGCTGCTTGATACGATGGGCAAAGGGGCGGACTCCTTCGCCCGCATGGATGTCCTGCGTTTTCCGCTTGGCGTGCTGACCGGTGTCGGCTTCATTGGCGGCGGCGCCATCCTTCGGCGCGGCGATCTTGTGACCGGCGTCACCACCGCCGCCAGCATGTGGATCATGACCGTGATCGGGCTTGCGTTTGGCGGCGGCCAGTTCGGCCTTGGCGCGATCGCAACGCTGCTGACGATGGTAACGCTCCAGGCGTTGAAATGGATCGACCTCAAGATTCCGCGCGACCATCATGCGATCCTGTCGGTCTCCTCGGCGAAATCCTCACCGCCCGACCTTCGGGAAATGGTGCGGCCGCTTGGCTACGACGCACGTCTTTCCACGATGGAGCATGACTCCGGCCGCGGCCGCTTCGTGTACTCCTTCAACCTCGAGTGGAAGCAACCCGAGGCGGCGGAAACGTCAACGGAAATCCTGGCGGTGGTCGGCCGGCACTGCGAGATCGAGCGATTTGAGCTGGTCGGCGAGAAGTCGCCCTGAATGACGGAAGCGTTGCGGTCTCACTTCCGCGCTACCAGGAACTCGATTCCCACGCTGCCATCCAGGTGAAACGCCACCGCCCGAGCGGAACGTTCCGGTACGGAGTGCAAGCGAGTGCGGCCTGACCGTGTTGCTCCGCAAGCGGACGCCCCGATGCCAGTCATTCGAAGGAAACAGATCCTACTGCAAAATCCGCGCGGCAGGCGGTACGGAGTGGTTATGGGCGATGCCGGCGTCGGCATCGCCCTCGCTGAGCGAACGGTCGAGGCCGGTCGCCACCACCGAAACCCTGAAGCGGCCTTCCATGCTCTTGTCGAAGATCGCGCCGACGATGATGTCGGCGTCTTCGTAGACCTCCTCGCGGATACGGGTGGCGGCCTCGTCGACCTCGAACAGGGTCATGTCCCTGCCGCCCGATATCGACACCAGGACGCCTTTCGCGCCCTTCATCGACATCTCGTCAAGCAGCGGATTGGCGATCGCGGCTTCGGCCGCCTTCATCGCCCGGTTCTCGCCGGACGCCTCGCCGGTCCCCATCATGGCGCGGCCCATGCCGCGCATGACCGACTTGACGTCGGCGAAGTCGAGATTGATCAGGCCTTCCTTGACGATGAGATCGGTGATGCAGCTGACGCCGGAATAGAGCACCCGGTCGGCGATGACGAAGGCATCGGCGAAGGTGGTCTTGGCATCGGCGATGCGGAACAGGTTCTGGTTCGGGATCACGATCACCGTGTCGGCGCTTTCGCGCAGCCGCTCGATGCCCTCCTCGGCCATCTGCATGCGGCGCCTGCCCTCGAAGGTAAAGGGCTTGGTGACGACGCCCACGGTCAGGATGCCGGCCTTGCGCGCCGCCTGGGCGATGATCGGCGCAGCACCGGTGCCGGTGCCGCCGCCCATGCCAGCGGTGACGAAACACATATGCGTGCCGGCCAGATGGTCCATGATCTCGTCGAGCGATTCCTCCGCGGCGGCGCGGCCGATCTCGGGCAGCGAGCCGGCGCCCAAGCCTTCGGTGACATGCGCGCCAAGCTGGATCAGCCGCGTCGCCTTCGACATGGTCAGCGCCTGGGCATCGGTGTTGGCGGCGATGAATTCAGTTCCCTGAAGCTGTTCGGCGATCATGTTGTTGATAGCATTGCCGCCGCCACCGCCAACGCCGATGACGGTGATCTTGGGCCTCATCTCGGAGATTTCCGGCTTCTTGAACTCGGCCATGCTGCTTCTCCTTCGCCAATTGCGCGCGCTTCACGACCCACCCGCAGACTGCCTGTAAGACATTGCGATCGAGCGGCATGACGCGAATCAGTCCGTTCGGATGGGTGCCCCAAAAAGCCAGAGAGCGGCCGGACGTGCAAGAGCGCGAAAGGTCAAGATTTGTGATGAAGGGGCCGACCATGCGCGGCAGGCTGTCCGGTCCCTGGCGAACGCATGCGATCCGATTGCTTTTCAGGACGCCTTGCGCTCCGGAACCTGGCTGGTCGCCCGTTCCTCAGATGGAAATGATAGATCGGGTCAAGCAGGTAGGCCGCCGGCAGATATTCTTCGGCGAGATAGCGAAACACATCCGGGCCATGGATATTGTTGTAGAGCACGTTGGGCGCGGCCGTGCCGGCAGAGAAACGAGTTGGCTTGCCGCGCAGCGATTGAAGCGTCTATCATGTGGCGACAAACCGCTGGGTTCGGCGCTTTCGCCGTGCCCGGCCCGATCGGGACTGTCCACGGCAGATGTCGTCGGGGTAGATTTCAGAACGAATGAAGTAGCGCCCCCCGCCCATGGCCGACAGAACACAATTCGGGTTGACCGCCGTCGACACCGTCCCGTTGCATGAGAAGGTCTATCTGGAGCTTGTGCGGGCCCTGATGTCGGGCCAGTTCACGCCCGGGCAGAAGCTCACCTCGCGCAAGCTCGCCAAGGAACTCGGCACCAGCGACATGCCGGTGCGCAGCGCCTTCATGCGGCTGCAGGCGCTGCGGGCGCTGAGCCCGATGCCGAACGGCAGTGTCGAGGTGCCGGCGATCTCCGCCGACCGGTTCTCGCAACTGACCGTCGTGCGCACGATCCTCGAAGGCTCGGCGACCGAACTCGCGACAAAACGCATCAACGGCAACAATCTTCGGGCAATCCGGCGCCACAGCCTGGAATTGACCCTGGCGGCGCGCGAAGGCGATATCGACGACTATCTCAGGAAGAACTACGCCTTCAAATTCTCGATCTATCGCCATTGCGGCAACGAGCAGATGATCTTCCTGATAGAGACCGTCTGGATGCAGGTTGGCCCCTTCCTCCGGAATCTCGCCATGGGGTTCGAGGACGATCTCTCCTCCATCCTCGACATCGACTATCACGAGGAAGTCGTCGCCGCGATCGAGGCGCAGGATGGGGCACGAGCCCGCGCGGCCATCGTCCGCGACATCGAGGAGGGCGCCGCGCACATCCTCCAGCAGGCCAGATTTCCGGACGCTGGAAGCTAGGATTACCCGGCGATCCAAAGCCTAGGCGTGGCTGCCGCGGCCGATCAAGCACGTCGAATGTCCCTTGGCTTTCGGCCCTCTTGCCTCTATGTTGCGATCGCAGATCGCGAAATTGGTTTTGAAATGCCTCCCGATATCCCAGCTAGTGACTTGAAAAAATAAGGAAAAGCATCCGGCGGCGACCGGATATGCTTTTTGAAAACTCACTAGCATTTTTATCCGGGACAGCGCAGCCGGCCAGGCTTGGGCACCTTCGAAAACCAGAGGTTGGAAATTGAGCGATGCAATTGCGGACGTCCTGAGCTGGCTTGAAAGCAGGAACGACATCCAGAGCCTGAGGGCGGCGGTGTGCGATCTCAACGGCGTCATGCGGGGGAAACGCATCCCTGTGGAGCAGGCCCGCAAGGCGCTGGAAGGCAAGCTGCGCATGCCCTACTCGCTGATCGGCCTCGACATCTGGGGCGAGGACATCGAAGGCAACACGCTGGTGTTCTCGACCGGCGATGCCGACGGACTTTGCCACTGGACGGGACGCGGCATCCTGCCGGTGGACTGGACGGCGCATCCGACCGCGCTGGTCCCGCTCTGGCTCGCCGACGAAAGTGGCGCGCCCTATCTCGGTGACCCCCGGCGGGCGCTGGCCCGCATCCTCGACCGCTACAAGGCGCTCGGCCTCACCCCCGTGGCGGCGACGGAACTCGAATTCTATCTGGTCGACCCGCAATCGCAGCGGCCGGTCGGGCCCGTCTCACCGGTCACCGGGCGCCGCCTCGATTCCGACGCGGCACTGTCGATCGACGAGATCGACGATTTCGAGTCCTTCATCCACGACGTCTACGAAGCCTGCCGGGCGCAAGGCATTCCCGTCGACACGGCGATCGCCGAGAACGGCGTCGGCCAGTTCGAGATCAACCTGAACCATGTCGCCGACGCCCTGCGGGCGGCCGACGATGCGGTGTTGTTCAAGCGCACGGTCAAGGGCATTGCGCGCAAGCACGGTTTTGCCGCCTGTTTCATGGCCAAGCCCTATGGCGACCGGGCCGGCAACGGCTTCCATGTCCATTTCAGCCTAGTCGACGCCGAAGGGCGCAACGTCTTCGACGACGGCACCGACCAAGGCTCCGACATCATGCGCCATGCCGTCGGCGGACTGCTGGCGGCGATGGCCGAGAGCACATTGGTATTCGCGCCGCACTTCAATTCCTACCGCAGGCTGCGCCCGCGATCCTATGCGCCGACCGCGGTCGCCTGGGGCTACGAGAACCGCATGGTCGCGATCCGCATTCCCGGCGGCCCGACCGGAGCGCGGCGCATCGAGCACCGCGTGTCGGGCGCGGACGCCAATCCCTATCTCGTCCTTGCCGCCATACTGGGCGCGGCGCTGATCGGCATCGAAAGGCAGATGTCGCCGGGCGACCCGACCGGAAGCGATGGCCAAGGCCTTCCACCGGCGAAGCTGCCGCCGGACTGGGCCTCCGCGATCGCGGCCTTCGAAGGCGGGGCGCATGTGGCGGAAATTTTCCCGGCGATCCTGCGCGACTCCTTCATCGCCTGCAAACGTCAGGAGTTGAACACGTTCGCCCTCAATGTCAGCGACTTCGAGATCGAGACCTATCTCGAAAGCGTCTGAGGGCCTTACGGCGATCGCTCGGCCTTCAGCACCGAGACCGCCGCTTCGCTGTTGTGGACATAGTCGTTGGCGTCCGGCTGCCTCTGCAGCAGCAGGATGAACAGCAGGTCCGTCAGCGTCAGCTGCGCGTCGCGCGCGGTGATGGAGGAAGAGCGCGCACGCTCTTCATCGGCGATGGTGTAAAGGCGGATGTCGGCGACGCGGCTCAGCGGATTGTCCTGGAGGCCGGTGACGGCGATCACCATCGTGCCGCGCTTGCGGGCAAGCTCGGCGATGCGCAAGGTTTCGATGCTGGCGCCGGAATAGGACAGCGCGAACAGCACGTCGCCCTCCCCAAGCGTCGAGACATTGGCCATCTGGATGTGGCTGTCGCTGTCGTACACGACATTGCGGCCGAGCTTCATCAGCTTGTAGGAGAAATCGCGCGCCACCAGCGAGGAGGCGCCGACGCCGACCAGGTGGATGCGGCGCGCGCCATCCAGCAGTTCCAGCGTCCGGGAGATGATGCGCTCGCTGTTGGCGGCGACGGTCTGCTGCATCGACAGAAGCTTGCTGCCGATCAGCTTCTTCAGGATAACAGGAAAACCGTCGCCGACCTCGATGGAACCGTGGATGACGCCGGCCGGCACCTGCCAGTCCCGCGCCTTGGCCTCGCTGACGGCGAGCTTGAGCTCCTGGTAGCTGGCATAGCCGAGTTTCTGGCTGAACTTGACCACACTTGACTGGCTGCGGCCGATCTCGGCCGCGAGGGCGGCCGTCGACAGCCGCAGCATCTGGTCGGGATTGTCGACGATGTACTGGCCGATCTCACGATCGCCAGGCGCCATGCCGTCGAGCTTCGCATTGATCTTCTTCAGAACGGACATGGACCCTCTAGAGCATGATGTCGAAAAGTGTGAAGCGGTTTTTTGGACCACATCATGCTCCATCCCTTTGATTCAGTGCTCCGGTGCTTGACGTCAGAGGAATAAATTATTCCAATTTCGATTGACAGCCAAGAACGCAGAATTAATTCTTCGACTGGACCTGCGAAAGCTCGGGATTCGAGACCGGCTCCCGAGAGCGGGCCGGACCGCCGCCCGGATTCGCCATACAAGGTATCAGCCATGGACAGACTGCGGATCATCGGCGGACAAAGACTACAAGGCGCGGTGACGATCTCCGGCGCCAAGAATGCCGCTTTGCCGCAGATCGCGGCCGCCCTGCTCAGCCCCTACCCGCTCGAACTGACCAACCTGCCGGAAGTGACCGACGTCGAGAACATGCTCCGCGTGGTGCGGCTTCACGGTGCCGAGGTGACGCGGTCGCCGCATGCCGCGACGATCGACACCAGTGCCGCGGTTTCCAAGGAGACGTCCTACGACACGGTGCGGAAGATGCGGGCGACGGTGCTGGTGCTGGCGCCGCTGCTTGCCCGTTTCGGCCATGCCCGGGTTTCGCTGCCGGGCGGCTGCGCGATCGGCGCGCGGCCGGTCGACATGCATGTCGCCGCGCTCACGGCACTCGGTGCCCGGATCGCCATCGAGAACGGCTTGATCGTCGCTTCAGCGCCGAACGGGCTGACCGGCACACGCATCGTCTTGAGCTCGCCATCGGTCGGGGCAACGGAAACCGCCATGATGGCCGCGACCACAGCCAAGGGCGAGACCGAGATCCTCAACGCGGCGCGCGAACCGGAAGTGGCCGATCTCGCAGCTTGCCTCAACGCCATGGGCGCGCGCATAGAAGGTGCCGGCACGCACCGCATCCTGATCGCGGGCGACACCGGCTGGCATGCCGCCAGGCATGACATCATCCCGGACCGCATCGAGGCCGGCACCTATGCCATCGCCGCGGCGATCACCGGCGGGCAGTTGGAACTCACCCATGCCCGGCTCGAGCACATGGCCTCTGTCGTGCAATTGCTGGAGGCCACCGCCGTCAGCGTCTGGCCCGGCGATCGCGGGCTCATCGTGTCGCGCGACCGGCCGCTCAGGGCCGCCGACCTCACGACGGAACCTTATCCGGGTTTTCCAACCGACCTGCAGGCGCAGTTCATGGCGCTGATGTGTTGCGCGGACGGCGCGTCGCTGCTGCGCGAAACCATCTTCGAGAACCGCTTCATGCATGTTCCGGAACTAATGCGGCTCGGCGCCAACATCAAGCTGCAGGGCACGACGGCGCTGGTGCGCGGCGGCGCGAAACTGCGCGGCGCGCAGGTGATGGCCACCGACCTGCGCGCTTCGGTGTCGCTGGTGCTGGCGGCGCTGATCGCCGAGGGCGAGACAACCATCAACCGCGTCTATCATCTCGACCGCGGCTATGAACAACTGGACCGCAAGCTGCGTCTGTGCGGCGCCGAGATCGAGCGGCTGGGCGCATGAGCGGCGGCGCGATTTATTTCCTCGGCGTCGACGGCGGCGGCACCGGCTGCCGGGCCCGCATCGAGGATGCCGACGGCATCGTGCTGGGACAGGGTCTGTCCGGCCCGGCGACAACGCGCCTCGGCATCGACGCGGCCTGGGCCTCCGTTGCAAAGGCGTTCGGCGCGGCGATCGAGGAGACAGGATTCGGCTCGGCCGAAACCGCCCGGATCCGGGCCGGCATCGGCCTTGCCGGCATCGGCCGCAAGGGTGCGCTGGCGGCGCTGCGGGCGATCGCGCATCCCTTTGCCAGCATCGATTTCGTCAGCGACGGCGTCGGCGCCTGCCTTGGCGCGCATTCCGGCCTCGACGGCGCCATCGTCATTGCCGGCACCGGTTCGATCGGCCTCGGCTTTGTCGAAGGCCGCGACCTGCGCGCCGGCGGTTACGGATTTCCGATCTCCGACGAGGGCAGCGGTGCCGATCTTGGGCTGAAGGCCGTGCAACTGGCGTTGCGCGCGCATGACGGCCGCCACGAACGGACGGCGCTGCTGGCGGAGGTGATGCAGCGCTTCGACGGCGATCCGATGGAAGCGGTCGCCTGGATGGACCGCGCCAGCGCCACCGATTACGCGGCGCTGGCGCCGATGGTGATGCGCCATGCCGACCAGGGCGATCCTGTCGGACGGCGCATCGTGCAAGGGGCCGCCGAGCAGATCGACACGCTGGTGCGGGTGCTGTTCGAGAAAGGCGCGCCGCGCGTGACCTTGCTGGGCGGTCTCGCCAGCCCGCTCGAACCCTGGCTCTCCCCCGATGTCCGGCGCCGCCTCAAGCCCGCTGACGGCGACGCCGTATCCGGCGCGATCATTCTTGCCAAGCGGTCACTCTGCACAGGGTAGGCTTAGTAGGGGGGAAGGAATAAAATATTCCAAAAATCTGTTGACGGTGCGAATATCGAATTCTAAAAAGTTAACAACAGAGACTGAATGGCGACAGGCGGATTGATTCATCCGTGTGCACTGGCACCGGCCGAAGATCCATATTCGACGCCCGCCGTGCGGCGATTTGAAAGCACCGAGATGACTGAACAAGGGTTGATGTCCGAGCTGGACCGGCTGGTTTCCGAAGGCCGAAACCCGAGGACTGTCGACATCGACCTGCTGCCTACCCTGGACGTCCTGCGCAAGATCAATGACGAGGACAGGGTTGTCCCGTCGGCTGTCGAAAAGGTGCTGCCGGAAATCGCGGCCGCGGTCGACCGCATCGTCCTTGCCTTCCAGAAGGGCGCGCGGCTGATCTACATCGGTGCCGGCACCAGCGGGCGGCTCGGGGTTCTCGATGCTTCCGAATGCCCGCCGACCTTCCGCGTGCCGGAAGGCATGGTTGTCGGCCTCATCGCCGGTGGTTCCGACGCGCTGATGCGATCGATTGAAGGTGCCGAGGACGATCCGAAGATGGGCGCACAGGCGCTGCGGGAGATCGGGCTCGCACCGGACGACGTGGTGGTCGGCATCGCGGTCAGCGGGCGCACGCCCTATGTCATCGGCGGGCTGAACTATGCCAAGCAAATGGGTGCAACGACGGTCGCCCTTTCGTGCAATCCGGCATCGACCATTGCCGGGATCGCCGACATCGCCATCTCGCCGGTCGTCGGTCCTGAAGTGCTTACCGGCTCGACACGGCTGAAATCGGGGACCGCGCAGAAGCTGGTGCTCAACATGCTGACCACCGCCTCGATGATCCGCATCGGCAAGAGTTTCCAGAACCTGATGGTCGACCTCAACCCTTCCAACAAGAAGCTGGTGGCCAGGGCAATCAGGATGGTCATGCAGACGACCGGCTGCACTGCGCCTCAGGCACGGCACGCTCTCGACCAGACCGGCAACGACGTCAAGCTGGCCATCCTGGTGACGATCACCGGCATGGGCGTCGAGGAGGCGCGGGCGGCGCTCGGCAAGGCCGGGGGATTCCTGCGAAAGGCAATCACCGAGATGACGGCATGATGGTGCATGAGACAAGGCGGCGTGAAGCCGCTTAGACTGGGCCGATACTCCAAAGCATGTGTGTCTTGGAAGCACTCGGCGGAACTGCAAGGCATCGAGTCCAAAATCATAATGGGAGACGAAAATGGTAAGGCACTTCACAAGAACATTGCTGTCGGGCATCACGCTCGCGGCGATGCTTGGCATCGCGACGGTTTCGGCGCAGGCGGCGACGCTCCATATGGCGTGGTCGCAGGACGCCACCGGGCTTGACCCGCACAAGCAGACGGCCTTTTCGTCGCTGCGGCTCCTGGAACTGATCTATGAGCCGCTGGTGCGGGTCGACGCCAGCCTGCAAATCGTCCCCGCCATCGCCACGTCCTGGGAATTCTCCAAGGATGGCAAGGAACTGACCTTCAAACTCGACCCTAAGGCGAAATTCCAGGACGGCACAGCGGTCACCTCCGCCGACGTCAAGGCCTCCTTCGAGCGCATCCTCGACGAAAAGACGGGGGCGGCCGCCCGTGCGAATTTCCTGTCGATCGCCAGCATTGATACACCTGACGCGACGACCGTCGTCTTCCATTTGTCGCAGCCCGACGTGCCGATCCTGACGGCGATGAGCGACGTCAACGCGGCCATCGTTCCGGCGGCTGAAATCAAGGCCGGCTCGATCGGCACCAAGGCGGTCGGCTCGGGTCCCTTCAAGCTCGACAAATGGGATCCCAACGCCAAGGAAGTGCTGAGCGCCAACAAGGAGTGGGCTGGCGGCGCGACCGGCGTCGACGGTATCGAGATCAGCGTGCTGCCCGACGAGGCGGCGATACTGGCCGCCATGCGCACCAAGCAGGTCGACTTCGCGCTGCTCAACGATCCGCTCGTCGCCACGCTGGTGCCAAAGGAACCCAGCCTGCAGCTCAACCGCGTGCCGGTGCTGGCCTATCACGTTCTGCAGCTCAACCCGTCGCGCAAGCCGATGACGGAGCTCAAGGTGCGCCAGGCGATCTCCTGCGCCATCGACCGGCAGGAGGTGCTGGACACCGCTTCGCTCGGCGAGGGCAAGGTCACCGGACCGCTGACCATCCCGGCGCTGGCGACCGATCCCAGCCAGTTGTTCTGCTACAAGCGCGATGTCGAAAAGGCCAAGAAGCTGATGGCCGAGGCCGGCTTTGCCAACGGATTTTCGGCGACCGTGATCGGTGCCACCGGCGAGCCGCCGACGGCCGCGGCGGAAGCCCAGGTCATCCAGTCGCAACTGGCCGAAATCGGCGTCAAGCTGGACATCAAGATGATGGAGCTCAATGTCTATGTCGACGCCTGGCTGAAGGGCGATTTCGACATGGCGATCGCGCTCAATGGCGGCCGTGCCGACCCCTACACAATGTACAACCGCTACTGGACCAAGACGGGCAATCTGCAGAAGGTGGCGAACTACATCGACGACACGCTCGACAGCCTGATGCAAAAGGGCCGCGCCGAGACCAATCCGGCGAAACGCAAGGCGATCTTCGCCGAGTTCGAAAAGCACCTCGCCGAAGTGTCGCCATGGATCTGGCTCTATACATCGTATAGCTACACCGCCCAGCAGAAGAACATCTCCGGGTTCGTGCCGACGCCGACGGGCACGCTGTTCAGCCTGAGCAAGGTTACCAGCCAGCAGTAGCCGCCGCAGGCCCCTAGAGTCGGATGATTTCAGGTCGAATCGACCTGAAATCTGAATCCGCCTCTAGATCAAAAGATAGAGCATGATGTCGTCCGAAGACCGCTTCACACTTTTCGGCATCATGCTCTAGACGAGAGGACTTCTTCGCGTGAACTATCTGATGCGACGACTGGCGGCGTTTCCTCTCGTCCTGGTTGGCGTATCTATCCTGGTCTTCGTCGCGATCCGAATGGTACCGGGCGATTCGATCACGGCGATGCTGGGTACCGAAGCCGGCCTGCTGACGCCGGCGCAGCGGGACTCGCTTGCCGCCTATTTCGGCATCGACCAGCCCTGGTTCGTCCAGTACTGGCGCTGGATCGGCGGGATCCTGCACGGCAATTTCGGCATCTCCGTCACCTATGGCAGGCCGGTCCTCGACGTCATCCTCGAGCGTTTCCCGCTGACGCTGGAGCTGGCCCTCCTGTCGATGATCATCGCGCTGGCCGTCGGCCTGCCGGCCGGGATCTACGCCGCCACGCACAATGAGAAGCCTTCCGATCTCGGGGTGCGCATCGTCGCCATGATCGGCCAGTCGACGCCGAGCTTCGTGCTTGGCCTCTTGATCATATACACGCTGTCGGCCGGCTTCGGCGTGTTACCTGCAATGGGCGAATTCGCGCCGCTCCGGCAGGATCCGCTGCGCAATCTCAGCCAGCTGATCCTGCCGGCAATCACGCTCGGCTTCGCTTTCGCCGCGTCAGTCACGCGCATATCGCGCTCGGCGATGCTCGACGTGTTGAGCGACGATTATGTGCGCACCGCGCGCAGCAAGGGCGCGCCGGCGCGCAGCGTCATCTGGCGGCATGCGCTCCCCAACGCGCTGATCCCGGTCGTGACGCTGAGCGGCATCGAGTTCGGCTATCTCCTGGGCGGCGCCGTGATCGTCGAGCAGATCTACGCCCTGCCCGGTCTCGGACGCATGGTGCTAGACGCCATCCTGCAGCGCGACTACGCGCTGGTGCAGGGAAGCGTGCTGTTCATCGCCCTCAACTTCATGATCGTCAATCTCCTGGTCGACCTCGCCTATGTCGCGCTCGATCCGCGCATCCGGCTGGGAGAACAATGATGCGTATCCCGCGCGCCATCTTGGGCCATGGCAGCGGCCGCATCGGCGGCATCATCGTCGGCGTCTATCTCATGGTCGCGATCCTCGGCCTGGTGGGGCTGACGCCGCACAATCCGATCACGCAATACCGCATCGACCGGCTGCACGCGCCCGGCGCCGCCTACTGGATGGGCACCGACCTGTTCGGGCGCGATGTGGCCAGCCGCCTGATGGCTGGTATCGGACAATCCTTCACGGTCGCCTTCTTCTCGGTCGCCTTTGCGGCCCTTGCCGGAACCGTGCTTGGGCTGGCGGCCGCCTGGCTCGGCCGGCGCTGGGACGGGGTTCTGATGCGGATCATGGATGTGCTGCTCGCCTTCCCGGCGATCCTGCTGGCGCTGCTCATCGTCACCGTTGCCGGGCCCGGCACATGGACGAGCGTCGTCGCCATCGGTATCGTCTACACGCCGATCTTCACGCGCGTCGTGCGCGGCCCTGCTTTATCGCTCAAGGCCCGCGAATTCGTCGATGCCGCGCGCACCTTCGGCAGCAGTTCGAGCTATATCGTCACGCGCCACCTGCTACTCAATCTGGTGGCGCCCTTGACGGTACAAGTGACGCTGGCGCTGGCCTGGGCGCTGCTCACCGAGGCGGGCTTGAGCTTCCTGGGTCTGGGCACGCAGCCGCCGGCCGCCTCGCTCGGCCTGATGCTGAGCGAGAGCCGCAACCTGATGGAAACCGCGCCCTGGCTGATGATCTTCCCGGGCCTGACGATCATGATCAGCATCCTCGGCTTCAACCTGCTTGGTGATGCCTTGCGCGATATACTCGACCCGAAGATGCGGAGGGCGCCGGCATGACCCCGCTTCTGTCTATCCGCGACCTTCGCGTCGGCTTCGGCCGCAATCCGCAGGCCAACGAGGTGGTGCGCGGCGTCAGTTTCGACCTGGCCGATGGCGAGACACTGGCGATTGTCGGCGAAAGTGGCTCGGGCAAATCCGTCACCGCGCTGTCGATCAACCGGCTCATCGACTTCGGCGGCGGCCGCATCACCGGCGGCTCGATGCAACTGAAGCGGGCCGACGGAACCATCTTCGACCTGATGAGCGCGACCGAACCGCAACTGACCGGCATTCGCGGCGCCGAGATCGGCATGATCTTCCAGGAACCGATGACCTCGCTCAATCCGGTGCTGACGATCGGTTCGCAGATCGAGGAATCGTTCCGGCTGCATCGCGGCCTGACCGGCCGGCAAGCCACGGCGGCAGCCAGGGATGCGCTCGACCGCGTGCGCATTCCCGATGCGGCGCGGCGGATGAAATACACGCCCAACCTGCTGTCGGGCGGCATGCTGCAAAGGGTGATGATCGCCATTGCGCTGGCCTGCAATCCGCGCCTGCTAATCGCGGATGAGCCGACGACCGCGCTCGACGTCACCGTGCAGGCGCAGATCATGGCGCTGCTGGCCGAACTGAAGCGCGAAAGCGCCATGTCGATGATCTTCATCACCCATGATATCGGCCTGGTCGCCGGCATCGCCGACAAGATGATGGTGATGCAGAACGGACAGGCCGTCGAACAGGGCGAGCTGAACCAGATCCTCGACAATCCGCGGCATCCCTACACGCAGCATTTGCTGCACGCCGTGCCGCATTTCGCCAACGGCCGCGCGACGCGCGCGGACGGGCAGCGCGACAAGGATGCAGGCACGGAGCCGGCCTTGACGGTCGACGGCCTCGTGGTGCGGTTTCCGCTCAAGAGCAATTTCTTCAGCCGCGCCACCGGCGCGGTGCACGCCGTCGATGGTGTCGACTTCGACCTGATGCCGGGTGAGACACTGGCCATCGTCGGCGAAAGCGGTTCGGGCAAATCCACCACAGCCAAGGCGGTGCTTGGGTTGGTGCGGTCGACGCGGGGCAGCTTCTCGGTCAGCACGCGAACGGCCGCGGCCGAGCGCAGCGCCAAGCCCGTGCAGATGGTGTTCCAGAACCCCTACGCTTCGCTCAACCCGAGACTGACCATCGAAAGCATCCTGGCCGAACCGGTGATCGCCACCGGTGGTCGCGTTGATACCGAGACGCGTGCCAGGATGGCGAGCCTGCTCGAACGCGTCGGCCTGCCGAAAAACAGCCTGCAGCGCTATCCCCACGAATTCTCCGGCGGCCAGCGGCAGAGGCTGTGCATCGCCCGTGCGCTGATGCTCAACCCGTCCGTCGTGGTTCTCGATGAAGCGGTGTCGGCGCTCGATGTTTCGGTGCAGGCCAAGGTGCTGGAGCTGCTGGTCGACCTGCAGCGCGAGTTTGGGCTCGCCTATCTGTTCATCTCGCACGACATGGCGGTGGTCGAGCGGATCGCCCACCGGATCGCCGTCATCTATGCCGGCCAGATCGTCGAGATCGGTGACGCGACCTCGGTGCTGTCGAAGCCGAAACATTCCTATACGAAGAAACTGATCGCCGCCGTTCCGACCATCGACCGCCGACGCGAGCGTTTCGAGATCGATACACGCCAGGTGCCCTCGCTGGTGCGCCCGCAGGGGTTTGAGCCGGCGCCGGCGAAGTGGGAGCTGTTGGGCGGGGATCATATGGTGAGGGTGGAAACTTAGACATGTTTGCGGGACAGCACCCCCCTCTGGCCTGCCGGCCATCTCCCCCACAAGGAGGGAGATTGGCAGTTCTAGCGTCCCGCACACCTTACAATGCAGGAGATTGGCGAAAGCGATGGCGACATCTGATCTCCCCCCTTGCGGGGGAGATGTCCGGCAGGACAGAGGGGGGTGGGACGGAGCGCCAGCTTGCGAATAGGAGGCGGGGTTGACCAACCTTGCCCATCTCTTCGACCACGCGTTCCAACCGCTAGCGGACGCGGTAGTCACCAAGCGCATTCCCGGCGGCATGCTTGGCATCGTCGACAGAAATGGCGAACGCATCGCCAAGGCGATCGGCTCCGCGCAGCTCGTGCCGAAGCAGCGGCCGATGACCGTCGAAACCTGGTTCGACCTCGCATCCCTGACCAAGGTCATCTTCACGACGCCGCGCATCCTGGCGCTGGCGGAGAGCGGTGTCATCGATCTCGATGCGCCGCTGATCTCCGTCCTGCCTGATCTGCGCCAGTACGATGCGGGAGCCTGGGAGCGGACGGTGACGTTCCGCCAGTGCCTCGGTCACCAGACGGCCTTTCCAGCCGTCGAGCCGATCTACACTTATGGGCGCGACCCCGACCTGCTGCGCGCCTTCATCCTGCAGCGCGAATGGCGGGCTCGCGACCCGGTCTATTCCGATATCAATTTCATCCTGCTCGGCTTCGCGCTGGAACGGCTGTCGGGCAAAACGATCCGTGACCTGGAACCCGGTCCAGGCTTTGCCTGGTCAACAGAGTCGGACGCCGCCGCCGCGACCGAAGACTGCACCTGGCGCCATCGCGTACTCTGCGGCGAAGTGCACGACGACAATTGTTCGGCGCTGCAGGGCGCGGGGCATGCCGGCCTGTTCGGCACGGCAGATTCGGTGCTCGATTTCGCGCAAGGGCTGCTGGATGGCGATGGCGTATCCGAGCACTCGATCGCGCTGATGCGAACATCCGTGTCCGCCACCCGCACCCATGGCTGGGAGCGGCCTTACGAAGGCTGGTCGGGCGGCGCATTGTGCAGCCCGGGAACGATCGGCCACACCGGCTTTACCGGCACCGGCCTGTGGATCGACTTCGACAAAGGCAAGGCGTGGACCTTGCTCACCAACCGGATCCATCCGACACGTCATTTCGACAGCGGAATCGTCCAGCTTCGGCAAGCGGTCGGCGATCTCATCAACATCGACTAAGGAAGCGATCATGGAACCAATCTGGGCCGTCGGCCTGATGACCGGCACCGTGCTGGACGGCAACATCGACGTCGCTTTGATCAAAACCGACGGCGAAAGAATCGACGATTTCGGCACTTACCGGCTGAAGCCTTATCCCGCGTCGATCCGTTCCCTGCTGGAAGACACGCTGAAAGAAGCGCGGGCCTGGAATTTCGTCGGACCCGAACCGGTGATCTTCCGCAGGGCCGAGGAAGCGCTGACGCGTGCCCAGTCGGCGGCGGTGAAGGAATTGGTCGAGGGCTATGGCATGACGATGGCCGATATCGGTGTCGTCGGCTTTCACGGCCAGACGGTGCTGCATCGCGCGCCGCAGGTCGGACGGCTCGGCCAGACACGGCAGCTTGGCGATGGCGAGTTGATGCATTCCATCCTGGGTACCAGGGTCGCCTATGACTTTCGCTCGGCCGACATGCGCGCCGGCGGACAAGGCGCGCCTTTGGCCGCCGCCTATCACACCGCGCTGATGCGCAGCGCCGGCGCCAGCGGCGAGGTGGCGGTGCTCAATCTCGGCGGCGTTGCCAACATCACCTGGTGGGACGGCGCCGACAATGTCGTTGCCTTCGACACCGGCCCCGCCAACGCGCCGCTCAACGATTTCATCAAGTCGAAGGGGCTCGGCGAAATGGATCGCGACGGCGCGCTTGGCCGCGCGGGAACGGTCGATGAGGCCAGGCTGGCCAAGCTGCTGCAGCACCCCTATCTGACCAAACCCTATCCGAAATCGCTCGACCGTTTCGACTTCGGCGCCGCGATGGCCGACGGGCTGGGCGCCGAGGATGGCGCTGCGCTGCTCACCGCCTTCACCGCCGCCGCCGTCGGCAAGGCGCTTGACCTTTTGCCAAGCCGGCCGAAAAAATTGGTGGTCAGCGGCGGCGGCCGTCACAACCCGACGATGATGGCGATGCTCGCCAGCCGCGCCGGTGTCGAAGTGGTGCTGGCCGAGAAGCTCGGCTGGAGCGGCGACGCGGTGGAAGCCGAATGTTTTGCCTTCCTGGCGGTGCGTGTGCTGCGCGGCCTGCCGATCAGTTTTCCAAGCACAACCGGAGCCCCGCAGCCGATGCGCGGCGGACGTCTGGCGGGCTGATCACTCAGCCAACAGTTTCTTCTGCAGGAAGATGCGGCTGCGACCGACCGGGAAATCGGACAGCGTCCCGAAGGGTTGATAGCCCTGGCGCTGGTAGACCCTGGAGGCGTTGGGACTGAAGGTGTCGATCCAGGCGTTCCGGCAGCCGCGCGCCACAGCTTCCTGCTCGGCAGCATCCAGCATCCTGCCGGCCATGTGCTGGCCGCGCAGCCTTTCATCGACCCACAGCCATTGCACGTAGAGCCAGCCCCAGGCCGTGTAGCCGGAGATGCCGGCAACGACCGCGCCATGCTCGTCGCGCACGAACACGGCCAGCGCCTTCCTTTCCGACGCGCCGACATCGCCGTCATTGAAGGCCGTCAGGCGCTCGCCGAGAAAGGCGAGGTCTTCCGGCAACGGGTTTGCCGTTGTTTCGAGTGTCGTGTTCATGGCTCTTTCCGGAATACACAGCTGGGCAAGGAATGAAGCGTTACGAAGCGCAATGCCCTCGCGCAATATCTATATCCGCTCTCGGACAGATTGAGCGTCCGGATCACCGCCATTGCGAAAATCGGCAGCGGCGATGCCGTAGCGTTTGAGCTTGTCGTAGAACGTCTTGCGCGGCACGCCGAGGGCGTCGATGGCGCCGCGCACGTCACCGCCATGGTCGCGCAAAGCATCGCGGATGAGCTGTGCCTCGTATTGCCCGACCCGTTCGGGCAAGGCCGCCGAGGATTCCGGCAACCGCGCGGGTGCTGCCCTGGCCTCGTCGTCAGGTCCGAGACCAAGCGCGACACGGTCGGCGAAATGCGCGAGCTCCCGCACATTGCCCGGCCAGTCATGCGACTGGAGATGATCGCTTACCGCCTCGTTCATCGCTGCGACCGGGCGGCCGAAGCGTTCCGCCGCCTTGCCGAGGAAATGCCCGAACAGCATCGGTATGTCGCCGCGCCGCTCGCGCAGTGGCGGGATGCGCAGCGTCACGACGTTGAGGCGGAAATAAAGATCCTCGCGGAAATCGCCACGTTGGTCGGGCCGGCCGAGATCGACCTTGGTCGCCGCGACGACCCTGAGATCGAGGCGCCGGGTCTCGTTCGAACCGAGTGGGGTGAGGCTGCGTGTCTCCAGCACCCGCAGCAGCTTGACCTGCAGGGCCGGCGGCATGGATTCGATTTCGTCGAGGAACAGCGTGCCGCCGCTGGAATGCTCGACGCGGCCGATCCGCCGCCGCTGCGCGCCGGTGAACGCGCCGGCTTCATGGCCGAACAACTCGCTTTCGATGACGGTCTCCGGCAGGGCGCCGCAATTCAGCGCCACGAAGGGCTTCGCGCGCCGCCGGCCCCATCTGTGCAGGAGGTCCGCCACCACCTCCTTGCCGGTTCCGGTCTCCCCTTCCACCAGCACGTCGACATCCATGTCGGCGATCTGGCGCAATGTCTCGCGAAGGCGCCGGATGGCGGGCGCTTCGCCGATCAGCGGCAGGCCGTCGGCGGCGAGCGCCGCGGCCTCGCGCAGCCGCCGGTTCTCCATCACCAGCCGCCGCTTCTCGCTCGCCCGTCTCAGTGCCTCGACGAGGCGGTCACCGGCATAGGGTTTTGGGATGAAATCATAGACGCCATCCTTGAGCGCGGCCACCGCAAGATCGACATCGCCATGTCCGGTGACCAGGATCACGGGTATGTCAGGGTCTATCGCCTTGATGCGGTCGAACAGCTGCAACCCGTTCATGCCGGGCATGCGGATGTCGCTGACGACCACGCCGTTGAAATCCCTGTCGACGACACCAAGTGCCGCCTCGGCGGCATCAAGGGCAACCACCGTGAAGCCGGCAAGTTCGAGCAATTGCGTGGTGGCGTGCAGCAGGTCGGCATCGTCTTCGACGAGCGCCACCAGCCCTGATCTCTCGGTCATTCAATCCGCCTCAAATCGATGGTGAAGGACGCGCCCGCCGCGCAGCCGGGGTCGAGCCGCAGCGTGCCGCCCAGTTCTTGGGCGATCTCCTGCGAGATCACCAGTCCGAGCCCAAGCCCCTTCTCCTTGGTGGTCTGAAACGGCATGAACAGATTGGCGGCCGCTTCCGGCCCGAGACCTGGACCGTTGTCGCGCACCGAGATCAGAATCCTGTCGTCCTGCTCGGCGAGCTCGATCTCGATGCGGGGGTCGGGCTGGTCCTTCATCGCGTCCAGTGCGTTCTGCAGCAGGTTGACCAGGATCTGCTCCAGCCGGATGCGGCTTGCCATCACCATCGGTGACGCGTTGCCACGCGGCTTGACGATGGTGACACCGGAATCGCGGATGCGGCCGGACAGCAGCGACAGCGCCCCGTCGATCGCCTCGCGCACCGGCAAAGGCGAGGCAGCGGTGCCCGGCCGGCGGGCAAAGGTGCGCAAGGTGCCGGTGATCGCGCCGATGCGCTCGGTCATCGAAACGATCGACGTCAGATTGCCGCTCGCCGGCTCGCTTTTCCCGCTGTCGAGGAACCGGCCGGCATTCTCGGCATAGGTGCGGATCGCGGCGAGCGGCTGGTTGATCTCATGCGCCACGCCGGCCGCGATCTGACCGAGGATCGAAAGCCGGTTGGCCTGGGCGAGATCGTCACGCAGCCGGCGCACCTTGGCTTCGGCGCTCTCACGTTCGGCGATTTCGCCGGCAAGGGCGGTGTTGGAGCGCGTTAGCTCGGCCGTTCGCGTGGAGACCCGGCTTTCCAGCTCGGCATTCATCCGCGCCAGCGCTTCCTGCCGCAACCGGCGTGTGCGTCGGCGGCGGGTGAGCACGTAGGCAAGCAAGCCGGTCAGCAGCAGCCCCAGCAATGTCGTCAGGCGCGCCGTGTTGGCGGCGGCCGAGAGCGCGGCGTCGGCCGGCGTCAGCAGCCAGAGACGCCAGCCAGGGACCGCACCGGCCAAACCCTGCACCACCTCGACGAATTGACGCGGTTTGCCAGGGCTGCCGATCGTCGCGAGGCCGTCACCAGCGCCGCGCCGTATCGGCAGCGGGTCGAAGGCCGCATCGGCCAGTTGCAGCTGCTCGTGGGCGGCGGCGGCGTCTTCGGCGGACAGCGGCGCCAGTGCATGAAACCGCCATTCGGGCTGGCTGGTGGCAAGCACGACGCCGCGTTCGTCGGTGACGAAAACGAGGAACCCGCTGGAGCGCCAATTGGCTTCAACGCCGTCCAGCTCGACCTTCAGCACCGCGACGCCAAGCGGCTTGCCGACATCGTCGACGCGGCTGGCAAGGTAGAGCCCCGGCCGACCGCTGATCGTGCCGAGGCCGTACTGGCTGGCCGCGCCCTTCGCCATCGCCTCCTGGAAATAGTGCCGAAAATTGTAGTCGATGCCGACAAAGCTCGTCGGCTCGCCGGCATTGCTGGCGGCGATCGCGATGCCCGCCGTATCGATGACGTAGATAGCGGACGCCGAGGCATCGCCGGCAATGGCTTTCAGCTTTTCGTTGAGAGCGGTCTCTGCCGTTTTTCCGGCCCGGCGCAAGGCGTCGCGCACCGCGTCGTCGCGCGCCAGCACGAGCGGCACCAGACGCTGCTTTTCGATCTCGCCGGTCAGGGTGCCCGCCGCCAGCGGCAGGGCGGCGAGCGCGCCGTCCCGCAGATTGTCGGCCGCCTGGCCGGCGGCGATGCGTCCAGCAATGGCGATCGCGCCGGCAAGGATCGCGAGGGCGATGACGGGGGCAAGCCAGCGGCCATCGCGCAGCCGCGCCACCGCGTCGCGCAGTACTTCGTGACCGGCAAGGCCTGGATAGTCACTATTGGTGTCTGCTGGCGGCGTCTGCCTGCTCCTTTTCCTCACGGCCCTGTCCGCACTCTAATGCGAAATTCCGCCCAGGCAAACGATCCCTGTGCGGAAATCCGCACACGTACCAGCCGAACGACGCTGAACAACGCCCGGAATCCCGGGATTCCAGTCTTTCCCCGATCTGGCACGCCGCTTGCAAAAGTCCTGGCTAGCGGCGGGCGACCGGAACGCCGCGATGGGAGAAGTCACGCAGGGCGGTGCATTTGCCGTCCATCCGGCCAGGGAGAGTTCGATGCACATCGCAGACCAATCGGCCGCGCCTGCCGCGCAGCGCAAGCCCCTCTATGCCCAACTCTACGTGCAGGTGCTGGTGGCGATCACCGTCGGCATCCTGCTCGGCCACTACTATCCGTCGATCGGCGAGAGCATGAAGCCGCTCGGCGACGCCTTCATCAAGCTGGTCAAGATGATCATCGCCCCGGTCATCTTCCTGACGGTTGCGACCGGCATCGCCGGCATGAGCGACCTGCAGAAGGTCGGCCGCGTCGCCGGCAAGGCGATGCTCTACTTCCTCACCTTCTCGACGCTGGCGCTGATCATCGGCCTTGTCGTGGCCAATGTCGTGCAGCCGGGCGCCGGCTTCAACATCGACCCGGCGACGCTCGACGCCTCGACCGTGAACACCTATGCCGCCAAGGCGCATGACCAGTCGGTCACCGGCTTCCTGATGAACATCATTCCGGGCACGATCGTCGGCGCCTTCGCCGATGGCGACATCCTGCAGGTGCTGTTCTTCTCGGTGCTGTTCGGCATTGCGCTGGCCCTGGTCGGCGACAGGGGCGCGCCGGTGCTCAATTTCCTGCAGGCGCTGATGGCGCCGATGTTCAAGCTGGTCAGCGTGCTGATGAAAGCCGCCCCCATCGGCGCTTTCGGCGCCATGGCCTTCACCATCGGCAAATACGGCATCGGCTCGGTCATCAACCTCGCCATGCTGGTCGGCACCTTCTACGCGACATCGCTGCTGTTCGTTTTCGTCGTGCTGGGCGCGGTCTGCCGCTACAACGGCTTCTCCCTCCTGTCGCTCATCCGCTACATCAAGGAAGAGCTGCTGCTGGTGCTGGGCACGTCCTCGTCGGAAGCAGCCCTCCCCTCGCTGATGGAGAAAATGGAAAAGGCCGGCGCCAAGCGCTCGGTGGTTGGGCTGGTGATCCCGACCGGCTATTCCTTCAACCTCGACGGCACCAATATCTACATGACGCTGGCGGCGCTGTTCATCGCGCAGGCAACGAACATCCACCTGTCCTTCGGGGACCAGATCCTGCTGCTTCTGGTGGCGATGCTGTCCTCGAAGGGTGCGGCTGGCATCACGGGCGCCGGCTTCATCACCCTCGCCGCCACGCTGTCGGTGGTGCCCTCGGTGCCGGTCGCCGGCATGGCGCTGATCCTCGGCGTCGACCGTTTCATGTCGGAGTGCCGGGCGCTGACCAACTTCGTCGGCAACGCCGTGGCCACGCTGGTCGTGGCGCGCTGGGAAGGCGAACTCGATCAGGCGAAGCTGGCGAGCGCATTGGCCGGAACAGCCGACGACGGCCTGCCGGCGGATATCGTTCCCGCCGAGTGATCTGCACGCGAAAGCAAGTGGCCGGAGGCAGCGATACCTCCGGCCATTTTTCATGCGCTGACGATGTCAGGCGGCACGGGCTTTGCCGAGTGGCGCCAGCGCCTTGCCATCAGCGGCGAAGAGATGGCAGTGGGACGGATCGACCTGCATGGCGATGGGGCTGTGCAGCGGGGTGGTGTCGGTGCCTTCGGTGCCTTCGGTCTGCACGACAAGCCTTGCCTTCTCGCCAATATCGGCGTGCAGGATGGTCAGGCCGCCAAGCCGTTCGGCCAGCACGGCCTCACCCTTGAACTGGCCGGCATCAGCGATGCGGATATGTTCCGGCCGGATGCCAAGCAGCAGCTCGGCGTTCGCAGTGAGCGTTCCAGTCTTCACCGGCACGACCAGGCTGGACCCGCCCGGCAAGGCAACAGCAACGCCCTCTCCACCGGCCGAGAGAACCCGCACCGGCAGCATGTTCATCTTCGGCGAGCCGATGAAGCCGGCGACGAAGACATTGGCGGGGCGGTTGTGCTGGCGCATCTGAGAACGTCGAGCGCAACCTGCTCGGACGGTGGCAATCGGAACCGCCTGGAACGTCGGCAGGTGCTTCTTCTGCGCTTCCAGCATGCGCTCGCGACAGGGGCTATAGATGACGTGCAACGTCACGCGGGATCATGCGACGCGAATACCGGCGGTTCGATGCCGCCCGGCATCAAGGGCGAGCCGCCCTCAATATGGAAGGCCGACATAGTTCTCGGCGAGCGCGGTCGATGCCGCGCGCGAATGCACGAGATAGTCGAGTTCCGCCTCCTGGATGCGCTGGCCGAATTCGCCGGTGTCTGGAAAGTGGTGCAGCATGGTCGTCATCCACCAGGAAAAGCGCACCGCTTTCCAGACCCGCGCCAGTGCCTTGCCGGAATAGGCGTCGAGACCTGCTTGAGATTTGGCCTCATAGAACTCCCGAAACCCGTTGAAGAGATAGCGCACATCACTGGCGGCGAGGTTGAGGCCCTTGGCGCCAGTCGGCGGCACGATGTGGGCGGCGTCGCCGACCAGGAAAAGCCAGCCAAAGCGCATTGGCTCGGCAACGAAGGAGCGCAGCGGCGCGATCGACTTCTCGAAGGATGGCCCTGTCGTGACGCCCGCCGCCGTCTGCTCCGGCAAGCGGCGGCGCAACTCGTCCCAGAAGCGATCATCGGACCAGTCCTCGACACGATCGTCCTGCGGGCACTGTACATAGTAGCGGCTGCGGTGTGTCGAGCGCATCGAGCACAGCGCAAAACCCCGCTCGTGATTGGCATAGATCAGTTCCTGATCGGCCGGCGGCACTTCGGCCAGCACGCCGAGCCAGCCAAACGGATACTGCCGCTCGAAGGTTTTCAGAGCGCGCTCCGGCACCGATTTGCGGCTGACACCGTGATAGCCGTCGCATCCGGCAATGAAATCGCAGTCGATGCGGTGAGTGATGCCGTCCTTCTCGTAGGTGACGAAAGGCGCGTCACCGTCAAAGTCATGCAGTGCGACATTCAAGGCTTCATAGACGGTGACGAGCCCTGCCTCTTCGCGCTTGTCCATCAGATCGTGCGTCACCTCGGTCTGGCCGTAGACGGTGACATGCTGGCCGCCGGTGAGCGCCGCGAGGTCGATGCGGTGCAGACGCCCGTCGAACGCCAGCGAGATGCCGGAATGCAGCAGGCCTTCGTCATGCAGCCGCGCCGCCGCTCCGGCCTCTCCGAGCAGTTCGACGGTACCCTGTTCGAGCACCCCTGCCCGCACACGGCCAAGCACATGCGCCCGGCTCGAGCGTTCCAGAATGACCGTCTCGACGCCGATGCCGGCCAGAAGCTGCCCAAGCAGCAGACCGGAGGGTCCCGAGCCGACGATGACGACCTGGGTGCGCATCAGTGGCCGAGACTTTCGATCTGCCCGGCCAGGCCGGCGGCAAGCCGCAGCGATGCGGCGGTTGCGACCGCCATCTGCGGCAGCAGCAGCCATTCCAGCGTCCAGGCCGCGCCCGAACGCTCCTGCTCGTGCACCAGCACCTGATGCATGCCGGAAAGCTGCGTGGCGTTGAAGCGGGCGAGTGCCACCAGCGCCTCGGCCTTAACCGGGTTCTGCTTGTGCGGCATGGCCGACGAGCCGCCCCCACCCGACAGCGCGATGTCGGTGCCACCCTGCGCCATCAGCGCGATGTCCTGGCCGAACTTGCCGAGGCTGCCGGTCAGCAGCGACAGCCAGCCGGCAAAATCGGCGAGCGCGTCGCGCTGGCTATGCCATTGCGGCGCATCGGCAAGATCAAGTTTTTCGGCAAGCGCAGCGCGCACCGCTGGCCCCTTGTCGCCAAGCTTTTCCAGCATGCCGACGGCTCCGCCGAATTGCACGACCAGCAGGCGCCTGGACTGTTCCGACAGCCTTTCCTGGTGCCGCTGAAGCGGCGCCCGCCACGCCGCGATGCGGTCGGCCACGGTGATCGGGATCGCCTTCTGCATGCGCGTCATGCCCGTCAGCGCCCTGTCCCCGAAACGCTCCTCGAGTGAGGCGAGGCGCAACACCGTCTCAGTCAGGAGCAGGCCAAGATGCTCGACCACGGACTTCAGCCGAAGCACAAGGCCGGTATCGATGACATCCTGGCTTGTGGCGCCGAAATGCAGTTTCTCGGCATGCGGGTCGCCAACCGCCAGCCTGAGCTGGCGCACCAGTTCCGGCACAATGACGCCATCCTTGGCGGCGGCAGACCGCAGCAAGGCCGTGTCCGGCCGGAACGAAGCCAGCGCCGCCACGATCGCTGCCGCCGCGTCCTGGGTGATAATCCCGCTTTCGGCCTCGGCTTGCGCCAGCGCGCGTTCGAACGCCACCATCGCCTCGATTTCCGCCTCGACGGAAAAATGCCTCGATGTCTCCTCGTCGCCGAGGAGGGCCGAGAGCAGTGGATGATCGAAGGGCGATACGGTCATGTCACGAGTCGCCTAGCTGTCGAAGAAGACTGTTTCCTTCTCCCCCTGGAGATGGATATCGAAGACGTAGGTATCGCCCTTCCGTTCGGCGATCAGGGTCGGCAGGCGGACGCGGTGTTCGATGCGCGCCAGGATCGGATCCCCGGCATTGGCTTTTTCCTCGTCGGAGAAATAGAGCCGCGTATGCAGGCCGATATTGATGCCGCGCGCGACGATCCACAGCGTGATATGCGGCGCCATCAGACGGCCATCTGGAAAAGGCACACGGCCCGGCTTGACCGTCTCGAAGGCGCAGAGACCGGTTTCCATGTCGGTCGGGCAACGACCCCAGCCAAAAAAGTTCGGATCGGCGGCACCGCGCAATTCGGCCGGCGAATTATAAAACCCATCCGCGTCCGCCTGCCAGATCTCGATCAGCGCATCCTTGAGCGGCGTGCCGGTGCCGTCGAGAACCCGGATGTGAAGTTTGATGCGCTCGCCTTTGGTCTTGTCGTTGACCATGGTTGCACCGAGGTCGCTGGGGTAGACAGCGCCGATGCCGCAGAAATTGGGCGTCAGCCCGATATGGACGTAGGGTCCGGCGGTCTGCGAGGGGCTCTCCCTGAGCCGGTCGAGCGACTGGGCCATCAATTGCCCTCCATCCGGTTTTCGAACAGCGAGGAGCGGCGCCCGCGCAGCACGATGTCGAATTTGTAGGCAAGCGCGTCCATCGGGATGGTCGCCTGCGTGTCGAGGACGGCCGTCAGCGCCTCTATGGCCGCCTTGTCGGCGATGCCGCGCACGATCGGGCATTTCCAGATCAGCGGGTCGCCCTCGAAATACATCTGCGTGATCAACCGCTGTGCAAAGCCATGGCCGAAGACCGAGAAATGGATATGCGCCGGACGCCAGTCATTGGGACCGTTCGGCCAGGGATACGGTCCGGGCTTGACGGTGCGAAAGGCGTAGCCGCCATCCTCACCCGATAAGGTGCGGCCACAACCGCCGAAATTCGGGTCGAGCGGCGCCAGGTAACCATCCTTCTTGTGGCGGTAACGGCCACCGGCATTAGCCTGCCAGAACTCCAGCAGCACGCCGGGAACGCCGAGGCCGCGTTCGTCGAGCACTCGCCCATGGACGATGATGCGCTCGCCGATGGCGCTCTCGCCCGGCCTTGCGAAATTGTGGATGAGGTCGTTGTCCAGTTCACCGAGCATGGCATGGCCGAACACCGGGCCCGATATCTCCGACAGCGTGTTGTCGAAAGACAGCAGCGCCTTCTGCGGCGAGCGCAATACCGAGCTCTTGTAGCCCGGCGTCAGCGCCGGCGGGTGCCACGTTCGGTCGCGCTGGAAGAAAGCGCCGGTCTCGGGCACCCGGTTCGAGCCGGACTCAGGCATTCTTGGCTCCATCCATTTCCGAAAACACGTCCTTGGCAATTCTGAAGGCCCGGTTGGCAGCCGGCACGCCGGCATAGATGGCGACATGCAGGAACGTCTCGCAGATATCGTCGCGTGTGGCGCCGGTGTTGGCGGTTGCGCGCAGATGCAAGGCGACCTCTTCATCATGGCCAAGCGCCGCCAGCAGCGCCAGGGTGACGATCGAGCGCTCGCGTTTGCTGAAGCCCGGTCGCGACCACACCGTTCCCCAGGCGGCCTCGGTGATCAGTTCCTGAAACGGTTGATCGAAATCGGTGGCGCCGACCTCGGCGCGGTCGACATGGCGGTCGCCGAGCACCGACCGTCGGACGGCGAGACCCTTCCGATATCTGGCTGTGTTGCCGGGGACTTCATCCATGGGTTTCTGCTCCAGGGGCAAGCGATGCGACAAAACCGCGGATCAGCGCGACCAGCGCCTCCGGCTGTTCGATGCAGGGAATATGTCCGGCATTGCGGATGATCTCGAAACGCGCGCCGGGGATCAGATCGGCCAGAGAGCGGACAAGATCGGGAGGCGTCGAACCGTCCTGATCGCCGGCGATGCAGAGCGTCGGCACGGCAATGCGGCGCGCGCTCTCGGTGAAATCGGCGTCGCGAACAGCCTTGCATGTCCCGATATAGCCGGGCAGCGCCTGCCTGGTCAGCATGTTGCGGCAACCGGCAAGGTCGGCGGCGCGGGCGGCATGGAAATCCTGCGTGAACCACACTTTCATCACACCGTCGACGATCGCGTCGATGCCGAAGCGCTCCACGGCCGCAATGCGGCTGTTCCAGCTTTCGGCGGTGCCGATCTTGTGGGCGGTGTCGCTGAGGATCAGACCCTCGACACGTTTCGGATGGCGGGCATGGAAGCCCTGCGCGATCATGCCACCGACCGACAGACCGAACAGCACGACCTTGTCGAAACCGAAATGGTCTACGAGGGCGCAGAGATCGTCGACATGGTCGTCAATCGAACGGACGCCGTTGCCATTGTCGGAAAGGCCGTGACCGCGCTTGTCGTAGACGAGCAGAGGCATCTCACCGGCCAGAATCGTAACGACCTCATCCCATATCCGCAGATCGGTGCCGAGCGAATTGATGAACACGACCGGGGGCGTCTTGCCTTTCGCCTCGACATATCGGTGGTGCAGCGTGATGCCGCCAATGGTGACGAATGGCATGGGTTCGATCCTCCATCTCCACATTGCACGCCGCGTTTGGTTCGGTAAAATGATATTTTGCGCCATTTCATTAACTCAAGGGTTATCAAATTCATGCCCGACAGCCGCATCCGGTTCCGTCATCTGCAAGCATTCCTGGAAGTCGCACGGCAGGGCAGCGTGGCCCGTGCCGCGGACTTCCTGCATGTCAGCGCGCCGGCGGTGACCAAGACCCTGCGCGAACTGGAGGAGGCGCTGGGCGTGGCCGTCGTCGAGCGTGACGGGCGCGGCATTCGCGTCACAAGGCTTGGCGAAATCTTCCTGGACCATGCCGGCTCGGCGATAACGGCGTTGAAGCGCGGCGTCGATTCCGTTCGCCAGGACGGCGCCGTCAACCGCCATCCGATCCGCATCGGCGCCCTGCCGACAGTGTCGGCGAAGGTCATGCCGCAAGCCATGAGCCTGTTTCTCAGGGAAAACACCGGGGCGGCGATCAAGATCGTCACCGGCGAGAACGCCGTGCTGCTTGAGCAATTGCGCATCGGCGCGCTCGATCTCGTTGTCGGACGGCTCGCGGCGCCCGAAAACATGACCGGGTTCTTCTTCGAGCACCTCTACTCCGAGCAGGTGCTGTTCGTGGTGCGGGCCGGGCATCCGTTGCTGGAACCGGGAGCCGACATCTTCGCGAGGCTCGACGAATTCCCGGTGCTGATGCCAACTCGGGAATCCGTCATCCGCCCCTTTGTCGATCGCCTGTTCATCACCAATGGCATGACTGCGCCGGCGACGGAAATCGAGACGGTTTCGGACTCCTTCGGCCGCTCCTTCATGCGGCAGAGCAACGCGGTGTGGATCATCTCGGCCGGCGTGGTCGCCAACGAGCTCGCAAGCCGCGCCTTCGTCGCCCTGCCGGTCGACACGGACGAAACCAAAGGACCGGTCGGCCTGACGATGCGCACCGACACCGCCCCCTCGCCCGCCTTCATGATCCTGCTGCAAACCATTCGCGAGGCGGCACGGCCTGGCGCATGAGCCCCAGGACGGTTCGAACCGAGCTCGGCTGCGGCGCGGAGTCTCCTAACCCAGGAGTTAATAAAACACCGCAAAATATCATTTTACTGAACCAAACCGCAGGTGCACTGTACCGACCGAGGAGCACAGAGGGAGGAAACGCATGACCCATTCCATTGGCAGCAGGCCCATCATTCGTGGCGTGTCGCGACGCCAGTTCATCGCCACCTCGATCGCCGGTGGCGCGGCACTCGCGCTTGGCGGCAAGAGAGCCTTCGCCCAGACAGGCGACACGCTCAAGGTCGGCTTCGTCAGCCCGCGCACCGGGCCGCTGGCAGGCTTTGGCCAGACCGACGGTTACGTGCTCGACCTTGCCCGCAAGGCACTGGCCGGCGGCCTCGAGATCGGCGGCAAGAAATACAGCATCGAGATCCTCGACCAGGACACGCAGTCGGATCCGTCACGAGCCGGCCAACTCGCCAAGGACCTGATCAACAACCAGGCCATCGACCTCATGCTGGCGGTATCGACGCCCGAGGTGATCAATCCAGTGGCCGACGCCTGCGAAGCCGCCGGCGTGCCGTGTCTATCGACAGTCATGCCGTGGGAAGCCTGGTATTTCGGCCGTGGCGCGAAGCCCGGCGCGCCCTCGCCGTTCAAATGGACCTATCATTTCGGCTTCGGCGTCGGCGAGTTCTTCAAGACCTACATTTCGCAATGGAACCTGATCGAGACCAACAAGAAGGTTGGCGTCATGTATCCCAACGACGCCGACGGCAACGCCATCCGCGCCAATCTCGCGCCGCTGCTGGCCAAGCAGGGTTTCACCATCGTCGATCCCGGCGCCTACGAAACCGGCACCACCGACTATTCCTCGCAGATCGCGCTGTTCAAGCAAGAAGGCGTCGAGATCTTCAACTCCTTCCCGATCCCGCCGGATTTCGCCGCCTTCTGGCGCCAGGCGGCGCAGCAGGGCCTGATCAGGCAGATCAAGATCGCCCAGGTCGCCAAGACCGGCCTGTTCCCATCGGATATCGAGGCGCTCGGCGACCTCGGCATGAAGATTTCGAGCGCCGCCTACTGGCACAAGGCCTTCCCCTACAGATCGCCGCTGACGGGCGTTTCGGGGATCGAACTGGCCGACGGCTATGAGGCGGCGAGCGGCAAGCAGTGGACACAACAACTCGGCGCCTCGATGTCGCTGCTCGATGCCGGCTTCGAGGCCTTGAAGGCGAGCACCGACGCCAAGGACAAGGCGGCGGTGGCGAAGGCGCTGAGCACGCTCAAGACCGAAACCATGATTGGCAAGGTCGACTTCACCAGCGGGCCCGTGGCCAATGTCTCGCCTGGTCCCATCATCGGAACGCAATGGGTCGCCGCCAAGGAAGGATCGAAGTTCCCGCTCGATTATGTGGTGACCGAGAACGCCACCGATCCGAAGGTTCCGGTCGGGGCCAAGCTTCTTCCTTACAACGGCTGATGGACCGCTGACGAGGATCGCGTGGTGACCCATCCGCAACAACAGGCGATCCTCGCTGCCACAGCTATCCACAAGCGCTTCGGCGCGCTCGTGGTGCTGGATGCCGTCGATTTCGCCATGGCAGCCGACGAAGCCGTCGGCATTGTCGGCCCGAACGGCGCCGGCAAGACCACGCTGCTCAGCGTGCTTGCCGGCGCCTTCCCGCCCAGTTCGGGCACGGTCAGCTTCAAGGGCGGTGATGTGACGGCGCTGCCGGCGACAGGGCGTTGCCGGCTCGGCCTTGTGCGCACGCACCAGGTGCCGAAACCGTTCAGCGGCATGACCACTTTCGAAAATGTCTTCGTCGCCGCGTCGCATGGCGCCGGGCTCGGCCGCGACGAAGCCTATGAGGAGGCGCTCGGCTCGCTGAGACTTTGCGGCATGCTGGGCGTTGCCAACCGGCGAGCCGAGACGCTTGGCCTGCTCGACCGCAAGCGACTGGAACTGGCACGGGCGCTGGCGGCCAGGCCGATGCTGCTGCTTCTGGACGAGATCGGCGGCGGCCTGACCGATGCAGAAGCGGGCGAGCTCGTCGACACGATCAAGGAGTTGCGCCGGCGCAAGATCGGCATCGTCTGGATCGAGCACATCGTGCACATCCTGCTGCAGGTGGCCGAGCGGCTGATCTGCATGGACGCGGGAAAGATCATCGCCGACGGCGATCCGCAAACGGTCATGGCCGATCCGCGGGTGGTCCACGCCTATCTCGGCGGAGGCCCGAAATGAGCCTGCTGTCGGTCGAGAACCTGGTTGTCCGGCACGGCCTGCTGCAGGCGGTGCGCGGCGTCAGCTTCAACGTCGAACGCGGCGAGACGCTGGCGCTGGTCGGCGCCAATGGCGCCGGCAAGACGACGCTGCTGCGGGCGATTGCCGGCGCGCACCAGCCCGCCGCCGGGCGGGTGCTGCTGGACGGCGCCGATCTTACCAGCGTGCCGTCGCACAGGCGCGTCGGCATGGGCATCGCACTGGTACCGGAGGGGCGAAAACTGTTCGTGCAGATGACGGTCGAGGAGAACCTGCTGCTCGGCAGGAGCACTCGCCGGCCGGGCGACTGGAGTGTCGATAAAGTGCTGGAGATGTTCCCCAACCTGAAGCCGCGCAGGCATGTCCGGACGGGCCACCTCTCGGGCGGCGAACAGCAGGCGACAGCGATCGGCCGGGCGCTGATGAGCAATCCGGACGTGCTGCTGCTCGACGAGGTTTCGCTCGGCCTGTCGCCGGCAATCGTCGACCGCGTCTACGCGGCACTCCAGGGGCTGATCGCTTCCGGCACGACGATCATCCTGGTCGAGCAGGATCTCAACCGCGCGCTCGCGGTCTCCGACAGGGTCATCTGCATGCTCGAAGGGCGTGTCGCGCTCGAAGGGCCAAGCAAGGAGGTTTCGCGCGACGAGGTGACAAAAGCCTATTTCGGCCTGCATCGGAAAAGCGGGAACATTCCGGCATGAGCAACCAGATCATCCAGGGCATTCTGCTCGGCGGCTATTACGCGCTGATCGCCTGCGGCCTTTCCTTCATGTTCTCAGTGATGCGCATCATCAACCTCGCCCATGGCAGCCTCGCGGTGTTCGCTGCCTTTGCGCTGTGGCTGCTCGCCTCGCGGTTCCATGTCTCGCCATTTCTGGGCCTGCTCATCGTGCTGCCATTGATGGCGGCAATCGGCTGGGCGCTGCAGCGCTTCCTGCTCGAGCGCAGCGCGCGCGGCGGCGCGCTGCTGCCGATCCTGACCACGTTCGGCCTCGCCATCGTCGTCGACAACATGCTGTTCGAGCAGTTCGGCGCTGACACGCGTTCGCTGGCGCCCTATATCGGCAGCCTCTCCTACGATTCATGGGAATGGCCGGGCGGCATCTATGTCGGCAAGCTCGCCGTGATCATGTTCGCCACCGCCGTGATCCTGCTTGGCGGGTTGCAGCTGTTCCTGACCCGCACAAGGCTTGGCCGTTCGATCCGCGCCACATCGGAAGACCCCGACACCGCTGGCCTGGTCGGCGTCGACGCCCGCCGCGCCAATGCCATTGCCGCGGCCATCGCCATGGTCACGGTCGGCCTTGCCGGCGCCTTCCTCGGCATGCGCGCCACCTTCGATCCCTATGCCGGCGCACCGCAATTGCTGTTCGCTTTCGAAGCCGCGGTAATCGGCGGCGCCGGGTCGCTGTGGGGGACACTGGTCGGCGGCATCGTGCTGGCGCTTGCCCAGACACTCGGCGCGCAAGTGCATCCGCAAGGCTTCCTCATCGGTGGTCACGCCGTCTTCCTCGTCGTGCTGTTCGTGCGGCTTTCCGCCTCGGGCCAGGGCCTGCGCGGCCTGTTGCGGCTGCCATCCGGGAGAGCGCCATGAGCGCCTCCGCCAATATGCCAATCATCGAGCGCGGCACGGCGACGTCGCGGATCGCCGCGATCGCGGCCACACTCGTCATCGCGCTGCTCGCGATCGCGCCACAATTCCTGTCGGCCGGCGCGGTCGACCGGATGACGGCGCTGTTCATCTATGTGATCCTGGCGACGATGTGGAACGCGCTGGCCGGCTTCGGCGGGCTGGTCTCGGTCGGGCAGCAGGTGTTCTTCGGGCTCGGCGCCTATTTCGCCATCCGGCTGGCCGATGCCGGCCTCAACCCCTTCGCCGCGCTTTTCGTTTCCGCAATCGTTGTCGGCGCGGTTTCCTGGCCGCTGTCGCTGTTCATGCTGCGGCTCAAGAACGGCGAGTTCGCCATCGGCATGTGGGTGATCGCGGCCCTGATGCATCTCCTGGTCAATCTCGACCGGCTGGTGCAAGGCGAAACCGGCACCTCGCTGATCTCGCTCAATATCTACGATGCCGGCACCAGGCGGGTGACCATCTACTGGCTGGCGCTGGCATCGATGACGGCGCTGCTCGCGGTCCTGTTCGGCCTGCTGCGCGGCAGCACGGGTGCCGCGATCCGCGCCATCCGCGACAATGAGGATGCCGCCGCCTCGGTCGGCGTGCGCGTCACCGGCACCAAGCGGCTGCTGTTCGTGCTGGCCGCCTTCGGGATCGGCATTGCCGGTGCCTTGTGGCTGGCGACCTCCATCACCTTCCAGCCGAAGACCTACTTCAACGTCCAGTGGACCGCCTACATGATCTTCATGGTGCTGGTCGGCGGCATCGGCACCTTCGAGGGCGCCATTTTGGGCGCGCTGGTGTTCTTCCTCATCGAGACATGGTTCGGCGGCACCGGCGTCTGGTATCTCGTCGGCCTCGGCGCCACGGCGGTGCTGTTCTCGCTGTTCCTGCCGCGCGGCCTGTGGGGAACGATCGAGGAGCGCTTTGGCCTGCGCCTGCTGCCGGTCGGCTATCGCGTCAGGCTTCCCGAGAACCCGGCAGCGCCGGCCGACGATGGCATTGCATCTTCGACGCGGCAAACCACACAGCATCAGGAGAAGGCATGACCATGCTTTTCGGCAAGACCATTCTCATCACCGGCATCGCCTCCGGCATCGGCGCGCGCACGGCGGAACTCGCCGGCCAGTTCGGCGCGGATGTGATCGGCGTTGATGTGCACGAGCCGGCTGCATCGGTCGGCAGTTTCGTCAAGGCCGACATCTCTTCGAAGGCGGGCGTCGACGATCTCATCGCGCGCCTGCCGCAACGCATCGATGCGCTTTGCAACGTGGCCGGCCTCTCCGGCAATACCGGCGCGGTGTCGACGCTGGCCGTCAACTTCTTCGGGCTGCGTGCACTTTCGGAAGGCCTCGCGCCCAGGCTTCGCGAAAGTGGCGCGATCGTCAATGTCGCCTCGATCGCCGGCTATGGCTGGCGCGCCAATCTCAACCGCGCCGCTTCGATGGTCGGCATCGAAGGCTTTCCCGACGTCGCCAAGGTGGTCGCCGATCACGCGGTCAGAAACGAGGAAGCCTATCCCGTTTCAAAGGAATTGCTGCTCTTGTGGACCTTCCGCGCGGCGCATCAGGATCTGTTCAAACGCCGTGGCATCCGCGTCAATGCTGTGAGCCCAGGGCCGGTCGAGACGCCGATCCTGAAACAGTTCCGCACCGTGCTTGGCGATGCCCGCGTCGACAGCGACATTGCCAGGGTCGGTCGCGCCGGAACATCGGGCGATATCGCGCCCGTCGTGCTGTTCCTGTGCTCGGATGGCGCGCGCTGGATCAATGGCGCCAACGTGCCCGTTGATGGCGGGCTCGAAGCATCGATCAATGCCGAAGCGCTCGGCTTCTAACACGCTACTTGTAAGGCTCCATCGAGAGCGAGGGAGAGAACAATGGATATCGGACTTCTGATCGACGGCGATGAAAGGGCGGCAACAGGCTCGGCTTCCTACGAACGCCTGGACCCTTTCACCGGCAGGCTGGCGACACGCGCCGCCGCTGCCAGTGTGGCCGATGCCAACGCAGCCGTCGAAGCCGCTGCAGCCGCCTTTCCGGCATGGTCGAAAACCGGCCCCGGCGAACGCCGCGCCTTGCTGTCAAAGGCTGCCGATGTGATGGCCTCCAAGGTCGATGAATTCACCAGGCTGATGATGGAAGAGACTGGCGCCACTGGCCCCTGGGCCGGCTTCAATGTCATGCTGGCGGCCAACATGCTGCGCGAGGCAGCCGCCATGACGACGCAGATTTCGGGCGAGATCATCCCCTCCGACAAGCCGGGGACGCTCGCCATGGCAATCCGCCAACCCGCGGGTGTGTGCCTCGGAATCGCGCCATGGAACGCGCCGGTCATCCTCGGCACACGCGCCGTGGCGATGCCGATCGCCTGCGGCAATACGGTGGTGCTGAAGGCCTCCGAACTATGCCCCGGCACGCACCGGCTGATCGGCCAGGTGCTGGTCGAGGCCGGGCTGCCGAAGGGCGTCATCAATGTCGTCACCAACGATCCGAAGGACGCCGCCGCCATCGTCGAGACACTGGTCGCGCACCCGGCCGTCAGGCGCGTGAACTTCACCGGCTCGACCAAGGTCGGCCGCATCATCGCGGAGCTCGCCGGACGGCACCTCAAGCCGGCGCTGCTCGAACTTGGCGGCAAGGCGCCACTGATCGTGCTCGACGATGCCGACATCGACGCCGCGGTTAATGCCGCGGCGTTCGGCGCCTTCATGCACCAGGGCCAGATCTGCATGTCGACCGAACGGCTGATCGTCGACGAAAAGATCGCCGACGAGTTCGTGGCCAAGCTTGCCGCCCGCGCTTCGAAACTGCCGGCCGGCGATCCGCGCGGCCATGTCGTCCTGGGCTCACTGATCAGCAGCCAGGCGGCCGACAAAATGGAGGAACTGGTCGCCGACGCGCTCGGCAAGGATGCCTCCCTGGCGGCGGGCGGCAAGCGCAGCGGAACTGTCGTGGAAGCGACGGTGCTTGATCATGTCACTCCGTCGATGCGCGTCTACGCGGAAGAATCCTTTGGGCCGGTCAAGCCGATCATCCGCGTCAAAGGCGAGGACGAGGCGGTGCGCGTTGCCAACGATACGGAATACGGCCTGTCGTCAGCGGTCTTCAGCCGCGACATAAGGCGCGCCATGGCGGTCGCCGCCCGCATCCAGGCCGGCATCTGCCACATCAACGGACCGACCGTGGGCGACGAGGCGCAGATGCCGTTCGGCGGCGTGAAGGGCTCCGGTTATGGCCGTTTCGGCGGCAAGGCCTCGATCGCCGAATTCACCGACCTGCGCTGGGTGACGATCGAGGATCCGGGCCAGCATTATCCGTTCTGACCCGGCCCCGCCTTGAGCTACCGAGCGTCAAATAGCCAGTGAGGGCGTGAAGCGAACGCTGGCGGATCGCATCTGGCCGGGCGCCAGCACGATGCGGCCGGTCTCCTCGCCGCCTGGCCGGTTGAAGGCATCGGTGATGTTGCTGACCGGCTCGGCGCAAAAATACGGCTCGCCCGGCGGCGTATAGAGGACCAGGAAATCGAGCGGCGCCTCGGCCTCGATGTCCAGTTGCCGTCCCTGCTCCGGCCAGGAGATCCGGGCGCGGCGGGTCCATCCGGTGAAGACCGTGTCGAAGTCCAGCTCCGACACGTCAAAGCCAGTGGACGGATCGGCCCCCGCCGGCGGCAGGACGTGGCGCGTTGGCAAGACCTCCGCATCCGTTTCCCACATGCCGGACACCGGTGCCTGGATGTGCGTCCACGGCGTCGACGGAAAATAGGGATGGAGCCCGAAGCCGAGCGGCATCGGTGCATCCGACAGATTGCGCACCGTGACGGTCACGCAAGCCTGCCGTCGGCCAGCGAGATTTCCTGCTCGGCCTCATAGCTCCATGGCCAGGAATCGGCGGTGTGGCGATAGCGCAAGACAACCGCACCGGTTTCGTGCCGCGCGACAGTCCATGGCCTGCGCCAGCCATGGCCATGCTCATGATGCGGATCGTCAGGGGCCGTCGGCAGCTCAACGATGCGTCCGGCGAATTCGAAGCGGCCGCCCCTTATGCGGTTGGAGTAGGGCACGAGCGGAAAGCAGGCCATGGCGCCCGCATCGCGGCGATCGATCGCCGCCGGATCCGCCGGGCGTAGCCAATCCACGGCAGCGCCATTTCGCCACCAGCGATACGACGCCAGCGCGCCGCCGGTGGCCGGAGCAATCTCTGCCGTCGCTAGGCCGTCGCTGATCGAGACCAGCTCCGTGTGCCGCCCGGCGGAATTCTTTGTCATCGCCATTCCCCTCCCTTGACTCCCGTCGCCATCCCTTTAAAACATATCATATGAATAGTATGAAGAATAGAAAATCCTTTAGCACGGCGCGGACGTCGAGGGTCGCGGTGGCGGTCTCCAGCGGCTCCACCGCGCTGCACGCCACCGTCGTCGAGCAGATCGGCTTGCGCATCGTGCAGGGCGACTTCCTGCCTGGCGAGGCCCTGCCCAACGCCGACGATTCCAGCGAGATGCTGGGCGTCAGCCGCACGGTGCTACGCGAGGCGATCAAGGTTCTGGCCGGCAAGGGGCTCGTCGAATCGCGGCCGAAGACCGGCACACGCGTGCGCCCGCGATCCGACTGGAATTTCCTCGATCCGGATGTTCTGTCGTGGCGCTATGCCGGCGGCGTCAGCGCCGAGGACGTTCGCGCCCTGTTCGAGCTGCGCCGCGCCATCGAACCGATGTCGGCAGCGCTCGCCGCCCAGCGGGCAACCCCGGCGCAGATCGCCGAAATCCGCGCCGCGCTGGCCGAGATGGAAGCGGTGAGCGACGATGGCGACCGCTTCGCCAAGCCCGACCTGGTGTTCCACCAGACGATCCTGCGCATGACCGGCAACGAGTTGATCGGCTCGCTGGCAGCACTCGTCGAAACCGCATTGGTAATGAGCTTTCGGCTCTCCAACGACAATCCGGAAGGGCAGCGCCATTCCTTGCCGCTGCACCGCGAGGTGGCCGAGAAGATCGCCGCCGGTGACGCGCCCGGCGCGCAAAGGGCACTGCTGGTGCTCATCGACAATGCCGAGGACGACGTGCGCCGCAGCGTCGAGAACCGCAACAAACGCCGCAATGATCGGGGCCAGCAATCGTGACCGAGACCAAACGTAAACTGCGGTCCGAAGCCTGGTTCGGCGGTGAGGGCAAGAACGCCTTCATGCACCGCAGCTGGATGAAGAATCAGGGCATACCCGCCGATGCCTTTGACGGCCGCCCGGTGATCGGCATCTGCAACACCTGGTCGGAACTGACCCCCTGCAATGCCCACCTGCGGGCGCTCGCCGATCACGTCAAGCGCGGCGTCTATGAAGCCGGCGGCCTGCCGCTGGAGTTTCCGGTGATGTCGCTGGGCGAGAGCAATATGCGCCCCACCGCCATGCTGTTTCGCAACCTCGTCAGCATGGATGTCGAGGAATCCATCCGCGGCAATCCGATCGACGGCGTGATCCTGCTTGTCGGCTGCGACAAGACCACGCCGGCGCTGCTGATGGGTGCGGCGTCCTGCAACCTGCCGACGATCGCGGTCTCCGGCGGGCCGATGCTCAACGGCAAGTTCCGCGGGCAGGATATCGGCTCGGGCACCCATGTCTGGAAATTCGCCGAGGATGTGAAGGCCGGCCGCATGCAGGTCGCCGACTTCCTCTCAGCCGAGCAGGGTCAGAGCCGGTCGGCGGGCAGCTGCATGACGATGGGCACGGCGTCGACCATGGCCAGCATGGTCGAGGCGCTCGGCATCGGCATGCCGGACAATGCCGCGATACCGGCGGTGGATTCGCGCCGTGGGGTGCTTGCCCAACTGGCCGGGCGCCAGATCGTCGACCTGGTCCGCCGCGACGTGACGATTTCGCAGATCCTCACCAGGCAAGCTTTCGAGAATGCCATCCGCGTCAACGGCGCCATCGGCGGTTCGACCAATGCGGTTCTGCACCTGATCGCCATTGCCAACCGGGTTGGTGTCGATCTCGGCCTCGAGGATTGGGACCGCCTTGGCCGCGACGTTCCGACCATTGTCGACCTGATGCCGTCGGGCCGGTTCCTGATGGAAGATTTCTACTATGCCGGGGGGCTAGCTGCGGTCATGGCGTCGCTTGATGAAGTGGGGCTTCTTCATCGTGACGCCATGACCGTCAGCGACAAGACGATCGGCGAATTGATCGATGGCGCCCCCAATTACAACCGCGAGGTCATCCGGCCGCTGAGCGAGCCGCTGACCAAGGAAGGCGGCATCTCGATCCTGCGCGGCAATCTGGCGCCCAATGGGGCGGTCATCAAACCGTCGGCGGCAACGCCCGAACTGATGCAGCATCGCGGCAAGGCGGTCGTCTTCGAGAACATCGAACATTACTATGCCCGCATCGACGATCCGGGTCTGGATATCGACGCCTCGTCGGTGATGGTGCTGAAGAACTGCGGACCGCGCGGTTATCCCGGAATGGCTGAGGTCGGCAACATGCCGCTGCCGGCCAAGCTGCTCAAGCAAGGCGTCTCCGACATGGTTCGCATCTCGGACGCGCGCATGAGCGGCACCGCCTACGGAACCGTCGTATTGCATGTGGCGCCCGAGGCCGCAGCGGGCGGCGCGCTTGCCCTGGTGCGCGACGGCGATCTCATCGAGCTCGATGTCGCCGGGCGCCGCCTGGAGCTGCTGGTATCGGAAGAGGAACTGGCGATCCGCCGTCGAGACTGGAAGCCGCCGGCGCCGCCTCAAGGCGGCTATCAGAGCCTCTATGTCGAGCGCGTGCTGCAGGCCGACAAGGGCTGCGACTTCGACTTCCTCGTCGGCCGGCGTGACGCCGGCATCCCCCGGCATTCCCACTAGAGAGGCACGCGATGACGGATCAGATCGGCAGCTACGCGACCTATCCCAGCCTCAGGGACCGCAGCGTATTCGTAACCGGCGGCGGCAGCGGCATCGGCGAAAGCCTGGTGCGCCATTTCTGCGCGCAAGGCAGCCGCGTCGCCTTTGTCGACCTGGCGGAGGAGCCTTCACGGCGCCTGGTCGAGGCTATCGCGGCCGAGGGGCATGCCGCGCCGCTGTTCATTCCCTGCGACCTGCGCAATGTCGAGGAACTGCAGGCAGTCACGGCGCAGGCGGCACAGCACAACGGCCCGATCCAGGCGCTGTGCAACAATGCCGGCAATGACGACCGCCACCAGACCAAGGACGTGACACCAGCCTATTGGGACGACCGCATGGCGGTCAATCTGCGCCACCAGTTCTTCGCGGCCCAGGCGGTGAGGCCGCAGATGAGCGCGCAGGGCGGCGGCTCGATCATCAATTTCGGCTCCATCACCTGGATGGTCGGCGATCCCGATTGCCCGGCCTATGTCACCGCGAAAGCCGCGGTCTACGGCATGACGCGGGCGCTGGCCCGCGAGCTCGGCCCCGAGCGCATCCGCGTCAACTGCATGGTGCCCGGCTGGGTGATGACCGAGCGCCAGATGCGACTGTGGCTGAACCGGGCCGGCGAACGCCAGATCGAGGAAAGGCAATGCCTGCCCGACCGGCTGCAGCCCTCCGATATCGCGCGCATGGCGCTGTTCCTCGCGGCCGACGACAGCCGCATGTGCACAAGCCAGCAATTCATCGTCGACGGGGGCTGGGTGTGATCCGGACGGCACCGAAAGAGGAAGGGAATTTCATGCGTCTTGTTCAATTCAAAATGCCCGACGGAAGCCGGCGCGTCGGCCGCGTCTCCATGGATGGCGACCACCTGCATCCGCTCAAGGGAACGACCACCGTCCTGGAACTGGCGGAAGCCGCGATCGCGCGTGGCGTGTCCATCGCGGCGCTCGTCGAGGAGCGCACGACGGCGGAACAGGTCGACTACGACCAACTGTTGAATGGAGGTCGCGTGCTGGCCCCCGTCGACCATCCGGAGCCGGCGCGTTTCCTTGTCACCGGCACCGGCCTGACCCACACCGGAAGTGCCGCCGCGCGCAACCAGATGCATGTGCTAACCCATGGCGAAGGTGCCGCGGAATCCGATTCCCTGAAGATCTTTCGCATGGGGTTGGAGGGAGGCAAGCCCGGTGCTGGCAAGATCGGCATCCAGCCCGAATGGTTCTTCAAGGGCGTCGGCACCTGTGTCGTGCCGCCCGGCGCGCCGCTGCCGATGCCGGCATTCGCAAAGGCCGGGGCCGAGGAAGCCGAGATCGTCGGGCTTTATCTCAACGGACCGGACGGCCATCCCTATCGCCTCGGCTATGCACTCGGAAACGAATATTCCGACCACGTGACGGAGGGCGAGAACTACCTTTATCTGGCCCATTCCAAGCTCCGTTCCTGCTCGATCGGCCCGGAACTGCTGATCGGTGATCTGCCGGAAGAAGTGCGCGGCCATTCCCGCATCACGCGCAACGGCGCGGTCATCTGGGAGCAGGAGTTTCTGTCGGGCGAGGCGCACATGTCGCACTCGATCACCAATCTCGAACACTACCATTTCCGTTACCCGATGCATCGCCGGCCAGGCGACCTGCACGCCTACTTCTTCGGCGCGGCGGTGATGAGCTACGCCTCCGGCGTCCAGACGGCTCCCGGCGACGAGTATGAAATCCAGGCACCGACATTCGGCAAGCCACTGCGCAATCGGATGGTTTCGGTGCCGGACGAAGGACTGGTCACCGTCACCCAGCTGTGAGGGCGAAAGTCCGGAAATCGCGGTCCACCAGAAAGAAAATGGGAGATTAAAATGGAACTGATGGGACTGAAGAGACTGTTTCTGAAAATGGCGATCGGCCTGGGCATCGGCCTGATGACCTCGGCCGCATTCGCCGCCAACCTCCGGGTTCTGGCCTGGGATGGCTACGCGGACGCTGATTGGGTGAAGGACTTCACCGCCGCCACGGGCATCGGCGTCGATGTCGTCTTCATCGGCAGCGACGACGAGATCTGGGCCAAGATCAAGGGGAGCGAAGGGCAGGACTTCGACGTCTTCGCCGTCAACACCGCCCAGTTGCAGCGCTACATCAAGGCCGACCTGGTCTCGCCGATCGACGTGACCAAGCTGCCCAACCAGAAGGAGGTGCTGCCGCGTTTCCGTGACCTGAGCACGGTGAGCGGCGTCACCAAGGACGGCAAGGTCTACGGCATCCCGTTCTGTTTCGACTCCATCGGGCTGATCTACGACACCGACAAGGTCAAGCCGGCGCCGACCTCGATGTCGGTGCTGTGGGATCCGGCTTACAAGGGCAAGATCCTCGCCTACGACAATGGCGAGCACAATTTCTCGTTTACCGCGCTGACGCTCGGCTACAAGGATCCGTTCAACCTGAGCGCCGAGCAGATGGCGGCGGTCAAGGCCAAGCTGGTCGAGCTCAAGCGCAATGTGCTCAGCTTCTACACCACCGCCGACGAGGCGCAGCAGATCTACCAGAACAACGATGTTGCGCTGATCTGGGCCAATTACGGCCAGCAGCAGGTCAAGGCGCTACAGAAGATCGGCGCCCATGTCGCCTACATCAACCCGAGCGAAGGCGCGCTCGCCTGGCTCGACAATTGGGTGATCTCCAAGGGCGTCCGCGACAATGCGGCGGCCGAGAAATGGATCGACTTCATGCTGAGCAAGAAGGTCAGCGGCGAGCTTTCCGAGCGCACCGGCTTCGGCAACACAGTGGTCGAGACGAGCAGCGCCGGCGGCAACGACAAGCTGGTCTGGCTCAACAATGTCGAAGACCCGCTCAAGCGTTCGGACATGTGGAACGAGGTCAAGGCAACGCCCTGATTTCGCTGCCCCAACTTCGAAGACCCGGCGGTCCGGACGTTCCGGACCGCCGAAGCGTAAGCGAGAGCATGCCATGAACCAGAACACCGACCTGCTGACGCTGCGGTCCGTCTCGAAATCCTACGGCCCGGTGCCCGTGCTGCACGACCTCGACCTGTCGATCCGGGACGGTGAGTTCCTCACCGTCCTTGGACCGTCGGGTTCCGGCAAGACCACGGTCCTGCGGCTGATCGGCGGGCTGGAGCCGCTGACGGCTGGCGAGATCCGCCTTGAGGGCGAGGACATCAGCCGCATGCCGATCAACCGGCGGCCGTTCAACACCGTGTTCCAGGATTATGCACTGTTCCCGCATATGACCGTTTCCGGCAATGTCGGCTATGGGCTTTCGGTGCGCCATATCCAGCGCAAGGAGATCGCGCGCCGCGTCGCTGAGGCTCTCGAGCTGGTGCAGCTCGGGCGCTTCGCCGATCGCTTCCCGGCACAGCTCTCGGGCGGCCAGCGCCAGCGCGTCGCGCTCGCCCGGGCGCTGATCTGCCAGCCGCGGCTGATCCTGCTCGACGAGCCGCTCGCCGCGCTCGATCTTGAGCTGCGCCGGCAGATGCAGGAATTCCTGAAATCCATCCAGCGCGAGATCAAGACCACCTTCCTGTTCGTCACCCACGACCAGGAGGAAGCCATCGGCATGGCCGACCGGATCTGCGTCATGCAGGCCGGCCATATCCGCCAGCTCGGCACACCGCACGAACTTTACTACAAGCCGAACTGCGAGTTCGTGGCGCGCTTCTTCGGCGAGAACAATCTGGTCGCTGGAAAACTCGGCCCGGTCCAGGGCGAGCAGCGGCCGATCGAGACGGCGCTTGGGCGCCTGGTCTGCTCGATCAGCGGCCAGCCGCATCTGAAGACCGCCTCGGATGGCGCCAGCGCCTTCGCGGCGTTCCGTCCCGAGGCCTTGCGTCTTGCGGGCGCCACCGACAATGACAACCGCTTCTCGGGCACCATAGCCGATCTAGCCTTCGCCGGCTCGTCGACGGTCGCCACGGTCATGGCGGGGACGGACAATGCCGCGCAACGCCTGCGGCTACGCATGCCGAGTCGGATCGACGGCAGCGCGCTGAAATCCGGCGAGACGGTCTCGCTTTCCTTTGTGCCGCATGAAGGCCATCTGGTGCTGGCATGAGCAAGGCCGGCTCGACACAGCCTTCGGAACGACACTTGTCGCTGCTGGTGACGGTTCTGGCCTTTGCCCTGCCGGTGGTCTTTGTCCTCGTTCCGCTTGCGATCTTCCTGATCTACAGTTTCTTCAGTGTCGATCAGGGCACGATCGTCCATGCACCCACACTTGGCAACTATATCAGGTTCTTCACCGACCCGATCTTTCTGCCGGTGTTCTGGAACACCATCGTGCTGTGTGTTTCGGTGGCCATGATCTGCATCCTGCTCGCCTATCCCGCCGCCTATTTCCTGACGACCCTGAAAGGGCGGTGGCGCTATGTCTTGCTGATGCTGCTTCTGGTGCCGCTGCTGATGAGCTACGTCATCAAGATCTATGCGATCCGCAGCATCCTTGGCCTCAACGGCTTCCTCAACAAAGCGCTGGTGGCGCTCGGCATCCTTGAGCAGCCGTCGACGCTTTTCGTGTTCAATATGAACGCCATTCTTTTGACGCTGAGCCTGCTTTTGATCCCCTTCGCCATCCTGCCGATCTTCCTGTCGCTGGAACGGATCCCCCAGACCCTGCTGCGCGCCTCGGACGACCTTGGCGCGAGCGGCTTGCAGACTTTCCTGCGCATCACCCTGCCGCTCAGCCTTCCCGGTGTCGCCTCGGCGGCGAGCTTCGTCTTCGTGCTGGCGATCGGCGATTTCCTGACCCCGCAGATGGTCGGCGGCATCAGCGGCTTCACCTTCGGCCGCATCCTCTACAGCCAGTTCGGCACCGCCTATAACTGGCCGTTCGGCGCGGCGCTGTCGGTGGCGCTTGCGATCGTGGTGATCTGCGCAATCCTCATCGGCGAACGGTTCGGACGTAGCCGGGGGACCTCGATATGAGCGCACTGCCCCGGCCTTCAACCCTCTTCCTGGCCGCGATCACGACGCTGGTCGCCGTACTGCTCTACAGCCCGCTATTCGTGCCGATCGTATCGTCGTTCTTCACCATCTCGCATGGCGATGTCGACTGGTCGTCGCCGACGCTTTCGACCTATCGGACGCTGGCCGGGAACCACGACATACTGGCCGCCCTGCGCACCACGCTGGTCGTCGGCCTGTGCACCGTCGTGCTCTCGGTGGTCAGTGGGACGCTGCTGGCGCTCTACTATCACGGCCGCCGCTCAGGACGTTCGGTGCTGCAGTTCATCATCTTCCTGCCGTTCCTGATGCCGCCGATCATCAGCGGCCTGGCGCTGCTGATCTTCTTCCGCGAGATCGGCCTCGAACGCTCGCTGCTGACGGTCATCATCGGGCATACCGTCTTTGTGCTGGCGATCGTCTATCGCACCGTGCTGATGCGGCTGCAGTCGATGAGCCGCACGCTGGTCGAAGCGTCCTTCGATCTCGGCGCCACCGGCTGGCAGACTTTCTGGCGCGTCATCCTGCCGAACCTGTCGAGCGCCATGGTCGGCGGCGCCATCCTTGCCTTCGCCCTGTCGTTCGACGAAACGATGATCACCATTCTGGTCACCGGCACGCAAAGCACGCTGCCGGTCAGGCTGTGGGCGATGATGCGGCTTGGCTTCTCGCCCGACATCAATGCGCTGGTGGCGCTGATCCTGATGTTCACCGTGCTGCTCTGCGTACTCGCCGCCCGTTTTCTGATCCCCAGGCAGATGGCGACGGAACGGGCCTGAGTTACCGAGCACCTGTCATCGCGGTAAGGCAGTCGGGTTAAAGATCGAAGATCCGTCCCGGATTGAGGATGTTCTTCGGGTCCAGCGCTGTCTTCAGCCGCCGCATCGTGGCGATTTCGGCCTCGCCGCGCACCAGATGCAGCCACTGCTTCTTGTCGAGGCCGATGCCGTGCTCGGCCGAAACGCCGCCTCCCGCCGCCGCCACGCCGCGATAGATGATGCCATATGCCGCCGCCGGGTCCGCCGTCAGGACCTGATAGTGCAGGTTGCCGTCGCCGAGATGGCCGAAGACATAGATGTCGGCGCTGGGATCGACGGCATGGATGGCGGCGTCCGCTTCCCGCAGAAAGGCGCCCATGCGCGCCAACGGGATGCTGATGTCGACGCCGATCAGGCCTTTGATCGAAAACAGGACACGATTGGCGTCCTCCCGCACGTCCCAGAGCGCACGGAATTCGCGCGGCGATTGCGAGACGACCACATCGTCGACCACGCCGTCCTCGACCGCCTGCATCAGAACCTCGGCGAAGCGCCCGCCGTCGCGTTCGGGCTCGCTGCCCTGGATCTCGGCCAGCACATAGACCGGTGAGCCGGTCGGCAATGGTGCCGGCATGGCCATGCTGCCGACCATGACGTCATAAAGCGGCGCGAAGTTGACCTCATAAGCGGAAAGTAGCGGCCCAAGCTTTTGCCGCAGCAGCCCAAGCAACGCGATCGCCGCATCGAGCGAAGGCAGCGCGCAGAAAGCGTTCACCTCGGATGCCGGCTTGGGATGCAGCCTGAGCGCGGCGCGGGTGACGACGCCAAGCGTGCCTTCCGCGCCGATGAAGAGCTGGCCGAGGTCGTAGCCGGAATTATCCTTGGGCAGGCCCTTGAGCGAGGTCAGGACACTGCCGTCGGCGAGCACGGCCTCAAGCCCTAGTACCTGCGCCCGGTACATGCCATAGCGCAGCACGCGGATGCCGCCGGCATTGGTCGCGATATTGCCGCCGACAGTGGCCGAACCCCGCGCGCCGATGTCGACGCCGAACATCAATCCGGCGCCATCGGCTGCCTCCTGCACCACCTGCAGCGTCGCGCCCGCTTCGGCGACGATGCGGCGGCCTGAACGTCCGGAGCGGCAAGGCCGGTCATGCGCTCCAGCGACAGCACGATCTCGCCGGGCTGGACGCGCGCGCCACCAGCCAGCCCGGTGCGTCCGCCATGGACGACGACCGGCTGGCCGACAGCGTTGCATCCGGCAAGTGCTGCCGCGACACCAACGGTATCGCGTGGGCGCAGCACTACTTCGGGAAGGACGCCAAGCTTGCCGTCGGGATCGTCGCGATAGCGCTGGTCCACCTCGGAGCCAGCGAGCACGCCGCCCGCGCCCAGCCGATCGCCAAGGGCGGACAGAAGTCGTTCCGTTTCAGGCGACATCGAGCTCAGGCGTCCGTGCGGCGAGAGAGGTCGTCTCTAGCAGCAGGATGGTCCGATGATGATCCTTGTTCAACACGCTCGCCACCCTTCAACTTCGGCCGACCGACCTTATTCGTCATCGCCCGCCATGCAAGCGATATCGGCTTGTCCGCAAGCGACGGGACGAAACCTCCTACCGGCATCAATCTCGAAGAGACGAGATCGATGCTGGTAGGATGTTATCTGCTTACTGCAGCTTGGCCTGCAAGGCGTTAACATCGTCGGTGGTCATTTCACCGTCGGTGGTCACTTTGCCGTCGACAATCCTCCACAGCCGGAACGGACCGGTGATGTCGCCGAATTTGTCGAAGGCGACCGGACCGATGACGCCTTCATAGCGGATCGGCTTGCCGTCCTTGATCAGGCCGAGCGCCTTGGCGAATTCCTCCTTGCCGGCGAAGATCGGCGTGCCGGCGGGGTCGACCGCCTTGTACATGGCATCCCTGATCTTGGCCGGATCCTCGGAGCCGGCTATGGCAATGGCCAGCCCGACGATGGCGCCGGCATCATAGGAACGGTCGGCCGCCGGGTTCGATGGCTCGATGCCGGAGAACGCCTTGTAGTTCTTGGTGAAATACTCGGTCGATGCGGTCGGGCTGGTGCCGGACGACGTGCCATAGGCGTCCTTCAGGTAATCGGCGCCGACCGATTCGATGAAGTCAGGGCTGTTCATGCCATCATTGAGCAGGAATTTCTGTACGCCGCCCTGCGAAATCCAGGTGCGGGCGATGGTGGCGCCATCGACCGGCGTGCTGACCAGATAGAGTCCGTCCGGCTCGCCTCCCATCGCCGCCGTGACCTCGGAAGCATAGCTCGACTGCTTCTCGTTGTAAGGCGTGTCGGAGACGATGGTGCCGCCGAGCGCTTTATAGGCGCGCGAGAATTCGGCCACCATGTTGACGCCGAAATCGTTGTTGACGTGAATGATCGCCAGCTTCTTGAAGCCCCTGTCGATGGCGTATTTGGCCGCGGCCACGCCCTGCAGCGCGTCCGAGGTGATGGTGCGGAAGAAGATGCCGTTGGTCTTGCCCTCGCGGCCGAGCGCGGTCAGCGTCGGCGAGGACGACGCCGGCGAGACCTGGACGATCTTGGCCGGCGCGGTCACCGAGGTCAGGATCGGGATCGACACCGAAGAGATGATGCCGCCGATGATGACCGGCACCTTCTTGACCTGAACCAACTGGGTCGCGGCATCGACGGCGATGTTGCCCTGGCTCTGGCTGTCGCGCGTGTCGGTGACGAGATCGCAGCCGCGCACGCCACCGGCGTCATTGATGTCGCGGAAGGCCATTTCGACAGACTTGGCGCCGGCCTGGCCGTATTCGCCGGCGGGACCGGTCAGTTCCATGACGAGACCGACGGTGATCTTGCAGTCGGCGGCCTGCGCGGCACCGGCAATCGTGACAAGAGCGAGCGCGGTGGTGAGTTGGAGTATCGTCTTTCTCATTGTTGTTCCCCTTGAGTTTATACGAACTGGTTTGACGTCTGGAAAGTGTCAGTGTTCCGGCACCTGCAGCCAGGTTTCATGCAGATGCCGCCATTGGACGCCATTGGGCGCCGATGAACTGGTGGTGAAAACGGCACTCGACTGGCGGCGGCTATGCTTGCCGCCGCGCAACTGCGCCTCGACATAGAGGACGACGATCGTATCGCCGCCCTGCCAGCCGGGCTTGATGTCCTCGATCGAGATGGCGAAGCCGTCGTCGCATGTGGCGCGGCTGGAGCGGACGTGGTCAACCACGGCGTCACGATCGAGTATCTGACCGCCTGGTGCGATCATGGTCAGGCCTTCGCCCATGACGGCTTCGAAGCGGCCGAAATCCACTTTGTCGGCGCGCGCGGCGACGAACCAGTCGGTGAAGAAGCGGTGCAGGTCGATGACTTCGGCGCTGGCCTGCGAAAACAGCCTGTCGTCCATCGTTTCACACCCGGCCCGCGTTGAGATTATAGTGCATGATCGAGCCGTGGCGGCCATTGCGGTCACGCTCCAGTGTGTAGACGTCGCCCTCAAGACCGGCACCCTGCGCTATGACGGCAGCAATCCGCGCGCGGTCATCGGCATCGAGTTCGATATCCATGATCTTGGCGTTGGCCAGCGCGTGCGCCTGGTTGCGGGCACCGACGATGACGGCGGCCACTTGCGGCTGCTCCAGCACCCAGGCGCTGGCGATGGTGGCAATGTCGACGCAGTGACGATCGCCTACGATCTTCAACGCCTGAAGCAGTTGCTGGAACAGGTCCCAGCCGCCGAAATCATCGATGATCAGCTTGTATTTGACCAGCGACCGGTTTTCGAGCGGCGTCGCGGGTTCGGCCACATCGAGCCATCTGTCGCTGAGGAAGCCGCCCGCCACCGAGCCGTAACAGAGGAAGCTGACGCCGTTTGTCTTCGCAAGTGCGGCGAGGCTGTGCGCAGGCCGCTGGTCGAGCACCGAATATTGCAGCTGCTGGCTGACCAGCGGGATGCCGGCGGCCAGGATTTCGGCGAGCCGGGGCGTGTCGAAATTGGTGGTGCCGAGATTGCGCACCTTGCCTTCGCGCCGAAGCTCGTCGAGCCAGCCCATCGCCTCGACATAGCGAGGCTGCGCATAGTCCCACCAGTGGAACTGCACGAGATCGAGCCGCTCGGTCTTCAGCCTGCGAAGCGACTGATCAACGATGCCCCTGATATAGTCGCGGCTGATGCCGGCCAGCCGTTCCAGATCTGGCACCAGCTTGGTATGCACCTTCATCCTGGCCGCCGCATCGAGGCCGCGCTCATTGGCAAGCCGCAGGCGCGCGGCGCCGATCAGTTCCTCGACGCCGGTGTAGATGTCGGCGCAGTCATAGGTCCAGATACCGGCATCGAAAGTGGCGATCAGGTCGGTCACCGCCTGGCTGCGGTCGATGGCGCCGTGACCGCCGGCGAGTTGCCAGCCACCGCGGATGACGCGCGAGATCGCGTAGCCGGGGCCGAGTTCGAAGGTCTTGGCACTCATCTCTGTTCATTCTCCTTCGGCAGCGGCACGGCCGTGGTTTCGGCATGGCTGAACCGCCGCTTGGCCAGCCTGACGATCCGCAGCCTGCTGGCGCAATTGGGATCGGGACAGGCGATCTCGGCGTCCGAGGTCATCCAGTCATTGGCGTGGGTCGGGCGCTGCTTTGCCGCAAGCAGCGGCAGCACGGCAGCGAGCGAATAGATCGAAAAGCCTTGTCCGGCCGGCATCGACAGCATCTCGCCCTTGAGTTCGAAATAGTCGCCGGCCTTGGCGCCGCAATAGATCGGCTTGCCTTCGGGGATGACCGCCTCGACGCGAAGATCGAAGAGTTCGAAACTGTCGTCAGCCATGTCAGGCCCCCATCAGGCTGAAAGTGATATCGCAGGCGCCGGTGCGGCGGATGACGCCGCAGGCGGCTGCGAACTGTTCGCGCTCCTCGGCAACCACCTGTGCCACCACGCTGCCGGCCAGCCAGCCGATCGGGAACAGAAGCCGCGCCCCTTGCCCATAGAACAGGCCGATGTCGAAGATCGCATTGGGATTGCCGCCCCACATGCGCGGCGGCACGTAGGACAGCACGATATCTCCGGGCTGCGGCGTCAGGGTGGCGTTCTCCGCCGGCAGCGGTCGGGCATAGGCCTGCCCCTCGAGATCGGCTGATGGAACCGGACAGGAAATCTCAGGTCCGGTCCACATCGCATGGATGCCTGGGACGACGCGTGGCGCGGCGAGATACGCTGTGAGGAAGTCTGCGTTTTCCGGCGCCTTCACTGGCAGCAGCACAGCCGTGACGGAAAGCTTCGAGTGTGGTTCGGTGATCCGGATGGAGGTCATGTCTGATCTTTCCCAGCCGCGGATTGCAGCTTGCTGCGCAGGAAGGTGAAGGGCCGGCTGATGTCGGCGACCAGCGAGGCGCGCGCCGCCTGTGCGTCCTGCGTGGCCAGCGCCTCGACAATGCGGCGGTGATACTGCGCGGTGTCGACCTCGCCGGCTTCCGAGAAGGCATAGATGGCGACGCGGATGCATGGCCCCGATTGCAGCCACAGGCTCTCGATCATCGGGATCAGCACGGCCGAGCCGCAGGAGCGGTAAATCTCGAAGTGAAAGCTCTGGTTGAGTGTCACTTCGCGGTCGACATCCTTCTTGTGCTTCAGCGCCCGCATTTCGTCCCATTCGGCCAGAATGGTTTCGATGGTGGCGATCTGGCGCGGACCCATGCGGGCGGCGGCCAGCGCGATCGCCTCGCCCTCGATCAGGATGCGAGCCCGCAGGAGATCATCGAGGCGATCGAGCGTGATTGGCGGCACACGCACCGAACGATTGGGCAACGCCTCCAGCGCCTTCTCCGTGATCAGCCGTCCGAGCGCCTCGCGCACCGGCATGGTCGAGGTAACCAGCGCATCGGCAAGCCCACGGATGGTCAGCACCTGGCTCGGTTCGAACAGGCCGCCGATCAAGGCGCGGCGCAATTCGGAATAGACGCGATCCTGCACGGTCTCGCGGCCGACCGGCGCAAGCTGGGCCGCGATCGCCTCGTTGTTCTTTTCGACGGCAGCCTTTTGCATGGAATTCCGTTCTCGGCCCGTTTTCGGCTTGCGGAGGAAATTAAAGCCGAATATCGTGATCAAAGCAAGCGTGATCACAAATCAAAAATCAGGAGACGGCGACGATCGTCTTCGGCCAGAGGGTCTAGATGAGCGAGGCAGCCAGACGGCAAGGGCGAGAGACCCGTGCGCCGGTGCTGACGGCAAGGAACGTCGTGCGGCGTTTCGGCGGCCTCGTCGCCGTCAATGATGTCTCGTTCGACGTCAAAGCAGGAGAAATCCTTGGTCTGATCGGGCCAAACGGAGCGGGCAAGACCACCATGTTCGACCTGCTGGCCGGCAGCATATTGCCGACCAGCGGCGACATCCTCCTGAACGGTACGCCCGTTTCCGGCGAAGCCGCTCACCTGCGCATCGGTCGCGGGCTCGGCCGCACCTTCCAGATTCCGCGCCCGCTGCCCAATCTGACGCTGATCGAAAACATCATGCTGGCGGCGCAGGGCCAGGCCGGCGAAAGGCTGCTCGCCAACTTCGTCACGCCGTGGCGGGTGGCGGCGCAGGAAGGAGCCGCCCGGACAAAGGCGCTCGAACTGCTGGAACTCGTCACCCTCACCCACCTCGCCCATCAGCCGGCGCGCGTGCTCTCGGGCGGCCAGCGCAAGCTGCTCGAACTCGCCCGCGTCATGATGGCCGACCCGGCGATCATCCTGCTCGATGAACCGGCGGCCGGCGTCAACGCGACGCTTCTGGAAGTCATCATCGACCGCATCCGCGACATCAATGCGCGCGGCATCACCTTCCTGTTGATCGAGCACAACATCGACATGGTGACTCGGCTCTGCCATCGCGTCCTCGTCATGGCGAGCGGCCAGTTGCTGAGCGAAGGAACGGCGGAAGAAGTGGCCCGCGATCCGCGCGTCATCGAGGCCTATCTCGGAGGCGCGGCGTGAGCGAGACCGTCCTTGATGTCCGCAATCTCGAAGCCGGCTATGAACCCGGCGTGCCGATCGTGCGTGGCGCTTCGATCACCGTGAGCAAGGGGGAGATCGTCGTCGTGCTCGGCCCCAATGGCGCCGGCAAGTCGAGCTTCATCAAGGCGATCGCCGGCCTCGTCCCGATCACCGGCGGCACGGTGTTGCTGGACGGCAAGGACATCACCGCAGCACCTGCCCATACCATGGTGCGGCTTGGCCTCGCCTTCGTGCCGCAGACCGAGAACATCTTTCCGCTGATGTCGGTCGAGGACAATCTCAGGGTCGCCTGCGGCATCCTCGAGCGGCGGGAAATCCCTGCCCGCATCGAGGAAATGTATGCCGCCTTCCCAGACCTCGTCCGCCAGCGCCGCACGGCCGCCGGCAACCTGTCGGGAGGCCAACGGCAGATGCTGGCTGTCGCGCGGGCGCTGATCGTCCACCCCAAGGTGCTGGTGCTGGACGAACCGTCCGCCGGCCTGTCACCGAAATTCGTCTCCATGGTGTTCGAAATGCTGGCCAGCATCCGCAGGTCCGGCGTCACCATCCTTCTGGTCGAACAGAACGCCAAGGCAGCGCTTGCCATCGGCGACCGGGCCTATGTGCTGGTCGAGGGCAAGGACCGCCACGAGGGCGTCGCCTCCGAACTTTGGAGCGACCCGGTCGTCGCCGAACTCTATCTCGGCCAGCGCCCGCTCAAGGCGGAAAAGACGTCACAGGCTGGACAGGGAGGCGCGGCATGAGCCTTCAGTTCATCGTCGACGGATTGCTGACCGGCTCGATGATCGGCCTCGGGGCCATCGGCGTGACGCTCACCTATTCGATCCTGCGTTTCTCCAACTTCGCCCATGGCGACTTCATGGCCTGGGGGACCTATGCGACACTGGCCGTGGTCAGCGCCATCGGCGCGACATTCGGCAAGGTGGCGCCGATCGCGCCGCTGTCCTTCGGCTGGCCGCTCATCGTTGCGCTGATCATTGGCATGGCATTCACCGCGCTGCTGGCGCTGCTGCTCGACAAGGTGCTGTTTTCGCGGCTGCGCTCTCAAGGCCAGGCGATCATCGTTGTGATGGCGAGTTTCGGCGCCTCCATGGCACTGCGGAGCCTGCTCGAATTCACCTTCACCTCGCGGCCGACCTATTTCAGCCGGGCCATCCAGATCGCCATGCCGGTTGGCTTCGGCATCCGCATCACGCCCGACCAGATCGCCTTGCTGCTGCTGACCGCTATCCTCGTGCTCGGCGTGCATCTGTTGATGACGCGCACGCAGACCGGCCGCTCGATGCAGGCCTTGAGCCAGAACGCGGCATTGGCGCGCATCGTCGGCATCGATGTCGCCAAGGTGGTGCGCGTCACCTGGATCGTCGGCGGCGCATTGGCCTGCGTGGCCGGCGTGATGATCGGCATTCTGGTGCAGATCCGCCCGTTCATGGGCTTCGACATGCTGCTGCCGATGTTCGCCGCCGCCATCCTCGGCGGTATCGGCAGCATCCCGGGTGCGGTGCTTGGCGGCCTGATCATCGGGCTCGCCGAAGCCGGCGCGGTGCAGCTGATCGGCGCCGAATGGCGCGCCGCCGTCTCCTTCATGATCCTGATGGCGGTGCTGTTCGTGCGGCCGATCGGCCTCTTTGGCGTGAGGGAAAGATGATCGATCTCGTCGGCTACGGGGCCTTCTTCCTGACAACCGCGCTGATCTTCTCGCTGGTCACGCTGGGGCTCAATCTGCAATGGGGGCTGACCGGCCTGTTCAATGTCGGCCTCGCCGGCTTCGTCGCCATCGGCGCCTATACGTCCGCACTGCTGACCACGCCAGATGACGCCGCAAGACTGGGCGGCTTCGGCCTGCCTATCCTCGTCGGCTGGCTGGGCGCCATGATCGTCGGCGGCCTTGCCGCGGCGCTGACCGGCGTGGCCACGCTGCGCCTCAGGTCGGACTACCTGGCGATCACCACGTTCGGCGTCGCGGTGGTCGTACAACTGGTCGCGCTCAACGCACAGAAGCTGACCGGCGGGCCGTTCGGCATCGGTTTCGTCCCGCGTCCCTTCGGCAGCCTCGCCGAAACGCCGCTGCTGTTCAACCTGTCCAACCTTGCCGTCGTCTCGGCTGTCACGCTGATCGCCTATCTCGCCCTGGAGCATCTGTCACGCAGCCCGTGGGGCCGCGTGCTCAAGGCGCTGCGGGAGGACGAACGAGCGGCGATTTCGCTCGGCAAGAGCGCGCGCTTCTACCGCGTCCAGGCCTTTGCCGTCGGCGGCGCCATCATGGCGCTGGCCGGCGCGCTGCAGGCGCATTTCACCGGCTTCATCGCGCCGGACAATTATCTGCCGATCCTGACCTTCCAGGTCTGGGTGATGCTGATCGTCGGCGGCTCGGGCAGCAATCTCGGCGCCGTCATCGGCAGCATCCTGGTCTGGGCGATCTGGGCCGGGTCGGGCACGCTGACCAGCGTGCTGTTCCCGCCGGAGCAGCAGGCGCGCGCCGCCTCGCTGCAGATCGTCGCCATCGGCGTCATGCTTTGCGTCATCCTGCTGGTCCGGCCGAACGGGCTGTTCGGCGACAGGCCACGACGGCCACGTTTCGGCAAGCGGGCGAAGCTGGCCGCGGCCAAGAGCAGTTCCAACTCATGAATGCTGTGGTCCGGCAGGAGGCGCATGGCGCCTCGCTCTGGCACGCCATCAGCCGCAGCCCCCGCGAGCGGCCTGCCCTGCATGGCGAGATCGACGTCGACCTCGCCATTGTCGGCGGTGGTTTTTCCGGCCTTTCGACCGCCCTGCACGCCGCCGGAAAAGGCATCTCGGTCGCGGTTCTCGAAGCCGAGATCATCGCCTGGGGCGCGACGGGCCGGAATGCCGGTTTCGTCGTGCCGAACTTCGCCAAGATGGACCCTGACAGCATCCTCGCGCATCTCGGACCGGAGCGAGGCGAAAGGCTGATCGATTTCGCCGCCGGCAGTGCCGACCTTGTCTTCGGCCTGATCCGGCAGCACGGCATCGACTGCGACGCCGTACAGAGCGGCTGGATCCAGCCGGCGCACTCGGCGGCGACCTTCGAAAAGGTCCAATCACGTGCGCAACAATGGGCCTTGCGGGGCCGGCCTGCCGTAACCCTGGATCGGCAGGAGGTGGAAGCGCTGACCGGCGCGCGCGGCTATGTCGGAGGATGGATGGACCGTTCGGGCGGCGTCATCAATCCGGTCGCCTATGCACGCGGGTTGGCCGATGCGGCGGAAAGGGCGGGCGCGCGGATTTTCGAGCGGACACGTGTGACGTCGGTTGATCGCATGGGCGATGGTTGGTCGCTGAAAACGCCATCGGGCTCAGTGCGCGCGGCCAAGGTGCTGATCGCCACAAACGCTTATGGCGGTCCGCTCTTTCAGACGCTGCAGCGGACCTATTTTCCGCTGAAAGTTTTCCAGATCGCGACAAGGCCCCTGCCACTCGAAACCCGCGCGCGCCTGCTTCCCGGCGGGCAGGGTGTCGGCGACACCAGGCGCAATCTCTTCACCTTCCGCTTCGATGCCGACAACCGACTGATCAGCGGCGGCATGCATATTCTGAGCGCCGGTGCCGACACGCGCGTTCCGCAAACGATCTGGCGGCGGCTCGCCGAGCACCTCGATCTGCCCGACCTGCCGCCGCTTGCCTATAGCTGGTCGGGAATGGCAGCGGTCGAACCGGATTTCCTGCCGCACATCCTGGATCTCGGCCCCGGCCTGATCGCCGGCCGTGCCTGCAATGGACGCGGCATCGCCATGACGACGGCGATGGGCAAGGTACTGGCCGATTGGGCCGCTGGAACCGACGCCGGCGACCTGCCGCTGCCTTTCGCGCCGCCGGCGCCGATCCCGTTCCACGCCCTGCTGCGGCATGCGCCCAACATGCTGCTCGGCTGGAGCATTCTGCGCGACCGGATGGACGAGACGGCATAAGCCGGCCGCGCCTGCCCTGCAATCAGCGCGCCGTGCGAAGATTTTCGGAAAGAACCGCGGCGGCCATTGCGATGTCCTGTTCGAGCGAAACCCGAACGGCGGGGCCATTGCGCTGCTCCAAGGCGGCAACGATCCTGCGATGCGCGTCGTTCGACCGCGGAATGTAGCGATCGGCCTGCATCAACAGCTTGAGATAAGGACCGACCCGGCCCCAGAGGTCGCGGATCATGTTCAACAAGATCGGCGCGCCGGCATGCTGGTAGATGGCGAAGTGGAAGGCCTCGTTCAGCGAGAGATAGGCCTTGGCATCGCCGGCCTCGATGGCGCGCTGCATACCGGCCAGCGTCGCCTGTATGTCCACCAACCCATCTTCCGTCATCAGCGACGCGGCCATCTCAGCTGCCAGCCCTTCGACCGCGATACGGATATGGGTCAGTTCCTCGAAAGCAGGGGCCGACAGCAAGGGCACAATGATCGAGCGGTTGTTCTGCATCTCGAGCAGCCGCTCGGCGACCAGCCTTTGCAGCGCCTCCCGGATCGGCGTGGTCGAGATGCCGAACGTCTCGGCGAGCTTGCGGATGACGAGCGTCTGGCCCGGGCTGAAGCCGCCTGAAATCAACTCCTGCTTGAGCGCGCCATAGGCGCGGTCGTTGAGGGTTTGATGTTCCAGCTTCAGCATGCGCGGCCCGCTCTGGTCACCAGTTCGACAAGGCGCGATCGAGCGTCTCGGCCAGCTGCTCGGCATTGTCACGGGCGAACGGCAGCGGCGGCCTGATTTTCAGCACATTGCCGCGCGGACCGCACGACGAGATCAGCACGCCATCCTCGCGCATCGCTTCGACGACGGAAGAGGTCTTGCTGGCAGCCAGCGCCTCATCGCTCCCCGCCGTCAACTCGACGCCGAAATAGAGGCCGTTGTGCCTGACGTTGGCGACCATGCTGTGGCGGCCTTGCAAGGAATCGAGCAAGTCGCGCGTATAGGCGCCGACCACCCGTGCATTCTCGATCAGTCCCTCGCTTTCGATCACGTCGAGGACAGCGATGCCGACGGCCGCGGCGACCGGATTGCCGCCGAACGTGTTGAAGTAGCCGGTGTTCGAGCCGAACGAAGAGACGAGCTGAGGCCGCACGATCACCGCACCCATCGGATGCCCGTCGCCGATCGGCTTGCCCATGGTGACGATATCGGGCTCGAGGCCGTAATTGGCGAAGCCCCACATGCCTTGGCCGAGCCGGCCGAAGCCGGACTGGACCTCGTCGGCGATGACGATGCCGCCGGCCTTCCTGACGTGATCCGCCGCCTCGCGCATGACAGAAGCTTCGGGGAAGAAAATGCCGTCGCTGGAAAAGGCCGAGTCGAGCAGCAGCGCGGCCGGGCGGATATTCTGCGCGCGCATATCCTCGATGGCGGCGGCGACATTCCTGGCGAAATCATGCGCGGCGCGGCCATGGTCGCGGAATGTGTCTGGCGCTGCCACGGTCCTGTGCTGTGCCGGCACGCCCTTGGCCCCGACCGCCGCCGGCGACAGCTGCGCGGTCGCGATCGTCGCGCCGTGATAGGCGAAGTCGGTGATGATGACGCCAGTGCCGCCACTCGAATGCTGGGCGATGCGGATGGCAAGGTCGTTGGCCTCGCTGCCGGTGCAGGTGAACATGGCGTGGCCGAGATGCGGCGGCAGGCTGCCGAGCAGTCTTTCCGCGTAATCGAGGATGATCTCGCTCAAATAGCGGGTATGTGTGTTGAGCGTGCCGGCCTGACCCGACAGCGCCTCGACGACACGCGGATGACAGTGCCCGACCGACGCGACATTGTTGTAGGCATCGAGGAATTTGCGCCCTTGAGCATCATAGAGCCAGACGCCTCTGCCGCGCACCAGATGGATCGGGTTGCGATAGAAGGCGCGGTAGGTCGGCCCAAGCAGCCTGGCGCGGCGCTCGAGCAGGGCGTGCTCTTGCGCCGAAGCGACGGCGTTTGCAGCATATGGCGAGGACTGGGACACGAGCATCTACTCCGGATTGGAATGATCGAGAAAATAACGGCGGGCGGCGGCTGACGACAGCTCGTCCAGCCGTTCGAGCGAGGTCCAGACTTCGGTGGCGAGGCGCAGGACATAATCGCGCTTGGCCGGGAAGCGCTCCGCTTGCCAGCTGGCGATGTTGGCGATGAGCGCAAGGCGGGCACGGATCAGGTCGAAAAGGATGCCGATTTCTTCTGCTTCAAGCGGCTGCACCGACTGGTAACCGGAGACGAAGCGGGCGGCGGGTGCAAGCGGATGACCTTGCGCCGGCCAGCGATAGACGGCGCCGATGGCGAGGTCGCAGATCAGCGGCGAATGGATCATGTCGCCGAAATCGAGGATGCCGCTCACCATTTCCGGCCGCGAGGCCTCCATCACCACATTGTAGGAATTCATGTCGTTGTGGACGATCTGCGCGCGCAGGCCGGGGATAACCGGCGCCGCATGCTCCTCGAAGGCGTCGATGACGCGCTCGACTATGGCACGGTGGCGAGCATCCGAGATATGCGCCAGCATCGGCCGGGTCTTTGCCACCTTGCGGATGTCCCAGAGAAGGTCCGCTGCCGGCGGCCGGGTGGAAGAAGCCGCGCAGTGCCCGCCCGAGCCGGGCGAGGAAGATACCGAGATTGCGATCCTGCGCCGCCGAGGTGGGCGAGCGCGAGAGCAACTGGCCGGGCAGATAGGTGACCAGCCGGATGATGCGCGGCTGGGATCCCTCAATGCTGACCGCAAACTGCGCATCGCCCGCAAGGCTTTTGCGCACCGAGGGGACCGGCAAGGTCGGGTCGACTGCAAGGATATGGTCGAGCGCCTTGTTCTGGAAGTCGGTGAAGCCGGCCTCTTCGGCCGGATGGGAGACCTTCAGGACGAACTCGCCCTCGCCTTCGGTCTGGATGTGGAAATTGTGGTCGCGTTCGCCCGGCAACGGACGCGCGGTGCCGGTCAGCCCGTAGTGTCGGCGCAACAGGGCCAATGCGTCGGCGATCGAAACGTCAGGCGCGTCCTCGGCGAGCGTTTCGCCGAAAGCATCGGGCACTGACGCATTCATGATCTCACCTCGGGATCGATCGGCTCGAGACCGCACCAGTCGGCGATGAACAGCGCAATGGTCTGGGTGACCTTGCGCACCGAATCAAGATCGACCGCCTCGTCATAGCCATGCGGCATGCGGCAGATCGGGCCATAGACGATCGCCGGCGTATCGGCATAGAGGCCGAAGAAACGCGCGTCGGTCGTCGCCGAGGTGACATGCTCCTGCAGCGGCTCGCCCCAGACGGCGGTATGGCTGCGCCGCAGAACGGCTTCCATCTCGTCGGCGCCCTCCAGCACATAGCCCTCGGCCATGAAGCCATTGTAGGTCATCCTGGGCGGGCGATTGGCCAGGAATGGATCGGCCCGGGCCGCATCGGCGATGCAGGCTTCGAGCTCGGCCCTGGCGTCTTCCAGCTTCTGGCCGGGATAGGTCGCGACCCGCATTTCGAAGACGCAGCGCGCCGGAACGCTCGACGTCCATTCGCCGCCTTCGATCTTGCCGAGGTTGAAGCGGATCGGATGGGGATGATCGCAGAAATGCTTGTCGTCGACCTTGCGCGCATTCCAGACGATTTCCAGTTGCTTCAACGCCTGGATGATGACGAAGGCCTTTTCGATGGCGTTGGCGCCGGCGGAGAAAGCGCCCGACGCATGCTGCGGATCGCCGTCGACCTCGACCCTGAACCAGATCGGCCCGACCTGTGCCCGCATCAATCTCGGTTCCAGCGGTTCGGGAATGAAGGCCGCGTCGGCACGGTAGCCACGCTGCAGGCAAGCGAGCGCGCCATTGCCGGTGCACTCTTCCTCGACCACCGACTGCAGGAACACTTTCGCGGCCGGCTGATAGCCAAGGCTGCGCAAGGCGGCCAGCGCGTAGAGACAAGCCGACAGGCCGGCCTTCATGTCGCCGGCGCCACGGCCATGCATCCAGCCATCCTCGATCGCCGGATCGTAGGGGTCACGGGCCCAGCGGTCGAGCGGTCCGGTTGGCACCACATCGATGTGGCCATTGAGGATCAGCGAGCGGCCGGTTGCGTTTCGTGGTGTGTGGGTTGCGACGACATTGAAGGCATCGTCATAGGACACCGCCACCGGCGAAAAACCCGGCAGGCCGCGAATGTCGTCGACGTCGACACGCCACATGTCGACCGCGTAGCCATTGGCCTCGTAGGTCGCCGCCATGAAGCTCTGCGCTGCGTGCTCCTCGCCGCGTTGAGAGGGAAAGCGTACAAGGTCCGCCAGGAACGAGACCTGCCGCGTGAAGCCGTCGTCAACCGCGCGCAAAATGGCATCGTCGGCAATACACTCAGGCATGATGTTCCGCTTTCCCATAGATGGTGTATCATATCTCATATGCCATTCCCTTGAAATGCAAGTGACAGGCGGGCCAAAATCATGACCCACCTGTGGAACCTCTTGGCAGGCGAGCACAGAGTTGGCATCAGCTTCTTGCAGGCCGGCAAGGCGGCGCGACGAAAGATCGAGGACAAATGCTGGTCACCGAGGGCACATTGCCGGATGAAGTCACCGATCTCGCGTCCGGTTACCGGCGCATACCGGCCGGCAAGATCGTCAATGCGGTGACGTGGATGGAGGCGCGTGCGCCGGTGCCGGGTCTCGCCCAACCGCTGGCAATGACCCGCATCACAAGGTCCGAGATTGCCTCCTACCGCGCGACCTTCCTCGATATCGGCGCTCCCTGGCTCTGGGATCGCGCCGCCGAAATGTCGGATGCCGAAATCGCCGCGCATTTTTCCGACCCTCGCCAGCATGTCTACTACGCCCACGACGAGAGTGGAGCACATGTCGGCATGGTTGAGTTCCGAGTAGCCGAAAACAGCGAGATCGAGATCACCTATTTCGGCCTGCTCCCTTCCTTGACCGGCCGAGGCCTCGGCAAGCGGCTGATGGCCGGCGCGCTCGGCCAGGCATGGGGCCTCGGCCCAAGCCGTATCTGGCTGCACACCAGCAGCATCGATCATCACAGCGTCATCGGTTTCTACAGGGCTTGCGGATTTGCACCGTATGCGGCGGGTTTCGAAATCACCGACGATCCCCGGATCAAGGGAACCTTGCCGCGCGATTGCGCGCCGCAAATCCCGCTGATCGAAACGGAATGGATGCCCGGCGTCAGATGAGACCGTCTTCGCGACCAGCCAGCCAGGCATCGCCCCACCATCGCCGGTGGGTACGGCGCGAGACCATCCTGTCGAAGCTGGAGCGGCATGTCTACACGCGCATCGTGCTGTTTGCCGCGCCCGCCGGCTTCGGCAAGTCGACGACGATGACGCAGTGGGCCGCGGAAGTCGCGCGCCACGGCCGGTTGACCGCATGGCTGTCCTGCGAGGCGACGGACAATGACGAAGGGGCCTTCCTGTCGCATCTGGTGGGTGCGTTGCGCCATCTCGTCCAGAGCCCGGCCGAGCTCGACCTCGCCTTCCAGTCGAGCCCGATCCCGCAGCTCGATGTCGTGCTCGCGGCGCTTGTGGCGGGTCTTGCTGCGCGTGACGCTGACATCACCCTTTTCTTCGACGACTACCACGCCATCGAAGCGCCGGCGGTGAAGCGGTTCATGGAGCGGCTGACGCGGCAGGCGCCCGCCAACGTCGGCTTCGTCATCGGTTCGCGCAACCTGCCCGACCTGCAGCTCGGCAAGCTCAGGGTTCTTGGCGACGTTTTCGAAATCGGCCCCGACGATCTGCGCTTCGCCTCGTCCGAAGCCGAAGCGTTCTTCAACGACAAGCTCGGCCTCAGCGTCAGCAGCGGCACCGTGGAGACCCTGTGCTCGCGGACCGAAGGCTGGGCCGCCGGCCTGCAACTTGCCTCGCTGTCGCTCAGCGCCGCGCATGCTCCAGAAACCGTCATCGGCAACTTCACCGGCGCCAACCGCAACGTCGCTGACTTCCTGATGGGGGAAGTGTTCCTGGAGCTGCCACCAGCCCTGGCCAAATTCCTGCTCCACAGTTCGATCTTCGAGCGTTTCAGCGCCGAGGCGTGCCGGGCTGTGATGCGCGCGGCGGACGCCGAGGCTGATATCGCCGAGATCGAGACCCGCAACCTGTTCCTGGTGCCGCTGGACGAAGAGCGGCGCTGGTTCCGCTATCATCATCTGTTCCACGATTTCCTCAGCCGCGAGATGGAACGGCGTGAACCGGAGATGATCGCGCCGCTGCACCTCGCGGCTTCGGAATGGTTCGGCGAACGCAAGATGCTGACCGAGGCGATCGGGCACGCTCTGGCCGCCGGCGACCAGGCCCGCGCGGCGGTGTTCGTCGAGAACAATGCGCTCGAGCTCATCGCCCAGTGCCAGCTGCTTTACGTGCGCCAGTTGCTGGCGCTGCTGCCCAGGAAACTGGTCGACCAGCGCATCCGGCTGCAACTCGTGGTGCTGTGGTTGGCGGTGCACAGCAGCCAGCCCGAGATCGCCCAGCAGACGCTTAGCAATGCGCGCAAGCTTGTCGAGACCGGGCCAAGCGATAGCAAGGATCCGGGCACGCTGACCGGCACCACAATCGAGGCCGAACTCGCCGTTCTCGAGGCCGCCGTGCACAGCACGCTGGAACAGTTCGAAGATGCGCGCGACACCGCGCTGGCCGCCCTGCGCATCATCGCGCCCGACGCATGGTTCATGGAGGGGGCCACGGCCAATGTCATCGGCTACAATCTCTATGCGCTCGGCGACCTCGAAGGCGCGCGTGCGGCGGTTGACGCCGCGCGCAAGGCGCATGAGCGAAGCGGCAGCCTGCTCGGCGTCACCATCGCCAATTGCTACATGGCCGTCATCGAGCGCTCGGCCGGCCGTCTGCCCGCCGCCGAACGGCTGCTGCGCAATGCGATCATCGAGGCCAGAACGCGGATCGGCGCGAACTCCTATGCCGAGGCGCTCGCCGGAACGCTGCTTGCCGAACTTGCCTACGAGACCAACGCGTCCGGCGAGGCACTGACGCTGGTCGAGAATCTCGGGCCGTTGATCGAGGGCGCGGCGGTCATCGTCTATCCCCTGGCCAGCGTGCCGACCTATGCCCGCGTGCTGCAGCTGACCGGTCGGGGCGACGTCGCGCTGGACATGCTCGAGCGCGTCTACCAGCGCGTGCGTGGCTCAGTCTACCGCCGCCTCGCTTCAATTCTGGTGCATGATCGCGTCCGGCTGCTGATCGACCAGAACCGCGCCGTGGAAGCGCGCGCCCTGCTCGACGAACATCGCCGCGATCGGAGCGAGACCTTCCCAAGCATCGCCAACGAGTTCGAATACTTCGCCGAAGGCAGGCTGCTGACGGCGGAGAAATCCTATGCCGCGGCTGTGGCGATTTTCGACGATCTGCTGGAGCGAACGAAAAGCAGCGGGCGCATGCGCCGCCACATACTGGCGCTGATCCTGCGCGCCAGGAGCGCCGGCCATGACCCGCGCGAGGCCGATCGCCATCTCCTCGAAGCATTGCGTCTTGCGCGGCCCTCTGGCTTCATCCGCTCCTTCGTCGACGAGGGCAGGCCTGTTGTCGAAGGACTGATGCGGCTGCGCGCGGCTCAGGCGAAGACCGATCCGTCGCTGTCAGCCTATGCGACGCGCATCATCGATGCCGCGCAGACAATGCCGGTGGCAACGCGCAAGCCAGCCGCGCCGGTTGCCGAGAAGGAACAGCTCACTCAGCGCGAGTCCGAGCTGCTGCGCTGCCTGTCGGAAGGCATGTCCAACCGCGATATCGCGGTCGCGCTGTCGGTGAGCGAGACGACGGTCAAATGGCATTTGAAGAACATTTTCGGCAAGCTCTCGGTGTCGAACCGCGTCCAGGCCGTGCGCGCCGCGCAGGCCGCCGCGAACCTCCGACCCCCTCCGAAAGAAGGGGCATAGATATCCGGCACAACCCTTCTTTAGGGTCGGGCCACGCGATCGTTAGCCTGCTAGCGTCCCTTTGTTTTTAGGAGACGTTGCGGATGGCGACAGGTTACGTTTTTCACGAACAGCTGATGTGGCATGACACCGGCTCCAGCGCCGATATGATGCCTCCCGGCCGTTTCGTGGAGCCTGGCCGGCATCTGGAATCGCCCGGGTCGAAGCGCCGGCTCAATAACCTCATCCAGGTCAGCGGCCTGTCGCGCCATCTGGTGCCGATCGTTCCCGAGCCGGTCTCGGTCGAGGATCTGCTGCGCGTACACACACAGCGCCACGTCGACGACATCAGGATGCTCAGCGAGCGCGGATCGGGCTTCGCCGGGCCGCAGGCGCCGATCGGCCTCAACAGCTTCGACATCGCCCTGTTGTCCGCCGGCACCACCTACGCCGCGATGCGCGCGGTGCTGACTGGCCGCGTCGACAACGCCTATGCGCTAGCGCGGCCGCCGGGGCATCACGCCGAGCCTGACCAGGCGATGGGCAACTGCCTGTTCTCCAATATCGGCGTGTCGGTGCGCCGGCTGCAGCATGAAGGCCTGCTGGGCCGCGCGGCGATAGTCGACTGGGACGTGCACCACGGCAACGGCACCGAGACCGTGTTCTATTCCGACCCATCGGTGCTGACGATTTCCCTGCACCAGGACAATCTCTATCCGACCGGACGCGGCGCGTTGGCCGACAATGGCAAGGGCGAAGGCGAAGGCTACAACATCAACATCCCCCTGCCGGCCGGCAGTGGGACCGGCGCCTATGAGGCGGCCTTCGACCGCGTCGTCGCTCCGGCACTGCGCGCCTTCAAGCCGGACCTCGTCATCGTCGCTTCCGGTTTCGACGCGTCGGGCTTCGACCCGCTCGGCCGCATGATGCTGAACAGCGAATGCTTCCGGCGCCTCGCGGCGCGCATGGTGGCGCTGGCCGCCGAAGTTTCGAACGGACGGCTAATGATGACCCATGAAGGCGGCTACTCCGAAGGCTATGTGCCGTTCTGCGGCCATGCCGTCATCGAGACGCTGGCCAATCACCGGACCGAGGTGGTCGACCCGCTGTCGGACCATATCGACGAATGGGCCGGGCAGGAGTTGCAGCCGCATCAGGCTGATGTGATCGATGCCGCCGAAGGCTTGGTCGCTGGCCTGCGTCAACACCTCGCCGGCGCGGCCTGACGCGATGGATTTTGTCGTCACCACATTGCTCAATGCGCTGACACTGATCAGCATCCTGATGCTGGTCGGGCTTGGGCTGGCGATCAGCTTCGGCCTGATGAACGTCACCAACCTGGCGCATGGCGAATTCGTCACCGTCGGCGCCTTCGCGGTCTATTTCATCCAGAGCGTGGGCGGTTCCTTCTGGGTCGGGTTGGCGGCCGCACCGATTGCCGGTGCGGCGGTCGGCTCCATCCTGGAATTCGCCATCATCCGCCATCTTTATCCGCGGCCGGTCTCGACCGTGCTCGCCACCTGGGGCGTCAGCCTCATCCTGCAGCAAGGACTGGAACTGACCTTCGGGCTCGGCGCCAAACCGGTGACGCCGCCCATCGAAGGCACGCTCGACCTGTTCTTCACCGTCTATCCGGCGTACCGGTTGATCCTGATCGCGATTGCCATGCTGACCCTGCTCGGCGTCATCCTGCTGATCAACCGGACGTCCTTCGGGCTCGATATCCGCACCGTCATCCAGAACCGCGAAATGGCCGAGGGCGTCGGCATCAACACGCGACGCACCTACGCCATCGCCTTCACCTTCGGAGCGGCGATTGCGGGTCTTGCCGGCGGGCTGGTCGCGCCGCTGGCGATCGTGCTGCCGCAGATGGGGGTGAACTATCTCGCCAACGCCTTCTTCGTCGTCATCGTCGGCGGCGTCGGCTCGATCGGTGGGCTCGTCGCCGGCAGCATCTTCGTCGGCGGACTGACCAGTGTGCTCAACTACCAGATCTCGCCCTCGCTGGCGCAAGCCATCGTGTTGCTCGCCGCCATCGTCGCCGTGCGGCTGCGCCCCAACGGCCTGTTCAACGGGGCGTCGCGATGATCGCCCGGGACCGCAACTGGCTGCTGGTCTTCGCCGTCTGCGCGGCGCTCGCCATTGCCTATCCGTTCTTCGCCGACGGTTACCAGCTGACGGTGATCCGCGACGCGCTGATCTTCGGCCTGTTCGCGGCGAGCCTCGACTTCTTCTGGGGCCGCACCGGCATCCTGTGTTTCGGGCATGCGGCCTTCTTCGGCATTGGCGGCTACATCATGGCGCTGGTCACGCTCAACGATGCGATCCCCTTCGGCAGCCTCCTCGGCGTCATGGGCGCGGTGTCCGGTGCTGCGTTCGTCGCCGCCATCATCGGCTATTTCCTGTTCTTCGGCGGCATCCGTGGCAGCTACTTCACCATCGTCACGCTGGCCATGGGCGTGATCTGCCAGCAGGCCGCCGTCTCCTGGAGTTCGGTCACCGGCGGCGACAGCGGGCTGATCGGCATCCCGCCGATCGCGTTCGATGTCGGCGGCCTGCATGTCGACCTCAGCCAGGATCTGCCCTCCTATATCTTCGTGGCCGCCATCGTCGCGTTGGTCTTGCTGGCGCTGTGGTCGATCAGCCGTGGCCGCTGGGGCACGGTGCTGACCGCCATCCAGGACAATGAAGTCCGGGCGGCGGCTCTCGGCCACAATGCGCCATTGCGGCTGCTGGTGACCTTCATCCTGTCGGCGGCAATCGCCGGGCTTGCCGGCGCACTCTATGTCTGCATGGCGGGGCTGGTCGCGCCAGACCTCTCCGGGCTGCTTCTGTCGACGGAAGTCATCGTCTGGGTGGCTGTCGGCGGACGCGGCACGCTGCTCGGTCCGGTGCTTGGCGCCATCGTCATCCAACGAGCGCAGCAGACCATCAGCAGCTTCAACCCGAGCCTGTGGCCGCTTCTGCTCGGCTGCGTCTTCGTCATCATCGTCTTTCTGCTGCCCGACGGCATCCTGTCGATCTACGCGCGGTTGAAGAGCCTGTTCAAAGGCCGGAGGCAGGCGCAATGAGCGATGTCCTGCTTCAGGCCGAAAACGTCGGTATCCGGTTCGGCGGGCTTCAAGCGCTCGAAGGGTTGAACCTGACGGTCCGCGACAAGGAACTCTGCTGCATCATCGGGCCGAACGGAGCCGGCAAGAGCACGTTCCTCAACGTGCTGACCGGCACGCTTCGCCCGACGAGTGGCAGCGTTCGCTTCCTCGGCCACGACATAGCCGGCCTGCCGCTGCATCGCATCGCGCGGCTCGGCATCGCCCGCAAGTTCCAGATTCCTTCCGTCTTTCCCAGCCTGTCGGTGGAAGACAACCTCAAGGTCGCACGGTGGGGCGCGCCCTCGCCGGCTCGCCCGGTCGGTGAACTGATGGAGCTGGTCGCGCTTGGCAATCGCGCCAGCACGCTGGCCGGCGCGCTGGCGCACGGCCAGAAGCAATGGCTCGAGATCGGCATGGCGCTGGCGATCGAACCGAGGCTGCTGCTGCTCGACGAGCCGACCGCCGGCATGACGCCGCAGGAGACGATGGCGACCGCCGAAATGCTGCTGCGGCTCAAGGGCGAGTTCTCGGTCGTCGCGGTCGAGCACGACATCCGCTTCGTGCGGGCGTTGAACTGCGAAACGCTGGTGCTGCATCAGGGGCGGCGGCTGCGCAGCGGTCCTTTCCACGACATCGAGGCCGACGAGATGGTCCGCGACGTCTATCTGGGGAGGCGCTGACCATGCTGCGGACAGTTGCTGTTTCGGCCGGCTACGGCCTGCTTCCGGTGCTGAACGGGATCGACCTCAGCGTCGCGCCGGGCGAAGTCGTCGGCCTGCTTGGCCGCAACGGTGCCGGCAAGACGACGCTGCTGCGCGTCATCGCCGGCGGCTTGAAGGTAAGCGGCGGAGCGGTGGTTCTCGGCGACAAGGATCTCACGAATGCCGCTGCCTTCCGCCGGGCGCGCGCGGGCATCGCGCATGTGCCGCAGGGCCGTGGCATCTTCAACCAGCTGACCGTGCGGCAGAACCTGGAAGTCGGCACCCGCGCCGCCCGAGATCGCGGCGCCGGCGGCATTCCGGCCGACATCTTCGGCTATTTTCCGATCCTGCGCGAACGCGAGGCGCAGGTCGCCGGCACCCTTTCGGGTGGCCAGCAGCAGATGCTCGCTATCGGCCGCGCGCTGTGCGGCCTACCGTCGGTGCTGCTGCTCGACGAACCCTCGGAAGGCATCCAGCCGAACATCGTGCAGTCGATCGCCGAACTGGTGCCGCGCATCGCCCGCGAGCGCGGCATCGCGATTGTCCTCGTCGAACAGAATCTCGATCTCGTTCTCAAGGCGGCGGACCGCTGCCTGGTGATGGAGAAGGGCAGGATCGTGCACGAAGGCACCCCTGAGGTGTTCGCCGACGAGACCCTGCTGAAAGACCTCTTGGCTTTGTAAGGCGTGCATGGGGCGCGCCTGGACTGGAAGGGAACACAACAATGATAAGCAGAAGAACTGTCCTGAAATCAGGCGCCGCCGCCGCCTTCGCCATGATCGGCGCGCCATCGATCCTGCGTGCCGCCGACACCGTCAAGGTCGGTCTGTCGATCCCGATCACCGGGCTGCAGGCGATCCTCGGCGAGACGCTGCTCAATTGCTACAAGCTGGCCGCCGCCGAACTCAATGCCGCCAACGGCATTGGCGGCCGCCAGGTCGAATTGTTCATCGAGGACAACCAGACCACGACCAAGGGCTCGATCGACAAGGCGCGCAAGCTCCTCAACGAAGACAAGGTCGACGTGATCATGGGCACGATCATTTCGCCCGAGCGGAGTGCAACGCTTTCCGTGACCTCGAAGGCCAAGAAGCTGTTCTTCTACCCGACCAATTTCGAAGGTGGCGAGTGCAACCGCTACTTCGTGGCCACCGGACCAATCCCGATGCAGCAGGTCGACCCGATGATGCCGTGGGTCGCCGAGAATCTCGGCAAGACCATCTACATCATGGCCTCCGACTATGCCTGGCCGCAGAAGATGACCGAGGCGATCACGGCTGCCTACGAGAAGGCCGGCGGCAAGATCATCGGCGCCGACTATTATCCGTTCGGCACCACGGATTTTGGCCCCGCCTTCCAGAAGATCAAGTCGCTGAAGCCCGATGTCGTCTGGTCGATGGTGGTCGGCAACGACGCCGTCACCCAGCTCAAGCAATATCGCAGCTTCGACATCAAGCAGCCGCTGATCGCGCCGCTCGACGAGGTCTTCAACAAGGATGCGCTGCCGCCCGGCGTCGCCGCCGGCACCTATGCGCCGCAGCCCTACTGGATGGCGCTCGACAACCCGGTCAACAAGAAGTTCATCTCGAGCTTCCGCGAGAAATTCGGTCAGGAGAAGATGGTCAACGGCATCGGCGAAGCCGGCTATAACGGCCTGCATCTCTATGCGCTGGCCGCCGAAAAGGCCGGATCGCTGAAGGACGACGATGTGCTCAAGGCACTGCCGACAATCGAGTTCGATGCGCCGCAAGGCAAGATCCGCGTCGATGCCAGCAACAATCACACGCTCTGCCATTCCTATGTTGGCAAGGCGGCGGCGGACGGTATCAGCTACGAGATCGTCAAGGATTTCGGCACGATCGCCCCGGTGACGCCTTACTGCAAGCTATAGGACGTCCGGCTGCGCGGCGATCGGGACTTTGTCCACGCCGCGCAGCCGTCTTTGATCGGCAACTGTCAGGTCGACCGCGGCGCCGGCAGCCGCTCGCGCAACTCGTCGACGAGCACCCTGATGTTCTCGGAATAGTCGACAGGCACGACGACGAGATGCACGCCGCCGCCGGCGAATGCCTGCTCCAGCGCGGGCCGAAGGTCGGTGATAGCATCGACCCTCGTCCCCTTGGCGCCATAGGCCTCGGCGTATCTGACGAAGTCGGGATTGCCGAAGGTCATGCCGAAATCCGGGAACTCATCGACCGCCTGCTTCCAGCGGATCATGCCGTAGGCATGGTCTTCCAGCAGCAGCACGACGAGGTTGAGCTTGAGCCTGACCGCCGTCTCCAGTTCCTGGCTGTTCATCATGAAGCCGCCATCGCCGCAGATCGCCATGACGCGGCGGTTGGGATAGAGTAGCGCCGCCATCATCGCCGACGGCAGGCCCGCACCCATGGTGGCTAGCGCATTGTCGAGCAGCAGTGTGTTGGCCATGCGCGTGCGGTAGTTGCGCGCGAACCAGATCTTGTACATGCCGTTGTCGAGGGCGAGGATCCCGTCCGCAGGCATCACCGCGCGCACGTCGTGCACGATGCGCTGCGGCGTGAAGCGGTCTTCGGTGGCGCGCGCGGCGATGCGGTTCAAAATGCCTTCCCGCAGTGGCAGCAGGGCCTGGGCGTTGGGGATCTTGCCTTCTACACGATCGGCCAGCAGCGCCAGCGAAGGGCCGAGATCGCCGACGATCTCGGCTTGCGGAAAATAGACCTGCTCGACATCGGCCGATTGGTACCCGACATGGATGACCTTCGGTCCGTTGGCGCCCATGATGAAGGGCGGTTTCTCGACCGTGTCGTGGCCGATGGTGATGATCAGGTCGGCCTGTTCGATGGCCTCGTGCACATAATCGCGTTCCGAAAGCGCCGCCGTTCCCATGTAGAGCTCGGTACCGCCTGGCACGGTGCCCTTGCCCATCTGCGTGGTGAAATAGGGAATTTGCGTGCGCAGCACGAACTGGGCGATATCAGGGGTCACGCGCGGGCGTGACGCCGCCGCGCCGAACATCAGCAGCGGACGCTTGGCCTCCATGATCATGCGGGCGGCGCGATCGAGCGCGTCCGGGCTGGCCAGAGGCAGGTCGACCGGATGCGTCGGCACCAGCGCGACCGGCTCGCACTCGGCCGCCGCGATATCTTCCGGCAGTTCCAGATGCACGGGGCCGGGGCGCTCTTCCTGGGCAACGCGGAAGGCCTCGCGCACCAGCGAGGGGATCATCTTCGGCGAGACGATCTGGCGCGACAGCTTGGTCAGCGGCTTCATCGCCGCGACGATGTCGACGATCTGGAAACGTGCCTGCCGGGATGAAAGGATGCCCTTCTGGCCGGTGATCATGATCACCGGCATCGCGCCGAGCAGCGCGTAGGCGGAGCCGCTCGTCAGATTGAGCGCGCCCGGACCAAGCGTGGTGATGCACACGCCCGGCTTGCCGGTGAGCCTGCCATAGGTGGCGGCCATGAAGGCGGCCGCCTGCTCGTGGCGGGTCAGGATCAGCTGAATCGACGAGCGGCGGATCGATTCGACGATGTCGAGATTCTCTTCGCCCGGAATGCCGAAAATCCGCTCGACCCCTTCGTTCTCGAGGGCCGCCACGAACAGATCCGAACCTTTGGTCATGAACTGTCTCTCCTGCGATGCGCATATTCCGTCAGCCATCTTATGGCACCGGAACGCTACACCTTAAAGGGAGTGTCTTCGACTGCGGATCGGCGGCACTGTCCGGCAACATCGCGGTGATGCTCAAGCCGTCGCCGGCGTCAGCGCGGCTGCCGAATGACCGCGCTTGAAGGATCATATCCGCGATAGCGGACAAATCATTCTTGCGACGCCCTTGAAGGCCCGGCCCTCCAGTCCTAAATCCCGGTTGCGGGCCGGGCCCCTCTGACTGCCGCTTTCAGCGGCCGTGATGTCGGACCGCTATAACGGGCCCCTTTCTATTGTTTCGGTCGAGCGGGCTCATTCTAAAAAAGGTTTGGAGCCCCTGATGACATCTTCCCTGCTTGGTATGGTTTGCCCCTCCTGCCGCGTCGCGCTCGTGATGAGCGAACGCCAAGGTATCGAGATCGACTATTGTCCGCAGTGCCGCGGCGTCTGGCTGAATCGCGGAGAGCTCGACAAGATCGTCGAGCGGTCGAGCAAGGACGCGGCGCCCGCACCGCAGCCGCAGCCTGCACAATTCGCTCAGCCGCAATATAGCCAAGGCCGCGATGACGATTATTCCCGCTCGCATGGCCACCGCTATCCGAAGCGAAAGAAGTCATTCTTCGAAGAGCTGTTCGATTGACCGTGTGACGCCGGCCCCTGCAGGGCCGGTGTTTGCCGAGAACATCCGAAACCGCATCGACAAAGGTCCGCCCCGATGATTTCCCGCACAAACCGATTTGCCGCTCTCTTTGCAGGTTTGTTCCTCGCATTCTCCATGGTCGCGATCGATCATGCCGAAGCCCGTCGCGGCGGCAGCTTCGGCAGTCGCGGCACGCGTACGTTCCAATCGGCGCCGCCGACCAGGACCACACCGGCGCCGACCGCGCCGATCGAACGTTCGATGACGCCCAACACCGGTGTGAACAGTCCAGCCCGGCAGCCGCAAGCCGGGCTGCAGAGGCCCAGCTTCTTTAGCGGCTTCGGCGGAACGATGATGCGCGGCCTGCTGATTGGCGGCCTGGTCGGGCTGCTGCTCGGCCAAGGCTTCGGCGGTCTGGCCGGCATGTTCGGCTTCCTGCTTCAGGCCCTGCTCATCGGCGGTGCGATCATGCTGGCGATCAGGTTCTTCCGGTCGCAATCCGCGCGTGGTCCCGCGCTCGCCGGAGCCGGAGCCGGAGCCGGCAACGGCCAGGCTTCGCGGTTTGAAAACCGCGCAAATGGTGCGGACACGGCACGTCCCTTCACGATTCCCGGTTTTGGCGGCGGTTCAGGGGAAAGCTCCCCGGCCACCGGTTCCGAGGAGATCACGCTGGCCCAGACGGATCTCGACGCCTTCCAGCAGCTGTTGACCGATGTGCAGGAAGCCTTTGGGCGTGAAGACCATGCCGCGTTGCGCCGATTGGTGACCCCCGAAATGGTGTCCTATCTGTCGGAGGAATTGGCCGAAAATGCCCAGAAGGGCCTCAGGAACGACGTGTCCGACGTCACCCTGCTGCAGGCCGACATCGCCGAAAGCTGGCGCGAGGACGACCGCGACTATGCCACGGCCGCGCTACGCTATGAGTCGCGCGATGTGATGCGCGATCGAGCCAGCGGCAAGGTGGTCGAGGGCGACGAAGGCCATCCGACAGAGACGACCGAACTGTGGACGTTCACGCGTCAGAACGGCTCAAGCTGGAAGCTCTCGGCAATCCAGCAGGCTTGATCCGGATCACCTTCGGCTGCTGCTTTGACTACGAAAATTGGCGGCTTTGCCGGTGCTCAAGCGACGATTTTGACGCACATCGGCGTGCCGATCTCGATGGCCCGCCCGGTGTCGGTCAGCAGGCCGCTGTCGGCATCGCGGGCGAAGATCGAGATGCGGTCCGCGTTCTGGTTGGCGGAAAACAGGTGGCCGCCTGACGGCGTCAGCGCGAGGTTGCGCGGCGTCGCACCGCCGCAAGGGATATAGCCGACGAGGCTCAACGCGCCGGTGTTCTGGTCGACGGCCATGATGACGATGCTGTCATGGCCACGATTGGAGCCGTAGACGAAACGGCCATCCGGCGAGATCTGGATATCGGCGCAGTGGTTGCTGTCGCGAACCTCGGCCGGGACTGCAGGCTTGGCGTCGATGACCGTAAGCCTGCCGCTGGCTTGGTCCAACGCCATCGACACCACGGTCGAATCCAGCTCGTTCATGACAAAGACGAAGCGCCCGTTTGGGTGCAGGGCAATGTGGCGCGGGCCGGCGCCCGGCGGCAAAGCGGATTCGGCTGACTTCGTCAGGCTTCCATCTGGCCCGATCCGATAGGACACCAGCCTGTCGATGCCGAGGTCGGCGACGATCGCCGTCCCCCCGCCAATGGTTTCGGTGACGCTGTGAGCGTGCGAGCGCTCCTGCCGTGCAGCGTTCGGCCCGGTGCCTTTGTGCGACACGCTGGCGAGCGGCGCGGACAGCGCGCCATCCCTTTCGAAACCATAGACAACAACAGCGCGGTCCGGACCGCCCTCTCCCAAGCCGTAGTTGGCGACGAGCAGTTTGGTGCCGTCACGGGTGATGGTGTTGTGGGCGGTGATGCTGCCGAGCGAAGGCTGCTTGTTGAGATAGCTCAGCATATTCGACACACGATCGAAGCCGTAGGCCGAGACAGTTCCCTCGCGCCAGGTGAACACTTCCGAATTGACGTAGATGCGCGAACCGTCCGGGGTGACCGACAGGAATGTCGGGTTGTCGACGTCGTTGGTTTCGGCCAGTTTCCGGATTTCCAGCGTTTGCTCGTCGAAGCTGTAAACGCCGAGGCCGACGCCCCGCGCGCCCTGAAAATAGGGCGCCTCGCGGTTCAGGCTACCGACAAAGACCAGCCGCGCGTTGCTCATGATTTTCCTCCCCTGCCCGCCGGCGCTTCAGCGCGCCAGCGCCCAAAATTTCGCCTGTCCTCGCTTGCAACGCAACCCCATATGTGAAAATACTATTTACAAAAGAAGATTGCCGGGAGGAGACGTCGTGCATTCAGACGCTTTGAGGCGTGTTCAACGATTGCTCGAAGCCTCCTGCGAGAGCGCCGGAGCCATCACCCATGAATGATTTCGCCCCCACTGTCGGCGTCGCTTCGACATATCCCAAAAACATGCCTCAAGAGCACGCCGTCTTGCCGGTATGGAACGCGGAGAACTGGTTCTACGAGGACTGGCCGGTCGGCCAGAAGATCCGCTCATTGCGGCGCACGATGGCGGAAGGCGACAGCCACCTTTTCAATACGCTGGTTCTCGACATCCACCCCTACGTGCAGGACCAGATGTTTGCCGAGAGCGAAGGCGTATTCGGCAAGCGGCTGATCGCCGGCGCCTTCGTCTTTTCGGCGGGGCTGGGGCTGGTCGCGACCAACTGCGTCAACGCTTTTTCCTATGGCTACGACAAGCTGCGGTTCATCAAGCCTGTCTTCATCGGCGACACGATCTATTCGATCCGCTCCAATCTCGACAAGAAGCCCCGCTACAAGGAGATGGGGCTGATCCGCGCCAGCTACGAAGTGTTCAAGGGCGAAGGCGAACTCGTTCTCTACTGCGAGCACCTGCAAACGGTGAAGTACCGCAACCCGGCCGATTTCGCCGGCAAGACGGAGAAATAACGATGCCGGCAGCAGCCGAATTGCCGCTTGCCGGCCTCGTGATCGTCGATATGAGCCAATTCCTGTCCGGGCCGTACTGCTCGCTCAGGCTGCTCGACCTCGGCGCCCGTGTCATCAAGATCGAGCGTCCTGACGGCGGTGACCTGTCGCGCCGGCTCTATCTCAGCGACACGGAGATCGGCGGCGATTCCACCATCTTCCATGCCATCAACCGGGCCAAGGAAAGCCTCGCCATCGATCTAAAGAACGAAGCTGACCTCAAGGTGTTGCGCGGATTGCTGGCCAAGGCGGATGTGCTGATCCAGAATTTCCGGCCTGGGGTCATCGAGCGCCTCGGCCTCGACTACGAGGCCGTGCGCAAGATCAACCCGCGGCTCGTCTATGCCTCGATCAGCGGCTATGGCGAGGAAGGCCCATGGGTGAAACGCCCCGGCCAGGACCTGCTGGCGCAGTCGCGCTCCGGCGTCATGTGGCTGAACGGCGACGAGGACCAGGGGCCGGTGCCGTTCGGGCTCGCCATCGGCGACATGCTGGCGGGCGCGGCCTGCGCGCAAGGCATCCTGGCCGCACTGGTGCGGCGCGGCATCACCGGCCAGGGCAGCCATATCGAGACCAGCCTTCTGGAAGCATTGGTCGACTTCCAGTTCGAGGTGCTGACCACGCATCTCAATGACGGCCGCCGCTTGCCCAGGCGCTCGAGCTTCCGCAGCGCGCACGCCTATCTCTCGGCGCCATACGGCGTCTATCCGGCCAAGGATGGTTATCTCGCCATCGCCATGACACCGATCCCCAAATTGGCCGATCTGCTGTCGCTGAACGAACTGGCGCCATATCGCGACAAGCCGGCATCCTGGTTTACGGCCCGCGACGACATCAAGGCGATCATCGCGCAGAGGATCGCCACCAAAACAATCGACGAATGGCTTGCCATTCTGGAGCCGGCCGACATCTGGTGCGCCAAGGTGCTGACCTGGCCGGAAATGCTGGCGAGCGAGGGTTTTCAATCTCTCGACATGCTGCAGACGGTGACGCGCGAGGACGATGTTTCCATCCTCACCACCCGTTCGCCGCTGAGGGTCGATGGCATCAGGGCCAAGGTCGACCGTGCAGCGCCACGCATCGGTGAGCACAGCGCAGGGATTCGCGAGGAGTTCGGCCTGTGAGTTCCCAGACGCTCAAGGGCATGACCTGGAGCCATCCGCGCGGCTACGATCCGATGGTCGCCTGCTCGTTGCTCTGGAAAGAGAAGACCGGCGTCACGATCGAATGGGACAAGCGCTCGCTGCAGGATTTCGAATCCTTCCCCGTCGAGGAGCTGGCGCGCGCCTACGACCTGATCGTCATCGACCATCCGCATGTCGGGCAGATCACGGCCGAGCGCTGCCTCGAGCCGCTGGATGTCGTGGAGCGCGAGACCGAGCGCGCAGCACTTGCCGCAGGCAGTGTCGGCCAGTCCTATCCAAGCTACGCCTGGCAAGGCCGGCAATGGGCCTTTCCCATCGATGCGGCCACCCAAGTCCAGGCCTGGCGGCCGGATGCGCTCGATGCGCCGGCAGCGACGTGGAGCGAGGTGCTCGATCTTGCCCGGCAAGGCCGTGTGCTGCTGCCGCTGCGGCCGCCGCATTGTCTGATGACCTTCTACACGCTGGCCGGCAATCTCGGGCATCCCTGCGCGACCGATCCGTCGCGCGATCTGATCGATGTCGAGACGGGCAGCGAAGTCTTCGAGAGGATGCGCGAGATTGCCGCGGTGCTCGATCCTGCCTGCTTCGAGATGGATCCGATTGCCGTCTCCGAACGCATGGCTGAGGCCGGCTCCCGCATCGTCTGCGTGCCGCTGATCTATGGTTATGTCTCCTATGCGATGGCCGGGTTTCGCCCAAATCGGCTGGCCTTTGCCGACATCCCGGTCATCGGGAACGCTGGCCCGGTCGGTTCGGCGCTTGGCGGCACCGGGATCGCTGTATCGGCCTTCTCAAAGGCGAAGGAGGCCGCGATCGATTTCGCCTACTGGATCGCCAGCGGCGACGTCCAACGCGGTCCCTATGCTGCCGCTGGCGGTCAGCCGGGCCATGCCGCCGCCTGGGAGGACCGGATGGTCAATGCGGCGGCCGGCAATTTCTACAGGGATACGCGCGCCACGCTCGAAGGCGCTTGGGTGCGGCCGCGCCATGACGGTTACATGACGTTCCAGCAAGCGGCGTCCGATCGCGTCAATTCCGGCATGACTTCAGGCCACCCCGCCGGCCAGGTCGTCGCCGATCTCAATCGCCTGTTCCGGGAAAGTAACCCAGTGCAGGTGTCCGGCGCTGCCGGTGGAGGAGCCTGAACCAAACCGAACGGAGGAGACAATAATGAAAAACACGATCCGCGGCCTGCTGGCCGCAACCGCTCTCGCCTCACTTGCGACGACCGCCTTTGCCGAGGATGTCCAGGGCGTCATCGGCGGACTGCCGACCGAACTCAAGGCGCAGTATGACGGCGCGCCGCAGAAGGTGCTGCCCTCGGCCTGGGACAACTTCACCCCGCCGCCGAAGCCCTGGAAATGGTGCCACTCGGAATCCTACCAGGGCAATCCGTGGCGGGTGACGGTCACCAAGGAGCTGAAACGCCTCGTCGATGGGCTGATTGCCGACGGCACCGTATCCAGCTTCGAAGTCTCGGATTCCAACAACGATGCCAGCCAGCAGATCAATCAGATCCGCGCCTTCATCGACAAGAAGTGCTCGATCATCACCTCGATCCCGGGCTCGGCGACGGCGCTCGACGATGCGATCGACGCGGCAGCCAAGGCCGGCATCCCGTTCATCACGGCTGCTGGTTCGGTGACCAGCCCGAACGCGATCAATGTCGATTCCAACTATGCGCGCTGGGGCTATGACATGATGATGGCGATCGGCAAGGCCGAGCCGGATGGCGCCAGCATCCTGCTGGTCGAAGGCATTGCCGGCCACCCGATCGTGGTGCAGGAGCGCCAGGGCGCGGACAAGGCGCTGGCGGAAAATCCGAAGCTGAAGATCTCGCGTACCGTCAACGGAAACTGGACGGCCAACGTCACCAAGACGGTCGTGCTGCAGGCGATCGCCACCAATCCGGCGCCGATCGACGCGGTGTGGACGACCGGCAGCGAAAGCCGCGTCGTCGCAGAGGCCTTCGCCGAGGCTGGCCGGCCGGCGCCGCTGATCACCGGTTCGATCACGGGTGACGCTTTGGGCTACTGGAAAGCCAATCCGGACAAGTATCGATTCGAAGGCCATGCCGTGCTGCCGCACTGGACCGCGGAGACGCTGTTCCGGGTCGGCGAGCGCATGCTGGACGGCCAGAAGCCGAAGCTGAACACGCTGCTGATCCCGATCCCGCCGGTCCACAACGCCGACCTCGGCGCCTGGTACAAGGACTGCATGACGCCGGATGCAGTCTCCATCTTTCCGATCCCACCGAAGGACCCGATGCCGGAGGAATGGCTCGACACCTATTTCTCCAACCCCGCACCGACCAAGGGTTGGGATTATTCGAAGGTGCCCGACGCCTGCGCGAAGTAACGCCTGCGACAGACAAACACAACGAGCCGGCTCCTTTCAGGGGAGCCGGCTTGCCAGCTTCGAAACACGGCATGCTTGAAATCAGGAACATATCCAAACGCTATGGCGAGACGGTCGCGCTCGCGGACGCTTCGATCGCGTTCCGGGCAGGGACCATCCACACCATCCTGGGCGAGAACGGCTCGGGCAAGAGCACGATGGTCAAGCTCTTGTCCGGAATCGTGCAGCCGGACAGCGGTACGATCCTGCTGCAGGGCGAGCCTTTTTCGGGCAGCAACCCTTCGGCCTTCCAGGCGCAAGATTTCGCCACGGTGTTTCAGGAAGTGCTGATCGCACCAGACCGCACCGTGACCGACAACATCCTGCTCGGCCTCGATGGGCTGCTCCGGCGCACAGTGCCCCGCAACGAGCGCCGCGACAGGGCGGCAGCGGCGCTGAAGCGCTTCGCGATTACCGACGTGCCTCTCGACAAGCCAGCCGGCCTGTTGCCGCTCGCCGCGCAGCAACTCGTCGTTCTCGCCCGTGCGGTCGTGCGCAACCCCAAGATCCTGATCCTTGACGAAGTCACCGCCGCGCTCGACTTCGCCGACCGTGAATCCGTTTTCTCGCTGATGCGTACCTTGGCCGGTGAAGGCTGCCTCATCCTGTTCATTACGCACCGCATGGACGAGGTGATGTCGCTTTCGGATCGCATCTCGATCCTTCGCGGAGGCACCGTGGTGCGCACCGAGGAGCGCGGCGCTTCGACGCCCGCTGAACTGTTGAAGGCCATGGCACCGCGCACGGCAGCGGAGCTGGCGCATGGCTGATCGCGCCGCCTCAGATTTTCGCGGGCTCGCCATCCGCGACCTCGTCATTGCGGCTGAAGCCAACCCGATCACGCAATTGATCGCTCCCGGCGAGATCGTCGGTCTTGCCGGCCTCGATGGTCACGGCCAGGAAGTGTTCCTCAAGATGCTCGCGGGCCTGACGCCGCCGCTCGGCGGCTCGATCGAGTTGGCCCTGCCCGGCGCGTCGCACAAGATCATCGGGTTCCGCAGAGCCGTTGCCAGCGGCATCGCCTATCTGCCGCGCGACCGGCGCGCAAACGGCATTTTTCCCACGCAGTCGGTGCTCGACAATTTCGCCGTATCGACCTTGGGGCGCGATACACGCCTCGGCCTGATCAGCCCAGCGGCGCGCAAGGCGCGCTATGACATCTATCGCGAAAGGCTGTCCATTTCGGCACCCCGACCCGATGCGCCGATCACCACGTTGTCGGGCGGCAACCAGCAGAAAGTACTGCTGGCGCGGGCGTTGGCGCTGGAGCCGTCAATCCTGCTTCTCAACGATCCCACGCGCGGCGTCGACGTGGCGACGCGGCATGTTCTCTACGACGTCTTTCGCGGGCTGACGGCCGACGGCATGGGGCTCGTTATCCTGTCCAGCGAGATCGAGGAGATTCTTCTGCTTTGTCGTCGCGTGCTGGTGTTCAGGGAAAACGAGGTTGCCGCGGAAATCTCGGGTGAAGCCATGAATACCGATAACGTGATAACAGCCATGTTCGGACGCGCGGCATGAACCCGCGCCTTTCGTCCCTTTCGCGAAGCGTCGGCTTCGCTGTCGTGCTGCTGGTCATCCTGCTTGCGGTCAATCTCATCCTCAGCCCGGCCCGATTCCAGCCGGGGTCCTGGGGCGCGCTGGTCGGACTGGCCGCGCCTCTCGTCGGCGCGGCAATCGCCTCGACGCCGGTGATCCTCGCCGGCCGTGGCGGCATCGACATTTCGGTCGGGCCGCTGATGGGTTTCGTCAATGCTGTCGTGATCCAGGTGCTTTTCCTCAAGGCCGGCATCTCGTCGCCCCTGCTGCTTGTGCCGGCGGCCCTGCTCATTGGCGCGCTGGTCGGCGCGGCCAACGGTTTCCTGGCGACGGTGGTGCGCATCCAGCCGATCGTGGCCACGCTCGGCACCTATCTGATCCTCACCGGCATTACGCTGACGATCCTGCCGGCGCCGATCGGCCCGGCGCCTGCATGGCTCAAGGCGCTGGCCGGGCCGTGGTCGCTGCTGCCTCTTCTATTGATGTTCATCGGCTGGGGGCTGGTGCGGCGCACTCCCTATTACGATCAGCTTATGGCGGTCGGCAGCGACGACCGCGCCGCCTACACCGCCGGCGTCGATGTCACGCGGGTGCGCTTCATCGCCTATGTCATATCAGGCATCCTCGGCGGCTGTGCCGGGCTGATGCTGACCGCGCTGATCGGCTCCGCGGATCCCAATATCGGGCCGACCTACACGCTGATCGCCATCGCCGCCGTGGCGCTTGGCGGCGTCAGCCTCGCCGGCGGACGTGGCGGCGTGGCCGGTGCCGCCATCGGCGCCATCGATATCTTCCTGCTGCAGAGCGTGCTGACGACATTCAACGTCTCCACCTTCGTGCTGCAGATCGCCTATGGCGCCATACTGGTGTTGGCGGTGATGCTGACCGCGCTGCAGGAACGTTTAGCCATGAGGGCACGCTGAAATGGCCGGCCGGAACCTGTTCGCGACAACCAATGCCCGCGTCATCGGCGCCTTCTGTGTCGCGGCGCTTCTGCACCTTGCCGGCACCATTCTTATCCCGGGCTATTCGGCCCCGTTCGCGGTACGCGCCATGCTGGTGCTGGCGTCGCTGCTGGCTGTCGCCTCGATCGGGCAGACGCTGGTCGTCATCATGGGCGGCATCGATCTTTCGATCCCCTTCGTCATCGGCTTCGCCAATGTCGTCGCGGCGCAGCTCTACGGCGACGGTTGGAACTTCTTTCTCGTCTGCGGCCTCGTCGGGGTGCTGGCGCTCGTCATCGGCGGACTGAACGGCCTGATCTCGCGCAGTTTGGACATCCAGCCGCTTATCGTCACCCTCGGCATCGGCATGATCGTGCAGGGGCTGGTGCTGTTGTGGACCGCCGGCTTCCCGTCAGGCTCCGCGCCACTGGTAGTTTCCAGCTTCGTATCGATCGGCGGATCGGCCGGCCCCTTGCCCGTTCCGTGGCTGGTGCCTAGTCTCGCCGTGCTGGCGGCATTCGTCGTGCTGGTGCTGGAACGGACGCCTTATGGACGGCGGCTCTATGCGCTGGGCAGCAATCCGGGCGCGGCGCCGCTGGCGCTGATCGATCCCGTCCGCATGTGGGTGATCACCTATGCGGCGAGCGCCTTCTTCGCCGCCGTCGCGGGCGTGCTGCTGCTCGGCTTCACCGGTTCGGCCTATGGCGATGTCGGCCAACCCTACCTGTTCCAGACCATCGCGGCCGTGGTCGTCGGCGGTGCCGCGCTGGTCGGCGGGCGTGGCAGCTATCTCGGCACGATCGCCGGCGTGCTGGTGCTGACCGAAATCAACACGCTGCTGATCGGGCTCGGCTTCCAACCCTCGGCGGTGCAGGCTGCGCTCGGCCTTATCATCGTGCTGCTGGTCTCGCTCTACGGCCGTGAACGGCACGTCTGGACGACCATCTGAACGCGACTATTCCAACCGCCACAGCTTGCGGGCATTCCCGGACAGCAATCCCTCGCGCTCCGCCACGCCGCAGCCGGAAAGCAGCGCATGTGTCGCGGCCACCCAGGTCGAGAGGCCGCCACCAAGCGTGCAGACCGGCCAGTCGCTGCCCCAGACGACGCGGTCCCAGCCAAACGAACGAACCGTGAGTTCGACATAGGGCCGCAGGGTGTCGACGGTCCAACTGCCGGGATCGGCGTAAGCGACCACGCCAGAAATCTTGGCCATGACATTCGGCCGGCGCGCGATCTCGCCCATGTGCTCGCGCCAGGGGTGTTCGCCCCCGCCCTTGATGTCAGGGACGCCGCAATGGTCGAGCACGAACTGCACGTCGGGCGCCAAATCGGCCAGCGCGATCGCCTTGGGAATCTGGTGCGGCAGGACCACGAGGTCGAAAGTCAGGTCCGTGCCGCCAAGCCGCTTGATGTTGTCGCGAAACAGCGCAGCTTCCGACAAGTCATCGGGCACGACGTGGAGGACGCGACGGAAGCCCTTGACGAAGGGATTTGTCCGCTGCCGCTCGAGATAGGCGGCAAAGCCAGGCTCTTCCGGCCGGCAGGACGCAATCGCGCCGGCCAGCATGCTGCCCGGCTGCCGCGACAGCCCTTCGACCCTGGTCGTCTCCGCCTCGATGTCGGCCGCATCGACATCGACCTCCATATGCAGCACGCGTTCGACACCGACCCGCCGCGCCTCCGCGGCGTACTCGTCATAGGAGAAATCACGGTTAAGCGCCGGCACACCGGCAAGCCAGGGATAGCGCAAGGCCGAGCGATCGATGAGATGCAGATGGGTGTCGATGATCATGGTGAGGCTCCTCCCTCCAGCATTTTCAAATCATCTCACGGAGGAATTCTTCATTCAAATAAGAATTCATGCCGCCGCGCCGACAGCCGATCCAGCCAAGTGCGACAGCTTCCCGGTCGTGGCCAGCAAAAGCTCGATGGTCCTGGTCATATCCGGTGCCGAAGGCGTGTTGATCACGCTGATGTAGGGAATCGACAGCGCCGCAATCGCCTTGCCGTCGGAACCGCGCACCGGTGCTGAGAGATTATAGACCCCGGCGGTTTGCATCGAGGCCATCATCTCATAGCCGCGATCGTGGATCTGGTCGAGGCGGGCGTAGAATTCGGCCGATTGCAAGGTCTTGTCGGTGCTGCGGACATGCTCGGAAATCATCATCTGCCGCTCCTCAGGTGAGCGGAAGGCAAGCAGCACGTGGCCGGAACCCGTGTCGAAAAGGCTGATATGAGAGCCGACCCGGATCGAGATGCCCCAGTAGTTCGGCGCCTCCTGCTGAGCGATAACGACAGCGGAACCTCGATCAAAAACAACGAGTTGGTTGGCCTGCTGCGAGGTCTCGGCCAGCTCGCGCATCAGCGGTGTGGCGTAGGAGACCAGCCGCCGCACCGGCGCGTGCAACTGCGCCAGGCCGAACAGTTTCAGGGTCAGGGAATAGCGATCCCCGTCAAGCCTTGTGACATAGCCGCGCCGCACCAGCCGGTCGAGCATGCGGTAGAACTCATTGGGGCTGCGGTCGAGTTTCTTGGCGATTTCGGCCTGGGTGAGGCCGCCGTCGACACCAGCCAACAGTTCCAGAATGTCGAGTCCCTTGTCGAGCGCCGGCGCGCGGTAGCGCTCGTCTTCGCTGTCGTCCATGGGCATCCCTCCAGTGAATTCGATTCTTCATATACGCAGGCGCGTGGGTGTCGGAAACAAAATTCGCCTTGACGTATGTATGAATGTTTTGTTTGTATATGAATGTAGCACTTGTTGTCACGCGAATAAGTTGCGGTCGCCACCAAGGCGCACCCAGGGAGGAACCAAATGAACAGACTGCTTTCCGGCGTGTGCGCCGGTGCATTGGTGCTTGCGTCAGGTGCAGGCACTGCGCTTGCCGGCGACCTGCCCGGCAAGTTCGAAGGCGTGACCGTCGACGTAAAGCTGATCGGCGGCCAGCAATATGAAAAGCTCTATGAGCGCATTCCCGAATGGGAGAAGGCCACCGGCGCCAAGGTCAACATCCTGACCAAGAAGAACGGCTTCGACATTGACAAGGAGCTCAAATCCGACATCGCCTCGGGCAGCACCAACTGGTGCGTCGGCTGGAACCATTCGTCCTTCGCGCCGCAATATACGGGCCTCTACACCGACCTCAGCAAGTTGCTGCCGAAGTCGGAGATCGACGCCTTCGTGCCTTCGACGATCAAGGCGGCGACCATTGGCGGCAAGTTGGAGATGCTGCCGCGCGCGCAGTTCGACGTCTCCGCTCTCTACTACCAGAAGAGCCTCTACGAGAACGCCGACAACAAGGCTAAGTTCAAGGCGAAATACGGCTATGACCTGGTGCCGCCGGATACCTGGAAGGAAGTGACGGACCAGGCCGAGTTCTTCGCCAACCCTCCCAATTTCTACGGCACGCAGTTCGCCGGCAAGGAAGAGGCGATCAACGGCCGCTTCTATGAAATGGTGGTCGCCGAGGGCGGCGAATATCTCGACAAGGACGGCAAGCCGGTCTTCAACTCCGAGGCCGGCGTCCGGGCGCTCGACTGGTTCGTCAACCTCTACAAGGCCAAGGCCGTGCCGGCCGGAACCACCAACTATCTCTGGGACGATCTCGGCCAGGGCTTTGCCTCCGGCACCGTCGCCATCAACCTGGACTGGCCGGGCTGGGCCGGCTTCTTCAACGACCCGAAGTCGTCCAAGGTCGCCGGCAATGTCGGCGTGAAAGTTGCCCCGAAGGGTTCTTCCGGCAAGCGCACCGGCTGGTCGGGTTTCCATGGCTTCTCGGTGACCGAGAACTGCCCGAACAAGGAGGCCGCCGCATCGCTCGTATGGTGGCTGACCAATGAGGACAGCCAGAAGCTCGAGGCCGCGGCAGGCCCGCTGCCCACCCGCACCGCGGTCTGGGACTGGGACCTGCAGCAGGCCGCCAACGATCCCTACAAAAAGGAGGTTCTCTCCGCCTTCCAGGAAGAAGCCAAGCACGCCTTCGCCGTGCCGCAGACGCCCGAGTGGATCGAAATCTCGAACGCCGTCTATCCCGAACTGCAGGCGGCGATCCTCGGCGACAAGACCTCCAAGCAGGCATTGGACGAGGCCGCCGTCAAGGCAACGCAAATCCTGCAGGACGCCGGTAAACTCTAAGCATTGCTCCCAAGGCTGCCTCCCCCATCAGCACTGGGGGAGGCGATCGCGTCTTGAGTGCGCCGCGTGGTGCTTCCGTCGGCTGGTTCGACGAGTACGCCGACAATCAAAACAACATGTCACGGAATCCTGATGAAGGGCTTCAAGCCGTCCGCGCCGTTCCTGCTGCTGCTTCCAGCCATCATCGTGCTGGCGGCGGTCGTCGTGGTGCCGCTGATTTTGTCGCTCTATTCCAGCTTCACGCCCTTCCGACTGACGCGGCCTGAGACGTTCTTCGTTTTCGTCGGCTTCCGAAACTATCTTTCGATTCTGTCCAGCGCGGATTTCTGGTGGGCCTTCGGGCGCACCGTGCTGCTGCTGACCATCGCGCTCAATCTCGAAATGCTGCTTGGGCTTGGCTTGGCCATGCTGGTCGAGAAGGCGACGCGCGGACAACGCATCCTGCGCACACTGATGATGTTTCCGATGATGTTCTCGCCGATCCTCGTCGGCTTCCAGTTCAAGTTCATGTTCAACGACAATATCGGCCTGGTGAACAATGCGCTGCAGTCGCTCGGCGTCACCAGCGATGCCATACCGTGGCTGATCGAGGGGCACCTCGCCTTCATCGCCATTTCGATCGCCGAGATCTGGTCGTCGACGGCGATCTTCGCCATCCTGATCCTCGCCGGCCTGCTCGCCATGCCCAAGGAACCGATCGAGGCGGCGCGTGTCGACGGCTGCACGCCGTGGCAGACCTTCCGCTATGTGACGTGGCCGTTCGTCATGCCGTTCGCCTATATCGCCATGACCATCCGCTCGCTCGACGTGGCGCGCGCCTATGACATCGTCAAGATCATGACCGATGGCGGACCGGCGGGCCGCACCGAGCTGCTTTGGACATTGGTGGCGCGCACCGCCTATAGCGACGGGCGCATGGGTATGGCCAACGCCATGGCCTATTTCTCGATCCTGCTGTCGATCGCCTTCACCGTCTATTTCTTCAACAAGCTCGCCGCGGCGCGCACGCAGATCGGGGCCGAGTGGTGAAGGGCGGCGTCGTGAGAATGGACGAGAATTCTTCCGCCCGCCTCAAGCGCCGGCTGCTGGGCATCGTCTATCGCATCGGGCTGTTCCTAGCGATGCTGACCATCTGCCTGCCTGGCCTGTGGATCGTGCTGTCGTCGCTCAGGCCAACAGTCGAGATCATGGCCAAGCCGCCGGTGTGGATCCCTAAGGAGATTTCATTCGACGCCTATATCGCGATGTTCTCAGGCATCGGCAAGGGCGGCATTCCGGTGATCGAATATTTCCGCAACTCGCTGATCATCTCGGTGACCTCGACGGTCATCGCGGTGGCCATCGGCATGGCCGGCGGCTATGCCTTCGCGCGCTACCGTTTCCGCGGCAAATCGAGCGTCTTCCTCGGCCTGATGCTGACCCGCACCGTGCCCGGGATCGCGCTGTCGCTGCCGCTGTTCTTCCTCTATGTGCGGCTCGGCATCATCGACACGCATTTCGGGCTGATCCTCGCTTATGTCGCGCTCAACGTGCCGTTCACGATCTGGCTGATCGACGGCTTCTTCCGCCAGGTACCGAAGGACCTCGCAGAGGCAGCGCAGATCGACGGCTGCACACGCTGGCAGGCGTTCTGGCAGGTCGAATTCCCGCTGGCCGGGCCGGGCATCGCATCGGCGGCCATCTTCGCCTTCCTGACCTGCTGGAACGAATTCGCGCTGGCCTCGCAGCTGACCCGCTCGGTCAGCGCCAAGACGCTGCCGGTCGGCCTGCTCGACTACACGGCCGAGTTCACCATCGATTGGCGCGGTATGTGCGCGCTCGCCGTGGTGATGATCATCCCGGCGCTCACCCTCACCTACATCGTCCAGAAACACCTTGTCGGCGGCCTGACGTCCGGCGCGGTGAAAGGCTGACAGAATGGCAACGGTTTCCCTCAAAAAGCTGACCAAGCGCTACGGCAATATCGAGATTGTGCACGGTATCGATCTCGACATCACCGACCGCGAATTCATTGCGCTTGTCGGCCCTTCCGGCTGCGGCAAGTCGACGACGCTGCGCATGATCGCCGGTCTGGAAGAGATCAGCGCCGGCTCTATCGAGATCGGCGGACGCGTCGTCAACGATTTGCCGCCGCGCTCGCGCAACATCTCGATGGTGTTCCAGTCCTACGCGCTTTATCCGCACATGACGGTGCGCGAGAACCTCGGCTTCTCGCTCAAGATCGCGGGAGCCGCCAAGGACGAGATGGATCGCCGCGTCGCCGAGGCCTCTGCCATCCTCGGCCTCGACACGCTGCTCGACCGCCGCCCGTCGCAATTGTCCGGTG